>NZ_BFAZ01000010.1 GCF_003114815.1 Leptospira ellinghausenii
AGACTCAAATTGTTCCATATTGTTGTATTGTGCACAATACTGTCACAAATCAATTGTTACAAAATCACAAGTAGTTTCAAACGTGTTGTTGTTTCCAGACACTTACAAGAACCTGTTGACCCTCAGGCATTGACTATAGGTTCTAAGAGTGACTATCGAGTTTTCCAAAGAACACCTGTTTGGGATCTTGCATACGCGCTAGCTGTCGGAGATCTTGGGGAAGTGGAAGAACTCGCTAAAAAACACAAAGAAATCATTGATATCATACTGGAACATAGTGGAGATCCCAACCTTCATTCTCATATCAAGTATTCACATACAGACTATAACGGCTATTCGTATACAATCATGGGAGGATACTCTCCCTTATTGTATGCAAAGAATCTTGAAACCTTACAATTGCTTGTGGAGGCAGGGGGGAAATATCCATCATCAAAACAAATATGGTGGAAGTCTCTTGCTTGCAAAATATATGATCTATGATCGGCTGGATTTAGTTCTGTATCTTCTGGAACGTGGTGTCGATTACAAAGGGGTAATGTCTTACACCGGTGGTTCAAATTATGGTAAACCGAACGAGGAAAAGGTTTCACTCTTTTTGGTTGATAAGCTAAGATATAAAGTTTATGGGCTTGATACAAAATGGTACCAAGAAAAAATAAAGATCATTCGATTTTTGGCTTCCCAAGGCATCGATTATTGGAAAACTCCGATCCCTCAAACAATCATAAATAGAATTAGCGAGATGTCTAAAACCAACAACTGGTCTGAGAGGAAAAAAAATGAGTTTATCTCAAAGTATTAAATTGTTTCGAACCACCTCACTGGTGTTCCTTGTTCTACTTTCCTTTTTACTAGAAGGTTGTATTTGGACAAAAACCAAGTCCTATTATTTAAAACTAACAAAGTCGAATGTATTGGACAAAGAGGTTGATAAAAGTCGACTTATCCATTTAGATCCACGACAATTCCAAAACACACCCTTATGGGAATTAGCCAGGTCAATTTATCTCTATGATGACGCTCAGTTAGAAACGTACCTTTCCGAAAATAAATATGATTTGAATGTTCCAAACGATTTTGGCATTCCGATTTTAAGTATGGCAATTTTTTGGGACAGAGAAGGGGCGATACTTCCTTTGCTAGAACATGGTGCGAACCCCAATTTTAAATCGGAATTAAATCCACGGCCCCCTATACTTTTTGCCGCTGCTAGAAATTCCTCTATACTAAAATTACTATTGGAACATGGAGGGGATCCCAATGCAAAGGAAATTTATGATGAAAGTATGATCGACGAGAATCATCCACCTGCGACAGCATTGAGTGTTGCAGCAGAGGATGGGCATTTCAAAAGTGTAGAAATGCTTATTGCTCGAGGTGCTGATGTCAATTTTGGTCATGGTCGTGCCGTAGCCGCTTCAATTACGCATAATCATCTTAGTATTACTTACATGTTGTTACAAAATGGCTTTGATTTAAAAACTGAATTATATCCTACTACCTTTCGAGTTAAATCTATTCAAGAAAGAATGCAAATATATGAGCTAGACAGAAATACTCCTCGTTTTAATGAAAGAGACTTCAATAAGATCGTGGCTTTTCTCAAAGAAAAAGGGATTGTCTACCAACATGTGAAACCAAGTAAAAATTGATAAAATTTGCGATATGCAGTTTGAAAAAATTCTCGTGAAAACAAATGATATGATTCAACCCGGACAAACAATCTCAATCTCTAGTAACAGCGGTCGATCCATCGGAAATCCAGGGGATCAAACACATGTTGAGTTTAGTATTTATGAGAAAGATCCAATCACTGGGAAAATGGGATTTAGAGATCGAGTCCCAACTGAAGCTGATATTCCTCGCTTAAAAAGATTAGGATTGATCCAATGAAAAAAATTCTTTTAATAATAATCTTTTTCTTATATGTGATCAGTTGTAAAAAAGAAGAAAGTTTCTCAGATGTATCGAATCTTCAAAGTACGAAATTAAATTTGGAAAAAATTAAAGCAGACGTCTCAATATCTGAAGGTACGATATTACGAGTTTCAAAAAAGAACTTTGAGAAATTAGAAAGTTATGATTTGGAAGTTCTTTTAGAAGATTTTAACTTTTTTCTTAATAATTGAAATCCCTTGGTTCGTATCAATGGAATTGACAGTTCTTTAATTGCCTTGAATCGGTTTAATGATTCTACAAATTGGTTTCAGTTTTTTCTTGAAAATAATAAGTATGAATATGATATTCAAACTCATTCTTCTTTTGATTCAGCTGGCAGTAATTCAAAAGGTACCATTAAAGAAGTTAAATGTTCGAGTTACACTGCTACATTAATCAAATGTAAATTTTATTTCGAGACATCCAATCCTGAAAACGGAATGCTTCCGATGTCCTGGGCAATTGTGACAATCAAGGACCGAGCCTTAGTAAACGTGGAAGATGATTTAGGTGCTAGTTTTCTTGGATATATTGATACAGATGAGACGACTCCAGAACGGTATCTATCGAATCTCAAAAAAGCCCTAAAAGTGGCTGTGAAAGATCCAGAGATAGGTTTAAAGGATGTGCAGTTGCGCGGTTTTACGATAGAAGAATTGGATTTGTTAACCGATGGATTGGCGTCGCAGGTGAAGGCGGGGAAGTGAGAAACGATATTGCCACAAATGGTCCAAATGGACGAATTGAACTTCGCCGAACAAAACATCAACTCAGCTCAAGATCAAACACAAGCAACCAAAGATGCAAAGATCCAATTAGCAAAAAATGAAGGTTATATACGAGATCAGTTAAAAAAAGAAGGATTCAACGATTCGGATATTACAAAAAAACTAAATGAAATGGGACCTTCTGAAATCAACCAATTGGGTAATCGTATTAGCGAAGCAAACCAAATGCTCAAGGATAGAGAACTGCTTGCGAAGGAAAACTATACAGAAGACGAAATCAATGGTATGACTCCAGAAGATATAGCAGAGAAAGCCGCAAAAATTCGACAAGACCAAGTCTCCATCTTTGATAATTTTGCAGATGCTGGAGTTGCGTTAGGTGGGCTTCTTATGAGTGGTGGGGCAATCGCATTTGGTTTAGCAACTGGGAATTTCCCAAATACAAATCCGAATGCTCCGCAGAATCCAATCCCAACACTTCCAGTGGCTACTGAACCGAAGCCAACAAGAAAAGAGGAAGAGGGGGATTCGCATAATGATCTATACTCTGAGAAAACTAATGACTCCCCTCTCAGTGATTACACAATGGATAGCGGAAATGACGTTCTTTCACAGCCAGCGAAAGATGGTATTCTTAATATACTTGATGGATTCATTCCTGATTTTTCCCTACCAAATCTAGGTCTTGCTGATAACATATTGAATCAAATTGCTTCTTTGTTGGCCCGTGAAGGTTTAGGTTCTCCTATGGCAGGACCAACAGAGAAAACAAGTTTGATAAAACGAATACTCCCATCTCTAAGATTTTCTTTTACGAATTCTGGGAATGGAAATATTCCTGATGATTCTCTTTTCAGTAACAGAGGTGATACACATACTCGTGAAAAGAATAAATTTGGAGAATTTGTATTCACAAAAGATGAAGTAAATGCCTTCAACAAAAGTGATAAAATTAACATTTATGGTTATGAACTTGTTAAGAAGAATATTAATGGAACGGAATACTTTGTTAGAGAGAAGAATGGTGAATTGCAAGCTTTAATCATAAGAGAAGATGGACGTATCATGGAGACCAGTTTCCAAATCAATCGATCTATTTTTGGTACTAGCTATTCAAATGGGAAAATCAAAATTCTTGATGCGGTAGGTAAAGAAATCACGAGTAGCGTAAGCGGATACTATAATCCAAATATCACAGCAAGCGAAGCTTCTTTGAATTTAACTAAAATTGATGACTTAAAGAAAAATATTTTAGATGGATTTTCAAAGGATAGTCGACTAACTACAGAGAAAAAACTCCTCGAATTAAGGCTATTGGGAGCAGATACTTCGGATTTAGAAGGTGTTTTGACCAAAATGAGAGGTAAAGAAATTCCGTTAAAAGGAGCTGCTCTCGTTGAATTTGAAGAGTATAAACGTATGCGTGAGAAAAAGCCTTTATGGGATGAACCGGCTGGCGGGTATAAAACATCAACTGAAGCTCTTTCTTCTGTGAAAATAACTAAGTCAAAAGAAGAATCGAATGCTGAATATTTCAAAAGATTAGGAAACGAAATCCGGGAAGCATCCAAAACTGTTGATCTATCTAATCAACAGAAATTGAATGAACATTTGGCTAGTGTGGCTAAAATGCTAGGATCTAATTTGGATGGAAAAATTGGATATTCAACGGGAGAAGAAGTAAATAATATTCCAGGAGTAAATACTGTCGGATCGGACGGTTTTAGACAGATAGATAACACTGATTGTATTCGTTGGATTGGTGGAGTATTCTCTGCTGCTGGATATACTGGCTTTGGTTCCTTTGCTAATCTAAATACGAACACTTATTTACTCACTGATGATGTTGATCGCATGAATAAAATGATTTCTGATAAGCAAGCTCATGGGAACGGAGTGGAGTATTTAAGACAGGCATCAAATTTATTAGAGAGGACAAGTCCACTCATCGAAAAGGATGTTGGAAAGCAGAAAAAAACGATGGTTTTAAAGTTCCTGATTTAGAAGTTGGTCAAATTGGAATAACAAGAAAGCCTGTACCTAAAGACGGTCCGATGAAATCGGACCATGTGTATATGATTATAGATAAGAGGTTAAACGAAGAGACTCGTCAATTTGAATAGTTGATTTCTGAGAGTTATGAACCTCATGGGCCAGTAACCCGATGGATCAGTCATCCCGGAACGTATCTTCATCGCAGTGAATTTTATAAGGTAAAACCACAAGATCAATAGGAGATATTCTATATGAGGTTGCATACAGAGGTTCTTATAAGATTTTTAATTACTATTGTCGTGCTATCTTTTTCTTGTAAAGAATATATAGCACAACCTAAAAATGAGTTTGAACGGATCAAAACTGAATGTCCTAAAATCGTTCAAGGTGATTTTTATTGGGGGAAGCCCTGTGTAAAAGAAAAACAATCACTCACTTGTGTGAAAGCTTTAAATGAGATTAAAGCAAAAGGAATTGAAGCTTACTTTTTTGGAAAGACATGGGATATCGGCGATTATGGAATGAAGTTTCATATAGATCAAAAGGGTATAATTAAAATTGTAGATCATGGTCCTGATGGTACAATAACGGTCTGGAATCAAAAAGGGAAAATCTATCGTAAAGATGATATTTACTTTTTTGTAAATCCTATTGATCGACTGGGGACGAAAACTGAACAATTTATAATAAAACGTATTGACTGTGAGATAAATAATTTGAATGTCGAAAGGCAAGGAAGCTTTATTTATTTTACATTTGCAAATAATGAGATAAAAGTTTTACGTCATTCCGTAATTGACAACACACCGGTGTATGGGGATTCAAAAACTTTTGTTTTAGCAGAAACGACAAAGCCCATCAAGACATTAGAAGTTTGGCATAAAATATCTTTATTCCTTTGAGTGTAAGTTCAGGGGATAATACTTTTATTAAGATGATTGCAGAATTAACTTCGCAAGCGATATTCCAGCAGAGAACACGGGAGCGAGAATTCAAGCAAACTATTGGTTTGAAATGGTTGGTGCTTAAAACAAATCCAATCTTAACCAAGTGAAGTTTCTCTCACGGTGGCGTGGCCATGGATGGCCGTAGCTCACGAGTCGAAACAGGAAGTTCCGCAGGCAAGGAGTGAGGGATACTGAACGTCAAAGTACTCAGTGAAATTGATGAGCTTCCTGAGTTAAAAGGGAAACGGAATCCGTATTAGGATGGGTGTAAGGTGGGTCTTTGCTTCTGGCAGGAAGAGAAAAGGCAAAGATCCATTTGCCCCAAATGAAAAATAGCAGAAGGATCGCTTAACGAGGATTAGAACAGTCACAATAACAGTAACCGGGACACTGAGTCCATCGAAGTGTCACTCCCAACTCACCACCACTTTCCCAAAATGTTTCCCTGTTTGAAGGTATTCTAAGGCTTCCGGAACTTCTTTCCAACCGAACACTTTGTCCACGACAGGTTTCATTTTGTTTTGTTCGATGGCTCGGTTCATGTGAACAAAGTCACTACGGCTTCCCACAATCACCCCTTGTACTTTCACACCTTGCATGAGGATGGGATAGAGTGATAAACTCGACTCACCACCAGCAAGGACACCAATGAGGGCAATGGTCCCGTAGGGTTTCACACTCATAATCGACTTTTGCATAGTGCCAGCACCACCCACTTCAATGATGAGATCCGCCCCTGCCATTTTGGTATGTTATCGGACATCCCGTTCCCAATTGGATTTTGTACTGTAATTGATGGTTTCATCGGCACCTAAGGTTTTGGCACGAGCCAGTTTTTCATCACTTGAGGAAGTCGCAACCAATGTAGTAACCAATAAAAATTCAATTAATTTCAAGCAAACTAGAAAGGCGGAATCAATGGGGTGAGTCACTTTTAAGGAACGATTGTCATGATTATCTGATATTTTTCGTTTAATAAGTCTGGTAGTAGATTCTAAAATCTATGATCAAAATAATTTGGTGAATGGAGCTAACGATTCGATGAGCTCACTAGAAAGGAAAAGTCAAATTGATAGATTGGTTCGCATCATTTCGTCAGTTTGCGAGGTATCGAATGTTGCGATCATCAAATTCAATCAAGTTAATAAAAAATTAGTCTCTAAATATGGGTTTCACCTTCTAGAGGAAGAAGAAGTTCTTTCCTTATGCCAATCCTTGGAAACAAATAACAAAGTATCTACTCAGATTTTGGAAAAGCTAAACCCAGACTTCTCTGACAAACCAAATTTGATTCCAACTCCTTTCTTTGATTCAATCTCAATGGATTCTGCTAAAGGACAGTGGTTTGGAAAACTATATCTAATCGATTTTCAAAAAGAAATACATCCAATTTCTCCAAACAAACAAGAATCTCTTCACTTATTATTACAAGAAATTGTTGGCATAATCGACACTTCTGATTTTCAATTCTCAGAGAAAGTTCCTTCACCAATATATGAGCATGAATTTGCAAATCAGTTATTGGCTAAAATGGCAGATGGGTTTTCAGTCATTGATTCAAATGGCAAACAAATTCTAGTGAACCAAGCCTTTCTTGGTATGACTGGTTATTCTGAGGAAGAACTAATTGGTCAATTTCCACCTTATCCATACTGGCCAGAAGAAGAACTTGAAAAGATTAACTTGGCATTTACAGAAACATTCACCGCACAAAAAGGAAATTTTGAATTAGTCTTCAAAAGAAAAAGTGGTGAAAGATTCCCAGTTGTGCTCTCGATTGGGACATTAAAAAATTTTGCAGGTAAGACTGATGCATTTTTTGCAAATATAAGAGAAATCACAGATCAAAAACGCAAAGAAAACCAAGTTACAATCGCTTACAAAGAACTAGAAGATATCACAGAAGCAGTAAATGAAAATTCATTAGTCTCGGTTACAGACAAAAATGGTATTTTAATCAAAGTAAACCAAAAGTTTTGCGAATTATCTGGATATTTAGAAACTGAATTAATCGGGAAAAATCACAATATTCTAAATTCAGGGTTCCATAGTGCTGAATTTTGGCGAGAACTATGGAAAACAATTTCACAAGGAAAATATTGGAAAGGCGAAATCAAAAACAAAACAAAAGATGGAAAGGAAATTTGGGTTTCTTCTGTTATCAAACCAATTCTCGATTCCAAAGGACAAATTGTTCGTTATTTATCGATTCATCAAGACATTACAGATGTAAAACTTGCGGAAGTTGCACTGGAAGAGAGCAGATCACGTTATGCATCGATTGTTCAAGTATTACCAGATATTATTTTTCGCGTGAGTAAAGATGGAGTCTATTTGGATTATCATGCAAATGATGTGACAAATTTAATTTTACCACCTGAAAAGTTTTTAAATAAATCAATCCTAGATACATTGCCAGAATTTCATGCGAAACAAGCACTTGAAAAAATAGAGGAAACATTAAGAACCAATAAGTTAGTTACATATGAATATGAATTAGGCGAAGGCAACCAAACTCGTTATTGGGAAGGTCGAATGGTACCAGCTGGTAAAGAGGAGGTATTATTCATTGCAAGAGATATAACAACAAAAACGATCGCATTAAAAGAATTAGAGAGAAATAAAAGTTTTTTAGCTCAAACGAATCATGTTGCGAGAGTAGGTGGTTGGGATTACAACAATCTTACAGGTGAAATCACTTGGTCAGACATCATTTGCGAAATTCATGAACTACCGCATGGTTTTATACCAACTTACAAACAAATGGCCGATTTTTATACAATCGAAAGTTGGTCCAAGTTGGAAAAATCTATTCATCTTGCTATGACAGAAGGAACTCCTTATGACATGGAGTTACAAATCAGAACATCAAAAGGCAAATTGTTATGGGTTAGAGCCATCGGAAATGCTGAAATAAAAGATCAGATTTGTGTTCGATTATTTGGAGTATTACAAGATATAGATATAGAAAAGAAAAACCAGTTACGAATTCAAAAGAGCGAAGAGTCATTAAGACGTGCACAACAAATAGCTAAAATGGGTAGTTGGGAATTGGACTTAAAGACTAATCAAGTTGTTTGGACAGAAGAGTTATATAATATCTATGGATTCGATCCATCAAAACCTCCACCTCCATATGAAGAACAAATGAAATTATTCAAAACTGATAGTTGGGGTATGTTAAAAAGTGCACTAGATAAAACAGCTAAAACAGGAGAACCGTATGAATTAGAACTCGAGACAATCCAAAAAGATTCTAATAAAGGTTGGATGTGGGTCAGAGGAGAAGCTGTAAAAGAAAAGGATAAAATCATCGGACTTAGAGGGATGGCACAGAATATCACGGATAAAAAACTTCGTGAAGAAAAAATCATGGAAACTTCTCTTCGTCTGGATCTCGCAACAAAAGCGGCTAACGTTGGAGTATGGGACTTCGACATAAATGAAAATCGACTTATCTGGGATGACCGGATGTATGTTATTTATGGAATAACTCGTGAGTCTTTTACAGGAGTGTATGAAGCTTGGAAATCCGTTCTTCATCCAGAAGATATAGAAAGAGTTGAATCCGAACTCCAAGAAGCATTGCTTGGCCATCATGAATTTAATACTGAATATCGAATTTTCTGGCCTGATGGATCATTACATCATATTCGTGCATCCGCGATTGTTATATGGAACAATGCTGGTAAAGCCACTAGAATGATTGGAGCGAATTGGGATATTACGATGGAAAAATTATTCCAAGAATCTCTAAAATTAGCAAAAGAAGGAGCAGACAGGGCAAATAAAGCTAAAAGTGAGTTTCTAGCGAATATGAGTCACGAAATTCGAACTCCACTCAATGGAGTAATTGGTTTTACGGATCTCCTAAAAAGTACGGATTTAACTCCTATTCAAAAACAATATGTAGACAATGCGATTATTTCTGGACAGGCATTGTTGGAGATTATCAACGATGTACTAGATTTCTCAAAAATAGAAGCAGGTATGTTGCATCTGGAAATTATTAAAACAGATCTTCTTGACCTGGCTGAAAAATGCATAGATATTATAAAATTCTCCGCATCCAAGAAAAACATAGAAGTGATTCTGGATTTTGATTTTAGTATGCCAAGAATTTGTTTCACCGATCCGGTCCGTCTCAAACAAATTCTTACGAATCTATTAAGCAATGCTGTAAAGTTTACTGAATTTGGTGAAGTTGAATTAAGAATTAACTTTGAATATATAAATGAGAAAGAGGGGAAGTATAAATTTTTTGTTCGAGATACTGGAATTGGTATTACCGAAGAACAGAAAAATAAGTTATTCAAAGCCTTTACACAAGCGGATACATCCACAACGAGAAAATTTGGCGGAACTGGTTTAGGATTGGTAATTTCAGAAATGATTGCAAATAAATTCAATAGTACAATTATCCTGGAAAGTGAACCTGGTGTAGGATCAACATTTTCATTAGAAATTCATTCTGAAATAGTGTTAGGTGAGGTAAATGGTTTTAAGAAAATTGATACATTCAAAAAATGTTTAATCCTGGAAGATAATGATAAATGTAGGATGATTTTGGAGCGTATGATGTCATTATTCCGAATAGATTACGAAACTGCTCCATCTGTTTCTTCAGCTCTCCAAAAAATAAAAAATTCAGGTCCGTTTGATTTGATGATATTTAATTATGATCTTCCTGAATTTAAAGCCCTTGATGGATTAACTTCCATTAAGGAGATTTCTATTTTAAACAAAGAGAAATTAAATATGATACTGATGCAATCAGCATCTAATGAGTTTTCCTTAAATGAAGAATTGCGGAATCTAGGCATTGGTTTAAGTTTACTAAAACCAATTAAGTTAAGAGAGTTATACAATTATTTATACATGGGAAAAATCAAAAATGATGATTCTATTCCCTCTAATATTGCTGAAAATTTAGAACTCAATCATATTAACAAATTTGGTACTGTGTTGATTGTTGATGATATTGCCTTAAATATTCAATTACTTAAAATGATTATTAAGAAAATTACACCGAACCTCAAAATATATGAAGCTAGCAATGGCGCGGATGCCGTTGACACATACAAAAAAATTCTACCTAATTTAGTTTTTATGGATGTTCAGATGCCTGAGATGGATGGTTTTGAAGTCACAAAGAAAATTCGGGAATGGGAACAATCTCAGGGAATTCATTGCCCCATAGTTGCATTAACTGCTGCTGCATTCCGAGAAGATGAAGAAAAGAGTATCTCTGCTGGAATGTCGGGATTCATCACAAAACCCATTGCTTCAATTGAGATTGAAAAAATATTAAGTAGGAATCATCTTTTATAACTTCTGGTAAAAATTCCTAAAACTAAGTTGATAAATAATTTGATTTTCAAATTTTTTACTTAACCACTCACTCCCAACTCACAACCACTTTTCCAAAATGTTTGCCTGTTTGTAGGTATTCTAAGGCTTCCGGAACTTCTTTCCAACCGAACACTTTGTCCACTACAGGTTTCATTTGGTTTTGTTCGATGGCTCGGTTCATGCGCGTAAAGTCACTACGGCTTCCCACAATCACCCCTTGTACTTTCACACCTTGCATGAGGATGGGATAGAGTGATAAACTCGACTCACCACCAGCAAGGACACCGATGAGGGCAATGGTCCCGTAAGGTTTCACACTCATCATCGATTTCTGCATGGTGCCAGCACCACCCACTTCAATGATGAGATCAGCCCCTGCCATTTTGGTATGTTTTCGGACATCCCGTTCCCAATTGGATTTTGTACTGTAATTGATGGTTTCATCAGCACCTAAGGTTTTGGCACGAGCCAGTTTTTCATCACTAGAGGAAGTGATGATGACACGAGCACCCATCATCTTGGCAAATTGTAGGGCAAATAAAGAAACTCCACCCGTGCCAAGGCAAAGTACGTCACTTCCAGGTTCGATCCCACCAAAATTCACTACCGCATTATAAGCGGTAAGGCCAGCACATCCAAGGGTTGCGGCTTCTTTGTCGTTTAAGTGGCTTGGGGTTGATACAAGTCCTTCTTCGGAAAATTTTCCATAATGCGCCAAACAACCGTCATTTGGCCCACCTAAGGTCGAACGCAAATTGTCCATATTGGGTGCTCCATCTAACCACTTTTGGGCAAAGATAGGAAGGACTCGGTCTCCTTTTTTCCAGAGTGTGACCTCAGATCCAACAGCTTCCACAACACCAGCACCATCCGAACAAGGGATGAGTGGGAGTTTTTGCCTTGGGTTGTAAGTCCCTATCACCATTAAATAATCACGATAATTCAGTGAAGTCGCTGTTAGGCGAACAAGTACTTCTTTGGGTGCAAGTGTTTCTGGTATTTCACGATCTGTTTCTTTTAAATTTTGGATCCCAAAATTGCCTTGGATTTCCCATACTTTGTTTCCCATCAAAACTCTACCCACTCAAATTGAAAATTCACTCGTCAGATATTCACCGCAGGTTTTCCTTTGTCGAGTGGGAATTGAAGAGAAAGGGTAATATGAAAAAAGAATTTTGGAACGATACCGTCGTAGTGATCACTGGTGCATCCAGTGGAATCGGAAAGGCCTTACTCGAAGAACTCGCCATTTTCCCATGCCAATTGGTTCTTTTGGCAAGGCGGGCAGGAGACATCCCCGAACCAACGGCAAAACACAAAGACACAATCCTCCATAGGGTCACATGTGACTTGTCCGACCCAAGTTCTGTACAAGATGCCATTGATTGGATCTCCAAACGAATCGAACGTGTGGATGTCCTGTTTAATAACGCAGGCATTACTGCCCATGGTCGGTTTGATTCCCTTTCGATGGAAGTGTACAGGAAGACCTTCGCTACCAATTTTTTTGGTCCCGTCCAGTTCATAAAGGGACTCCTTCCCTTGGTAACCATTGCCAAAGGCAATATTGTCACCACATCCACAGTTTCTGCTTTGTATGGAGTGCCTGGGCGCGCAGCTTACTCTGCCTCCAAGTCAGCACTGCATGCAGCACTCGAATCCCTTCGCATTGAAAGTTTAGATTTGGGAATTGGTGTCTCACTCGTTTGTGTCCCTTATACGGATACGGCACTCCGCACTTCTGGTCTTGATTCTTTCGGAAATCTTCTCACCGAAGCACCAGCAAAAGGCAAACGAAAGTCGGCAAAAGAAGTGGCCCATGTTCTCATGGAGGTTGCAAAGGACAAAGAAGCAAGGCTTGTTACGTTCAATTTGAGCGGTAAGTTTTTGGAATGGATGCGATTTTTCTCTCCCAAGTTTTTAGAAAAAATTCTCTATAAAAAACTCTACGACGACTTCAAAACACATTGAACTCCGTCTAAACCAAGGTAGAGGAAAATCCCACTTGGACAATATTTTAATTCCGTATTTAACGGCTGTTATTTTTACATTTTGTTTTATGACACTCATGTGGTTTTGGGGAAAAACCCGAGACAATTACGCTGTCATTGATGTGGGTTGGGGTCTTGTGATTGCGGGTATCGCCACTGTCCTTTCCTATTTTGGAAAAGGGACTTTGGTTGCAAAGTTAGTTGTCCTCATCCCTGTGTGGGTTTGGGCGATTCGGTTATCGGGTTTTCTTTACTTCACACGGATCCGCACAAACCACCCAGAAGACAAACGTTATGCTGGGTTTCGGAAAGACTATGGCGACAAAGTCCATAGTAAAATGTTTACCAATGTTTTTTTATTACAAGGGGCTTTAGCACTTATATTATCCTTACCCTTTTATTTTGCCTCTCAGTGGAATTTATATCCGAATGTGGGGCTCTTTGGTCCCAATGGAACTCTGATGGTTTGGATTGGTTGGGCACTCTTTCTATTGGGTGTGATTGGCGAAAGCGTAGCTGACAGAGACCTACACAAATTCCTTTCCGTTCAGGCAAACAAAGGTAAGGTGTGTAATCTTGGCCTTTGGAAGTACACAAGACACCCCAATTACTTTTTTGAATGGGTGATTTGGCTAGGGATTGGAGTAATTCCCATCCTTTCCACACCAGAAGCAATGGCTTCTCTTTTCACTCCTGTATTTATGTTTGTGTTGTTACGATTTGTATCTGGTGTCCCATTTGCTGAAAAATATTCACTTCAGTCGAAAGGAGATTTATTTCGCGAGTACATGCGCACCACAAACGCATTTTTCCCTTGGTTTCCAAAACAATAAATAAAAAAGGATAAAACATGAATTTCACTGATTCTAACAAAAAGGAAGAGTCATCTTCGTTTAGTATCAACTCACTTTTAGAAAAGGATATTTTCCCGGATTGGCTCATTCGTTTCCGTATCCGGCAGTTACTTGATCTCCGTATCAAACAAGAACGTAAAGAAAATGCCACGGCACAACTAACGCATAAAATGAATTATGTGAATTCACTTAAAAATTCACCGATAGCAGTGCATACGGATGCCGCAAACGAACAACACTACGAAGTCCCAAGTGAATTTTTTACCTATGTTATGGGACCGAGGATGAAATATTCATCTGGGTATTGGCCAACACTTGATACCAGTTTTGCTGAATCGGAAGAAGAGATGTTACGCATCACTGTGGAACGTGCGGAAATCAAAAATGGGATGCGTGTCCTTGATCTTGGTTGTGGATGGGGCAGTATCTCTCTTTACATTGCTGAAAAATTTCCAAAATGTAAAGTAACGGGTGTTTCCAATTCCCGCACCCAAAAAGAATTCATCGACAAACGTGCCAAAGAACGAGGATTAAAAAACCTCACTATCATCACCAAAGACATGAATGAGTTCACCACAAAAGACAAATTCGATCGCATTGTGTCTGTGGAAATGTTAGAACATATGAAAAATTATGAGAAACTCTTTGAAAAATTATCCAAGTTTCTTGTGGCGGATGGAAAGTTTTTTGTACATATCTTCACACACAAAGAATTTGCCTATCCCTTTGAAGTGATTGATGAAACCGATTGGATGGCGAAGTATTTTTTCACAGGTGGCCAAATGCCTTCTGATGATTTGTTTTTGTATTTCCAAAAAGACTTTCTCATTGAAAACCACTGGGTAGTCAACGGAACGCATTATGCAAGGACATCTGAAGCTTGGTATGAAAACATGATTGAAAACAAGGATAAGCTCTTGCCTATCCTTGCCAGTACTTACGGCGAAAAAGAAAAAACCAAATGGTTTGTTTATTGGAAAGTTTTCTTTCTCGCCTGTGCAGAGTTATGGGGTTATCGAAACGGAGAAGAGTGGTTTGTGAGCCACTACTTGTTTCGAAAACGCTGAGTTTTTTTCCCTGCCGCTTTTACAAACACTCCACCTTCTTTTTTAGAAGAAGAGGGGGTGCTTGAACGGCGGTTATCTCCACCACGTTCTTTTCTTTCTCCGCGTTCACTTCTTTCTCCACGTTCGCTACGATCACTGTTGGACCTTCCACCACGGTAACCACCGCGACTTCCCGATCCACCACCATCATCACGACGACGTCTGCCACCACCAGAACCACCACCAGGAGGCATTTCGCTCCATTCCGCTGGGGTTTTTCCGATTTTTTCAGGGCCACTGATTTTTGCTTTATCGAGTAGATTGGATAGGAGTTTTAAAGCCACAGCACGTTTGTCGTCTAACTTCAAAAGTTTTTCCAATACTTCTTCGGCATCGGCATGGACTTCAGTTTCGACAATTTTGTTCAGGAAATCCTCTTCTCGTCTTGCGTGTACTTCCTTTTTAGTGGGAAGTGCTGCAATTGTTAAGTTCGTTCCCGAAGTTCCTTTTAGTCGGAGAAGGGCTCTTGATTCTCTTGTTGTTACAAGTGTCACAGCCTTACCCGATTTCCCTGCTCGGCCAGTACGACCAATTCGGTGCGTATAACTTTCGCTATCAAAAGGAAGGTGGTAGTTGATCACAAGTGACAAATCTTTTACGTCAAGTCCACGTGCCGCAACGTCTGTTGCCACAAGGATTTTAACTCGGCCATCATGTAGGCTTTTTAAAACTTGTTCTCGTTGTTTTTGGTTTAAGTCTCCGTGAAGAGCTTCAACTGGATATCCTTTGAAACTAAGGGTTGCTTTCAGATCATCAGCTTCTTTTTTCGTTTTTGTGAAAATGATCGCCTTAAATGGGCTTTCAAAATCCAAAATCCGTACAACAGCTGTTTCGCGTTCTGCCTCATCGATTATGTAATATACTTGTTCGATGTTTTTAGAAGATTTCTCTGTTGCTGCAATCTTCACATGAGCTGGGTGCGTTTGGTATTTACTCGCCAATTTTTTAATTGGTTCGGGCATTGTTGCAGAAAATAATAATGTTTGGCGTTTGGTGGGAAGTAAGTTAAAGATGGATTCGATATCATCCATAAATCCCATATCAAGCATTTCATCTGCTTCGTCTAAAATCACCATTGATGGTTTGAAATTTTTAAGTTCCTTACCTTTTAATAGGTCAAGGAGTCTGCCAGGAGTTGCGACAGCAACTTGGGCACCTTTTGCCACTTGAGTGATTTGTTTAGAATAGGAACTACCGCCGTAAATCGTGGTGGTTTTGATTCCTAAATGTTTTCCCAATTTGAACAATTCATCTGATACTTGCAATGCAAGTTCCCGAGTGGGTGTGAGGACGAGCACTTGCATGCCATCTTCTACATTGATTCGGTTCAAACAGGGGAGTCCGTAAGCTGCAGTTTTTCCGGTACCGGTCTGCGCTTGTGCGATTAAATCTTTTCCTTCCAATACGAGCGGAATCGCTTGTTTTTGGATAGGGCTTGGTGATTCGAAGCCTGCTTCAGTGATTCCTTGTAGTATTTCAGGACGTAATCCGAAGGATTGGAAGTCATTTCCAACTTCGGTGTCATTCTTAGTCATGAAAATAGGATACAATAAAAAAACGGCCTAAAAAAGAAAGGGAAAAACTACCATACCTCCCAAGCTGTGTTACGGGTGTTTTTTGGCGATTTCTGCCAAATGGGAGTACAATTCTTCTTTCAAATAGGGTTTTGGCATAAAGTACTCAAACCCAGAGTTTAAAATATGTTCTTTTTCTTCTGGCATACAAAGACCCGTACAGGCAAACAAAATGGGTCTCGTTTTTTCCGAGGAAAGAGCCTTCGCAATTTCTGTCCCATGTTTACCTGGCATCTCAATGTCAAGAAAGGCAATGTCAAATTGGTCCGATCCTAAAATCCTTTCCGTTTCGATCCCGTTATTTGCCTCCACAATATCAAAAGGCAGTGGTTTTAAATAATTCTTCAAAACTTTTCGGTTCAGTTCATTGTCATCTGCGATGAGAACTTTTTTGCGAGTGATAAAATTGGGAAGATAAGAATCTTTTTGGTTTGTAAGGTTTTTTTGTTCAGAGGATAATTCTTCCCGTTTCCAAACGGTAGGAATTTTCACTTTGAATGTACTACCTTCGCCTATTTTAGATTCCACATTGATCTCACCATTCATCTCTTCTAACGAAAGTTTAACGATGGATAAACCAAGGCCGGAACCCGAAATTTCACACCCTTCTGGAACAAATTCATTGTACTTTTGGAAGAGGCGGTCTTTGATCTCTGGTGAAATTCCAGGCCCTGTGTCTCTTATTTCTATTATTAAATTGGCATTTTCATCTGCTTTTGTTTCTAAGTAAACATGACAATCAACAGAACCATGGTGAGTGAATTTGACAGCATTCGCTGTTAGGTTCCAAATGATTTTTTCCAGTTTCCGTTTGTCAGAAAGTAAGTATACTGTTTCTGAAATTTCATTCTTCAATTGGAATTCAATTTTTTTTCGTTTGGTTTCTTGTTTGAAAAAATTATGGTACACATCCAAACATTGGCTTAAATGAAACCACTCGTTATTTAAGACAGATGCGTTTTCTTCTAATCGAGATAACTCAATCGTATCGTTTACTAAATTGAGAATCACGTCCCCTGCATTTTGGATATGGTCTACATAATTAAGAATTGATTCAGACATCGGTTGTTCCCGGATCATTTCCGACATTCCAAGAAGGGAATTTAAAGGATTCCGAATGTCATGGCTAATCGCCGCAATAAAATCTCGTTTGGCTGCGTTTGCTCGTTCAGCCGATCTTTTTTCAATTTCGAGTTTGTCTCTGTCTTTCCGCATTTGCAGAAGTCGAACCGTTTGTTTCCCAAGAAGGCGTAACATGTGTAGTTGTTCTTCGTTCAGTTCTCGTGGTTTGTTATCGATGACACAAAGTGTTCCCAATTTGATTTGGTCATCTAAAGCAAGTGGGATCCCTGCATAAAAAATCACATTGGGATCCCCATTCACGAGTGGATTGTTTTTGAATCGATTGTCACTTTTAGCATTGGGAATGACAAACAATTCGTCTCCCAAAATCGCATGGGAACAAAAGGCTAAGGAACGTGGAGTTTCCCTAGCTTTTAGTCCATGGTGGGATTTAAACCACTGTCTAGTTTCATCGATTAAGCTTACCAAGGAAATGGGGACATTGCAGATCATCGAAGCAAGTTTGGTAATTTCATCGAACATTTCCTCTTCAGGAGTGTCGAGAATCTCAAGGCCTTTTAGGGCTGAGAGTCTTGCGGCCTCATTTTTCGGTAAAGGTGCAATCTGCATAGAGAATTAGACGAATGC
Organism: Leptospira ellinghausenii; assembly: GCF_003114815.1. Classification (NCBI taxonomy): domain Bacteria; kingdom Pseudomonadati; phylum Spirochaetota; class Leptospiria; order Leptospirales; family Leptospiraceae; genus Leptospira; species Leptospira ellinghausenii. Next base: position 18,199 of record NZ_BFAZ01000010.1, read on the forward strand.
ATTTTCGGATAAATGAAAGTAAAAAAACAAATTCTTAAAGTCTAACGATCATGAAACGAAATTTAGTGATTTCTTTCCTTTCCATTGTGGTTTTATCAATGTTCACTTCTTTTTGTTGTTCTCCGTCGGCAAAAGAACAGGCAATAAAACCAGAAAATCCCGAGTTACGTAAAAAACTGACCGATCTGCAATACCGTGTAACACAAGAAGACGAAACTGAACCTCCTTTCCAAAATGAATATTGGAACAACCATGAAGAGGGGATTTATGTCGATATTGTTTCCAAAGAACCACTTTTTAGTTCCAAGGACAAATTTGAATCTGGAACTGGATGGCCAAGTTTTACAAAACCACTTGTGAAATCCAATGTCGTTGAAATTGAAGACAATTCGTATGGAATGATACGAACAGAAGTTAGATCAAAAGCGGGAGATTCTCATTTGGGGCATGTTTTTGATGATGGTCCAAAACCCACTGGCAAACGGTATTGTATGAATTCGGCTTCGATGGAATTCATTCCTAAATCAAAACTGAAAGAAAGAGGTTATGAAGCTTTTTTAAAAGATTTTAAACCGTAAAATTTATGCCCAAAGGTTCATCATAAACTCTTCGTCATTTCGTAATGAGATGAGTTTGTATTTGGTTTCGTGGATGTCTTCTCGAGATACATCTCGTTTCCAACGAATGTCCACTTTCAGTTTCCGCACTTTGGTTTGTAATTCGAGTAATTCCCATATTGGTGCTTCTAATTCTTTTCTGTACAAATTGGTAAAGAGAGGAACGAGTTGGTCAGGAGTATCCATTTTCAAAAGTTCAATATGAGTGAGGTCTTCGATATTCTGTAAGGCCCAAATGTGTAATGTGAGTGTTGTGATCCGTTCTAATTGAGCAATTTCATCCTTCGCATTTCGGGTCACTTGTTGTTTGAAAAACCGAATGCGTTTTTCTAAGTATTGGATGAGATCAGATTTTGGGATTTCACGTTCCTTCCACTTGTCCCAATCTGATTTCAGGTCTTCAAAAATCCCCTCTCCAAAAAATACGGAAGAGGCTTCGAGAAGTTGGACCGATCCTGGTTCTGAAATTTTCAGTCGATGGCGAAGGGAATCGGCATCTCCCGCAATCATATTCACAGGAGCCACATCTTCTAATCTTTGTAAGGCTCTGGAAATAGAATCAATGAATTGAGACTTCATTTGGTCTGTCGAATGGGCCACCAGGTAAAAATTTAAGTCGGAGTCTGGGTGGTAATCCCCACGTTCTCTTGACCCATAAAATAGAATTTGGTAGGGTTTTGTGGATGGGATGAGTTCGAGTTCATCCAAGACCTGCGCATAGAGATTCGGGTTTAGTGCTTCAAATTCCATAATTCATTCAAAGTATAATTTCATTCGAGAAAGGTTTTCTAGTATGGCTTTAAAAGCACGATCACGTTCTTCTTTGCCTGGGAAAGGGAGTGATTTTACATTGTTTAAGTCTTGGTAAATGATTTCGATAGAAGGTTGGTTTGGATTTTTTTTGATCGATGCAACATAGTCCAAATTGATCACTTCTGATTCGCCAAGTTTTAACCACATAAAATTTCTCCTCAAAGCCTAACGGTGGCTTTCCATTTGCCTAATCTTTTTTTATCAAAAATCTCCTCTTTCGGAAAAATCGATTAGTACACTTCCAAGGACCCAAGGATCAGGTTATGAAAGGATTTAGCCAATTCTTTGGGTGAATCTGTTTTTTTTGTGGAAGATTCAAAGACGAGTAAAAAACCATTGTGGATTCCTTCCCAACGTAGGTACAATTCTCCCTCTGGCATGTGGTAGACTTGTACACTGCATTTTTTTTGTCCCCATACAAAATAAGAGACCTCGGGATTTTGAGTTTCGTCCTTGAAGAAATAACGGAACTGGGATTGGTTTTCTCTGTCTGTGGAAGACAATCGTAACCATGAAAATTCATTTGTTTCAGAAAATAAAATTTTGTATTGGTTACCGGTTCCAAAAAGCGAGATAGATTCTTTCAGCTCAAAATTTTCTTTGTTCACCCAGACTGCATGATAGGTAAGCCGTAGTTCCTTTGTTAGGGGACGAGTTTCTTTTGATTCTACGGGTTTTGAAACTGTCTCTTTTGGCATTTTGGTTGGACTGGTTGTTTTACAATATAAAATTCCCAATGATAGTAAAATGATTAAATACTTAGTGGCCCACTTCATATTCATCTCCTAGATAATTTTGAAAGAGGTACCCATTCTCTGTTTTTTTTTGTAAATACTCTGGGGATAATAATACTTTCCCACCACCACCAGTTAGGTCTTTTACATAACTTGGGATTGTGATCCCAGAGTGGTATCCTCGGAGTTTACGATAAATCTCAATCCCTTTTTCCATAGGCACAACAAAATCAGAACTCCCAAATACTTCATCACACTGGTGGAGGTAATAAGGTTTGATTCCGATGGATATCAGTTTGTAATTTAAGTCAGATAAAATTTCGGCATCATCATTTATGCCAGATAATAAAACCGATTGGTTAAAAACCGAAACATGTCCTTCTTTTATCATTCGCATAACATAGAATTTCGTTTCTTCTGAAATTTCATTGGGATGGTTAAAATGAGTGACCATGTAGAGTGGGAAGTGTTTGGAAAAAACAGAATTTAAACTTTCGGTGAGACGCATGGGCATGGTCACTGGGTGACGAGAGTGGATTCGGATTTGGTTCAAATGAGGAATTTGTTTGAGTTCGGAAAGTAGAGTATCCAAAGACGAATCGGAAAGGGTGAGTGGGTCACCACCAGAGAGGATCACTTCTCGGAGTTTGGTTTGTGTGCGAAAGTAATCCAAAGCCTTTTCCCATTCCATACGGTTCGGAGTTTCTTCCGGATCGGATACCTTTCGTTTCCTTGTACAAAAACGGCAATACACCGCGCAGACATGAGAGATGTACCAGATCGCACGGTCAGGGTAACGGTGGGTCACACCTTTCACAGGCATATGTGTTTCTTCGGCGAGTGGATCCTCGGTTTCGTTGGGTTTACGAACTAGTTCTCCTGCCCGTGGCAGGATTTGTTTGCGGATGGGACAATGGGGGTTGTTTTTGTCCAATAGTTGTAAATAATAAGGTGTTACTGCAAATTGGAACTGTTCATAGGCGCGTGCAAAGGAATCCCTTTCTTCCTCTGTGAGAGTGATTTCTTTTTCCAAATCCGCTAAGGTAGTGATGCGGTTTTGCAATTGCCATTTCCAATCGGACCAAGTCATGACTTATGACCATACTTCGGTTGACACTAGGCCAAGTCCCTCGGATTTTGTTTACGAGTAACGAAATTATGAACTTAGGCATTACAGAAGTAAAAAAAGGAATGATCCTCAAGATTGAGAATGAGCTTTATTCCGTCGTCAAAACAGAATTTGTGAACCCAGGAAAGGGTTCTGCATTCATCCGCACCAAACTCAAAAACATTGTCCGTGATTCTTCCATTGAAAGAACCTTCAAAGCAGCAGAGAAATTGGAAAGTGTGGATTTGGAACGTCGTAAGATGCAGTATTGTTATGCTGACGGTGACCAAATCATTTTTATGGACGTCAACGATTACGAACAGATCCCTGTTTCCAAAGATTATGTGGAAGACATCCTTCCCTTTATGAAAGAAGAAACACCAGTGGAAGTTTCATTTTACAATGACAAACCAATAGGTGTAACACCTCCTAACTTTGCTATCTTGGAAGTGACTTACGCGGAAGACGGATTAAAAGGTGACACCACTGGTCTTGCTCTCAAACGAGTGACTGTGGAAACGGGTGGCGAAGTCCAAGTTCCGATTTTTATCAAACAGGGGGATACGGTGAAAATCGATCTTCGTGATTTGAGTTACGTGGAGCGCGTTAACAAATAGATTTGGATTTGATCAGTTCTTTACAGGAAATCACCAAACTTTCCCATCTCTATTATTCACGGCAGTGGATGTTTGCCACTGCTGGGAATCTCTCTACCCGAGACAATCTTGCCCACAATCAATTTTGGATCACTGCCTCTGGCAAACACAAAGGAGAACTAAAAGAATCCGATTTTGTTTGTGTATCTACACTTGATGGCAGTCTCGTCCAAACAAATGATGGATTAAAACCATCGGCAGAAACTTCCATCCACCAAGTATTGTATTCCCAGATGCCTGAAGTTGGATCTTGTCTCCATGTCCACACGATTGATTCCAACTTACTCGAGTTTGGTGTCGGAAAAGAAGAAGGATTCAAAGAAATTTCCCTTCCTCCCATCGAAATCATCAAAGCCTTTGGGATTTGGGACGAAAAACCAAACCTGACAATGCCCGTTTTTTATAACCACACACATGTGCCGACCATTGCAAATGAAATCAAACATTACTTAATGAACCATGGAATTCCCAAAGTTCCCTTCCTCCTCATCGAAGGACATGGCCCAACGGTATGGGGGAAAACGATCGCGGAAGCCAACAAACACTTAGAAGCCGTTCATTTTCTTTTGCAAGTGATGGCACGTAGGATATGACAAAAAAGACCCACGTTTTTATATTTGGAATCGGTTCTGGTATTGGTGAGGGTCTTTACAATCGATTCCAAAAAGAAAAGGATCCAAACCGATTTGTATTTGGATTTTCTAGAAAAGGGAAAAAGGAATTATCCTCGTTTACGTTGGGATCCCCTGGCACTTATCAGTTTGATGCAAAAGACAACCAAACATTTGTTCAATTCGAATCATTGTTAAATGGATTGTATAGCGAAAAATCCAAAGATTCTGTTTCCATTCTCGTATACTTCGCGTTAGGTGATGGGGTCTTTGGCCCGATAACGAAACTTTCCGATGCAGATTTACAGTCACATTTAGATTTAAACGTTGTTTCCCTTCTCAAACTTTCCCGCAGTTTTGCCGAGCATTTGCCAAAATTGTCCGAATCTACGTTTGTATTTTTAGGTTCCACTGCTGGGAAACAAGGTTTCCCAGAATCCGCTCTCTATTGTGCTTCCAAACATGCGGTGCTTGGGATCTGTCGGGCCTTACGGGAAGAATGGAAACCCTTTGGTACAAAGGTGGTTCACGTAAGCCTTGGGGCAGTGGCAACCGAGATTTGGGACACAAGACCCGCGTTTGACAAGAAAGACATGGTTTCAGTTTCGGACATTTCCGAGTATTTGTGGTGTATTTCGCAGTTGCCAAAATCTATCTTTGTGGATGACTTATCCATTACCCCAAAGAAAGGAATTTTGTAGGTCCGATGGAACTCAAGGAATCGATTGTTCTTGTGACAGGTGGCAGTGGTGGGATAGGACGTGAGATCGTGAGAACTTTAGTCCTTGCGGGGTTTTCCGTCTGGAATCTCGACAAAGTTCGGCCGAGAGAACCTATTTTACAAGAAACCTACCGAGAAGTGGACCTTTCCGAAACACCATATGTGGTCGAAAGGAGTTTGTCCAAAATCCTGATGGAGTCCTCCGATATGGGGGACATATATGGAATTGTTCATACCGCTGGTTTTGGTGGACCTTACCATCCAATCACGGATGTATCCATTGAAGAGTGGGAATCTATTTTTCGCATCAATCTCACGAGTTTGTATCTGCTTTCTAAAATTGTCCTTCCAATCTTTAAAAAATTAAAATTTGGAAGGATTGTTGCCATTGCATCCTCATTGTCCATCGTAGGATCTGGGAATTCAGTTGCATATTCGGCCTCCAAACACGGATTAGTGGGGTTTATCAAATCGATTGCGGATGAATGGGGAAAATTTGGAATCACCGCCAATGCAATTAGTCCAGGATATGTTGATACAAATATGGGTATCCAAGAAGACCAAATTTCTGATCATAAATCAAAAATCATCAACCAAACACCCGTAAAACGAATTGCGGACCCTTCAGAAATCGCCCGTGTTGTTAATTTTCTTTTGCAAAAAGAATCTGGTTATATCACTGGAGCCAATTGGACCGTTGATGGTGGAATCACAGCCATTTAATTTATGAGAATTTCTCCTCCACACGATCATTTTTTACAACTCACTACCAAAGAAAATTTGGGAAGGTCTTCTGGGATCATCTTACAAAAAGAAGCACTATCCATCATGAAGACTGTAGAAGCCCAAAGTTCCAGGGAAAATATTGAAGCGGGTCATTTGTTTCGTCCTACAGATTCAAATTTTGAAAAACTCAAAATGGATAGAGAAACCGCCCTAGACCAAATGTGGGAACTCATTGACTATGGGCTCGCAACACAACTGTTCGAGATCAAATACGATGCTGATATCGGTGAGTTACGTCTTGTTCCTTTTTTAGTTGGATTGCCTGGTGGCATGCCTCTAGAGGAACCTTATAAACTACTGATTGGACGTTCAACAGAACATTTATACGAATACATTCAAAACAAACGGATCTTAACAGAAGATACTTGGCGTAATGTTTTAAATAAACTAGCTGATATCGATTATAAAGAAGACGAAGGACCAGGTGACGAACTAGATCGTTTACTTGATCCCAAACAATTTCCACTCCAACCTTCTAGCGAAATGTTAAAACGTTCTCGGGGTCTCATAATTGATGAATTGGCAAAAGAATCAAAAGTAATTGTATTACCACATATTGGTTTTTATTTCCTACCTGAATCCGAAGCTGCTAATTTTTTGAATATTGCAAATGAGTATTTGATGACAAAGGTCGAACCACTTGCCAAAGCATTTGATTCCGAAATTCGATTGGCACTCGATCGTTTGTTTGCACCTGGTTCGGGAGATGTGGAAATCAATGAAGTGGAGATCATCCGAGCTAAAGTTGATACTTTGTATGAATTCAAAGAAATCCTTAAAGAAAATGGATTTTATGCTTTTATTCATAACCTAAAAAAAGTAACAGAAATCGCAGTTAAGTTTGCAGAGTTAGAAAAGAAAAAGGAAGTTGATCGATTATTAAAAGTCTATATGAAAATGTTAGACAGTCAATTTGATTTTGATTCAAGACTCCTTCGTATCAATTTAGAAAAAGATGATGAACATAATTTGGTGATCGTTGACTTACTTCGTAAAAATCCAAAAGTATTATCAGCGGAATGGCATGATGCAGATTCTAAAATTGCTGTATTTGTCAATAATAACCAAAACAATATCAAAGAAATCAATACTTTAATTTACCAAAATTATCGGTTCACCACCGAACACATCTTATATCTAAAGGCAATTTTAGAATTAAATGAAAAGGAACTCAAACCAATCTTTAAAGATGAAGAGTTTGTGAAGACCTATGGTAAAAACCTACAAGCGGTGTATTTTAATTACATTCCTTGGTTTTATAAATTATTCTATTTTTTGGGAATCACACCAATCGTAAACTCTGGTTATGCGAAAGCAAAATCAATTCTAACTTTTTTACAAATGGATCGCCAGTTTTTATATCAAAAACGTAGGGAAAACTTCTTTAAGAAAAAACTAAGAGATAGAGAAGAGCGAATTGAGAAAGAGAAAAAACAACAGTTAAAAAAAGCTCTTGTATCTGCGCTTTCAGATGCGTATTTTAATAAAAATTGTTTACCCTCTGTGGATTGGCTTGGAATGAACTATCCTGCTTTTTCTGCAGAAACATTGGAAAAAATGATTCCTGATTTTGCTTTTTTATCCACAACAGGGAAGTCCATTAAACCACATTCTGTGATACTATTCCCGAATTCTCCTGAATTTGATTCTTTGAACAAAAAACTGAAAGATTTACTCAATCAATGGATCCGTGGCGAAATTGATTCACCACAGGAAGACCCAGAATTATTGGCTCAAATTCGAAGTTTGGTTTAAAAATTAATACCAACGTTTGATTCTAAAATAAACTAACATCAGTAAACCGAGAAGTCCCATTGCAGCAATGGCTGAGATAAAACCATATTCCCATTCCAATGTAGGCATATGTCTAAAATTCATTCCATAAATTCCAGCAACAAGAGACATCGGTAACATAATAGCAGTCATAATCGTTAGAATTTTCATGATTTCATTTGTTTTTCGCGTTGAGATGGCAATATGGGCTTCGAGAGCTGATGAAATAGATTCAATATTACTATCCACAAGTTCTAAAATACGAATCGAATGGTCACGTACGTCACGAAAAAAAGCATCCGCTTCATCACTAAAAAAACTATTTTTGATTTTTTCTAAGTCTTCTAAAACTTCTTTGTTTTGTAACATCCCTTTTTTGATAGAGAGTAAACTTGAACGTAAACTATATACGTTACTGATGTCCAAAGACTTTGCATTGCTAAAGATTTGATCCTCAAAATGTTCGATACGTTCTTCGATTTTTTGTGTAATGGCTAACGTGTGATCCGTCTCAATATCCAATATTTTATGTACGATGAACTCATATCCTTTGGATAAAATCTTATTATTTGTTTTCCAGTCCTCAATCATATTCCCAATGCTATCACGATAGTCCAAGGTGAGTGAAATGATTTGGTTTGGAGTAAGGATAAAGTTAAAATTTTTCTGGGTGAGTTGGTTTCGTTCGAAATGGAATCCTCGAAAAATGAAAAATATATAATTGGGAAATTTTTCTAATTTGATCCGGCTATTTGGATTTAGGATGTCCTCAATTGTCAATTGATGGATATTATGTTTTTGGAATAAAAAAGTGAGTTTTTCTTCGTTTTCGGCTGTTAAATGAATCCAATGTTTTGGATGTTTATGAGTAAGTGGAAGTGGGGTATCTAATAAAACTTCTTCCTTGGAAGAAGGAGTAAGGATGTAATTAAATATAGCTGGCATTAGACAATGTTCCTTAAAAAATATTCTCTGAGTTCTTTTTTTTCAGCACTACAATCTTCTGAGACCACGAATTTTCTTGTTTTGTAAAAACCAGATGCGGTCACCATCGTTTCTTTGATTTTCCCAGCTCTGGATAGGATCAAATGAAACTTTTCACCTGGCCTAAGGTTTTTTTCTAATTTTTGTAAGATGGAATTAGTTGCTCGTTTCCCATTAATCGCCAATATTTCATCATCTAACATTAAATCAATGGATTCGTAATTTAACTTATGAAGGATTTTTTGAACATAAAGGTTCCCGTTTTTTTCTTTTGTTTTAAATCCTGTATCACCAACTAAATCCGTTTGTATCCGATGGATTCCAATATGATCCAAATAAACATCGACTGGGATTGGTTTAGGGGATTCAAGATATTCATTAAATTCTAATTTTAAATCTACACCAGTAACTTCTTTTGTCACATCAAAAAACTCTTGTTTGGTGAAACCTCTCTGTTTTTCTTTTACAAAAACTTCATTTAGTTTATGGAATACATGCCTGATTGTCTTTTTATCTTTGGATTCTTGTAATAAGAATAAATTCATACACAATGCAAGGACTCCACCTTTTGTGTAATAAGAAACCGTTATATTATGACTGTTTCCATTCCTTTTATAATATTTAGTCCAAGCAGTGAAAGAAGACTCTTCTAAACTCATCCAAAAATCAGCATCATTGTCTTCCAAAGAAAAGATATCAGATTGGAGTTTGTTTAAATATTCTTCTAAATTTAAGAAACCTGCGTGGTATAAAAAATACGCATCGTAAAAACTTGTAAAACCTTCTGCGATCCAAAGTTCCCGTGTTAAATTTGGTTTTTGGTAATCAAATGGTCCAAGAGCTATTGGGCGAATGCGTTTGATATTCCAAAGGTGAAAATATTCATGGGATAAAAGTTCTAATAATCGTTTGTATTCTTCATCATCGTGAATGAGTTCTGGATTAAAATAATTGATACTGGATGCTTTGTGTTCTAATCCACCATAAGCAGGTAAACTTAAATTCAAAACAAATAGGTAAGATTGGTTAGGACTTTCTTGCATCCATTGGATTTGTGTTTCAGTGATTTTTTGTAAATCGTTAGAGAGTTTTGTTTTGAAGTCGAATGAAACATCTCCTTCAATCAATAATTCATGTTTGGTGGATCCAGCAGTAAAAAATACTGAGTTTTTTTTGCTGAGATGGAATGGTGAATCAAAAAGTTCATCAAAATGATTGGAATAAAATTTATGAAAATTATTTTCGTCTCTTGGTAAACTTGTATAAATGTTTGGAAAAAATTCGGATACTTTAAACTCTACTGTGGTAGGTGTATCCAACCTCCCTTCTGGGTATAAAAAGAGAGCGGGTGGGTTAATGAATCCAAACTCTGTTTCTAAATAGTTGGTTCTGACAGTAAAATCTTCAAATGCATAAATGATATAAGTGATTTCAAATTTTGGAGGCAGGTTGTTTAATTTCCAGCGGTGTAAGTCCACCATTTCCCAAGAAACAGGTTCCTGATTAGTAAAGTTTATGGCTTCAAATTTATGTAAGTGGGTTGCATAATCGCGGATCATGTATGACCCAGGAGTCCAATTAGGTAAACAAAAACAAATTTGATTTTGATTGGTTTCGACTGTCAATCTCACTTGGTAATAGTGTTTGTATAAGTCAAATACACTCACTTCAAATTGTAATTGCAGTGATGGCTTAGACTCTGTTTCCGAGGAGATTGTTTTACCTTCTAACTCTTTTCCCATAGTACACTATCTTGTTTTATTTTAGTTTTAATCAAATGTTTTCTTGACCAAAAATCTGAAGAGTACTAGAAAAGGTTTAGCTAAGGTATAAGCAAAGGAGGTGGTCCATTTGGATAGTAGTTGTTACAACAAAAGATTTTTGACCCGCGAGGTGGCTGGGCAATAACGCCTGTGCTTTGTTGCAAAACCGACCAGACACAGTCTTTCCAAGTTCCGAATGGGTGGTCTCCTTCGGGCATTGCAGTCGCTTGGAAAGCACTTCTTCTCCCTTACACTTCTTTTTCAATCCGAAAGGTTTTTAATAACTCATCCAAAGTATTTGTCACCTGTCCCAATCTTTCTGCATTTTCTGCCATAGAAGAAGATTGGTCTGATAATACTTGAGAGCCATTTGAAATGTTGATTGTCATATTCGCCAATTCGTTAGTTGCCCTTTGTTGTTCTTCCGTTGAAAGTTGGATGGACTTGACTTGTTCTGTGATTTCAACCACTTCTGTGTAAATACTTTCCGTGCGAGAACTTTGGTCTTCTATGAGGGGACCAATTTCATTGGAAGAGATGAAGATGAGTGAAACCTCGTCCGTGATTTTTTTTAATACTTCCACTAATCGTTCTACTTGTTGGTTCCCACGTTCAATGGAGTCCAATGCTTCTTGAGAGAGAGTATTGATTTGGGAAACTGATTCTGCCGATTGGCTTGCTAATTTTGTGATTTCTTCTGCAACCACAGCAAATCCTTTTCCTGATTCTCCAGCTCTTGCAGCTTCGATAGCAGCATTTAATGCAAGTAAACCAGTGCGTTTTGCAATATCGGAAATTACATTGGAAAAAGCAGTGATGGTTTTGGATTTTTCCTGGATTTCTCTGATTGCAAGAGATGTTTCCTTTGCCATAGAACGACCTTCTTCTGCATTTTGATTGGCTCGAACGGAAATCTCTCCAAACGTATTCACTTTTTCTAATATTTTTTTCATTAGGTTTTGAATGTCACCTAACGATTGGTGTATGGTTTCTGTGTTTTCAACTGCACTCAATACATTGCTGTGAATTGTTTCCGAAGATGCATTTAATTCTTCAACAGTGGCACTTGCTTCTTCGGAAGAGGCTGCTTGGTTTTGAGCTAAATCAGTCAGTTCCGTAATTGTATTTTGAATTTTTTCAGTTGTCTCGCTAATTTTACCAGATGATTTTTGGGCAATCCGAATCAGTTTTCGCAAGTGTTCGATCATTTGGTTTAAAGTAACCATGATGCTACCCAATTCATCCATCTGGTCGATTTGTATGAGGTGCCTTAAGTCCCCTGAGGCTACTTTTTTGGTAGATGAATTGATGGATTGGATACGGCGATCAACCAACTTTTGGAAACTAAAGTAAATTGATAAAATGGAAAGTGTTACTCCTAAGATTCCAAGTCCAATGGTCACAAAGATGATGGAATTGAGTGTGGATTGGATTTGGGATTTTGGTACAGAGATGCGGGCAAACCATGGATCATTTTTTTCGATAATGGAGATGGGAACTGCCACATGGAAGTAATCATTAAACTCGTAAATGTTTCTGTCTTTATTTTTGATTCGATCATAAAAATAGGGATCAGCTGCCGATCGAAAATCCAATCCTTCTGAAAGGTGAGTAAAACCATCATATAAAACCAAATGATTGTCTGAGATCAGTGTGATTTTTCCTTCACCATCCGCAAATTTTAATGAATCCAAATATGATTTAATTGTTGTTAGGCTTATATCAATTCCTGCAATCCCTATGAATTTTCCATTTCGTAAAATTGGTTCCATGATGGACACGATGAACATGTCGGTTTTCCCTACCTTATATATGTAAGGTGATGTGATGCTGGTTTGTAAGGTAGTTTTTGGTTTTTGGTAAAATTCTCCCTGAATGGGATCATCAACATTCTTCAATGGTTCTGAGGATAGTTTATCTCCATCTCGAAAGATATAGGGAATGAATCTACCTGTTCCATCATGGTCTTTTGTGTTTTTATAAAGTGAATCTTTCCCATCAAATGCATTGGGTTCAAAACCACAATACGCCGCAAAAGCGATATCGTTTTCTTTGTTTAATGATTTAAGATAATTGATCGCATCTGCCCTAGAAATGATATTCCCATTTTCGTATGACTTACGAAAGGCGAATGTTTTTTTCAAGGGTGACTTGAGAGTGTTCGAGATATCACTAGTGACTTTAGAAGAAATGTATTTTGTATCTTCTTCTAAATTATGTTGTAGAGTTGATCTAACCACCATCGAAAGGACAATCATAATCCCTGCAATGATGATAGAGATGACAGCTAGCGATATCAGTATGATTTTCTTTTTGATCGACATAGATTACCTACAATCAAGTGACGTTTAGAATAGATTTGGGACATGTTTACTCAACTCATTTCTAATGAAGGGGAAAGTTTTTCTGGGTAGGTACTAACACCTAGGCCATTCCCATCAGGATCTTGGAAATACAATGTAAAATCTGTACGCGAAATGATGGTGATGGATCTCAAAAATTCTTTCCATTCTGCTACTTTCGAAGTTTCCAATGTAAATACTAGGTTTTTGGGTGATTCCCTTTTTCCATCTTCCAACATCAAGAGAATGGAACCAAATTGGATCCAGACAGAACGGATGGATCCAGATTCATAAAAATGTTCCTTTATGAGGGTAGAGCCTGGAATCTTCAGGTAAAAGGCCGCTAATTGGCTTGGATGGGTCGTTCCTATGGCAATGTGATGGATCATTTTTTTGTTTTCAAATCCCTTTGTAAAAAAGAAACTATCAGGAAATCTATTTCATCGGAGTTTTTCATGAAAAAATCTCTTATCCTTGCGCTCGCTCTCGGGCTATTTTTGGCGAATTGTAAATCCAAAGTGTATACCCAAGAAGAGTGTGAATCTGCGCTTGCAAGTACTTTCACTCAAATTGAGGAAGAAGCTAAAAAGAACCCGGCAGCAGCTCCTGTTCTTGCAGGTTTACAACAAGGCAAACAAAAAATGATCGACCAATGTATGGAAGGAAAATTTGATCCAAACTGCTTAAAAAATGCTCCAGGAATCGCTGGCATTATGGGCTGTGTAAAAAAATAATTCGCTACCATTACCGGGAGTTTCGATTCCCGGTTTCTTATTTTTCTTCTAAAACTTCAAATCCTTTCTTCTCCGTATAACAACCGTGAGTCCGATATGGACCATCTTCAAAAAAACGAATTTGTTGTGCGTAACGTTTCCCTTCCCACAAACATCGTTTGCAAACAAAAGGCATTATGGCCCAATCTTCACATTCTTCTGGGCGAAACGTTGGGAATACACGTAACAATGGTTTGGATAATTCCTCATTTTGATCGGAAAGAATGGAAACACTTCCCAAAAGAAAAATCATAAAAACCAAATACCGGATCATTCATTTAAACTATCGGGATTTTCACACATTTTCAGGATGGATTTGTGAAAGAAAATACAAATGTAGAATGGAAAGGGGTGGCGTTTGTTTTAACTGGAGCGTTACTTTTTAGTGCCAAAGCGGTGGTTGTTAAATTGACTTATCGTTATGAAATTTCTGCTATTGGATCATTATTTTTTCGGATGTTATTTGCCTTCCCATTTCTTTTGTGGATGGCATGGTCCGCAGAGAAAGAAACTGATAAACCTTCCTTAACAAAAAAAGACTATTGGAATGTAATTCTTATGGGAGTAGTCGGTTACTATCTTGCCAGTTTGTTTGACTTTATAGGACTCAAATTCATCAGCGCTGGTCTTGAACGAATCATTTTATTCATTTATCCAACTCTCGTTGTCATTTTATCTTTTTTGTTTTTAAAAAAGAAAATTCACGTAAGGGAAATTTTTTCACTCATTCTTACCTATACAGGTGTATCATTGGCATTTGGACAAGATGTACAATTGGGATCACCTAAGGATGTCAGTTTAGGTGCCTTTTTTATCTTACTTTCTGCGTTAACCTATGCGATTTATCTCATGGGGAGTGGATCCATCATACCTAGGTTAGGTGCAAAAAGATTTACAGCATGGGCACTTATCATTTCTTCCATCGTAGTGTTCCTTCATTTTTTGATTTTTGGAAGTTATAAAGAACTCATCCAACCAATCTCATTTTATTTATTGGCCTTTTTTATGGGAACTGTGAACACCGTTGTTCCGGCTGTTTTAGTATCAGAAGGGATCAAACGAGTGGGCAGTAAAACAGCAGCAATTGTTGGTTCAATTGGACCAATGTCGACTTTATTTTTAGCGTATTGGTTATTGGATGAGCCAATCACCATCCTACATAGTATTGGAACCTTGTTTGTTCTTACAGGTGTTTTTTGGATTAGTACGGGAAAAAAACCAAAAGAAGTCTCAGTTTGAGAGAGAAAATTACTTTCCAATTGTTGATTCAGAGTAGAGAATAAAGGATCTATATGAAATTTAGAATCGTTTTCCTTTCCACAGTTTTGGTCACCTTGTTTGCACAAACGGAACTATCTGCCCAATTTACCTGCGAAGGATCAGCTTGTAGTTTTTTACCTTCACAACTCACAGAAACAGGAAATGCTACACTTAAAAAATTCGAGAAAGGTTATCTCGACGAAGTATTAAAAACAAATTTAGAAGCAGGATTTTTGGCCAATGTAGGAGCAAGTAACATTGGAACAGGTACGGTCCGCCGTATCCAAATTGGTGTGAGTGCATCTGCCGCTGGTTATAAAAAAGACGATATCCAAATCCAAGATGATTTAATCAAATACCCAAAACTTCCGAATGTCGGTGGAGCTGTCATCCCTTCCTTTCATTTGGATATTAATCCTGGATGGTTACTTGGAACTGATGATGGTAGTTTTCTTCGTCGATTTGGAATTTTTTTGCATGGAATGAATGTAGCGGTGACACAAGACCAACTCCAAGCCGCATCGAATAACAAAAATTATGAGGGAAGAATCGCCGTACGCTCGTATGGTGGAATGCTTCGTTACCAATTGGTAGAAAAAGAAGGATTTTTAATGAACCTCATCACTTGGAATGGGATCAATGTGGGAGTGGGCCATCATGTGATGGAACAAAACATGAGTCTCAGTTATTTAGAAGGGAAAGCGGCTCAAATTGAATTCCAAGGTGTAAAAGGGAAATGGGGTGGTGACACTAATTTCCTTTTTAATACAAAGGTCCAAACAACCAATGTGGACTTACGAACAGGGATTGGACTCTTTTGGGTGGCAAATTTAATCGTTGGTGGTGGTTACAGTTGGAATTCTGGTCATAACTCTGCCTCCCTCTCTCGTCGAGGTCCTTTCATCATTTCAGCCAACCAAGATTTACCATTGGAACTTCCTAGAGAATACCAGACAGTCCTTGACCAACAACTCCTTGCCCAAAATCCAAATGCCACTCTTGGTTTTCGTGCCAGCGGAGAATCCAATTCGAAACGTGGGATTGGCTATGGGATTGTTGGTTTGGAATTGGACTTGTTCATGCTAAAAGTCATTGCCGAGGGATTGTATGGTGGCAAAGACCTCTACTCGGCAAATTTAGGACTCAAACTCTCTTTTTAGAAAACTTCGGGGAAAACCATAAAACCTTGCCGTACTTGGTATCAAATTTACCATATGCCAAGGTCTAAGTTTCAATGAATTTGTATAAACGTTACACACGTTCCTTCATCATGGCCTCCCAAGTATTTTCCTTGGGAGTAGTGGTTCCCATAGGGATTGCTCTCATCTTATTTTATGTCGATTTAAGTTCCACTCAGATTAAGACCTTTTTAGGTGCAACGGTAATTGCAGCTCTCATCACGTTACTGCTTCCCAGTTTGATCTTCCCGAAAAAATTAAAGTCCATTAAAGAGGGTTTACTCGAACTTGAGTCCCAGTCGGAGAAAAACCCAGAAACGTATACAAAAGTATGGGATACCATTGCCAGAATGCCAGTGATTGGAGCAACTGTTGGTGCCTCCCAATGGGCATTGGCAATTCCGATAGTTCTCGTTCCGGTATTATATTTACCCGAAACAAGTAAATCGGATGGATTTTATATCATTTGTAGTTTGATTCTGACTGCACTTCTCAATATCATCATTTCGTTTGTATTTTTAGAGAAAGCATCTCACATTGTACTCGATGATGATATCTTCCAATCAGAACTCAATGATCGGATCACTCCTTATTATCGTAATTTAAAAAATACAGTGCCCGTGATGTTTTCTTTTATGGTAATGGTACTCTCCATTTTTCTTTTGATTTATTCATTTAATGTAAATGCAAAGGCATTGGAAAAAGCATTTTCAAACCAATTGTACAATTTTAACCAAAGTAATGAAGCAGGGATTAATGTTTATTTTGAAGCAGTCGAAAATACATTAAAGGATGTCGCTTCTTTGCCTTCCGTCAAACAGGCGCTAGAAACACGTAATTATAAATTAGCAGTACCTGCTTTGGAAAAAGCTTACGGTGATACGCAGTTACTCCTTGAAAATGCGTTTATTGCAACCTTTGATGAAGGGTCTCCAATTGTTGCTTCAGGACTACCTGGCGGAGGAAGTGTTGGTTACAAACTTGTGGCCAATCCCGAAATTTCCGAAAACATCAAAGCCTCCAAAGAAGGTAAGTCACATGTTGGGGTTGCTGTTAAATCACCATTTAACGGTCAGATTGTGATCATGATCACAACCCCTGTGAAAAATGCAAATGGGACAGTGGTGGGATTTGTTGGAATGCCATTTCTCGTAGGGAAGGCAATGGAATCCTTCCTAAAAAATGTGAAAATTGGTACCACAGGTTATTCGTTTTTACTCGACCGAGAGTCCACGATGGTTTACCATCCAAATCCAAAATACTTAATGAATAGTTTCAAAGGTTCTGAATTTGAAAAGCTTGCCCTGAATGCTGGTGAAACGGATTCATTTCGTAACCCTTGGGAAGGTTCAACATTCTTACTCCGAAGAAAAGTCAGCACAAAGTATGGAATTCAGTTTTTTTCTACCATAGATCTTAAAGAAATTGAAGTTGAAAGTTTGTCATCTTTACGAGGTTTAACGGTCATTAGTTTGATTGGTTCCATTATTATTGCACTTTCGATTTATATGTTGTTTTCTGCAAGGTTTCATCCAATGAAAACAATCGGAAAGGTTTTACAAAATGTAGAAGTGGGAGACTTGCGAACCAAAGTAAAGTTGGAATCTTCTGATGAATTTGCTCGCCTTTCTCGAGGACTGAATGCAACACTTAAACAAATTATAGAAGTAGTTGGCTCCAACCAAGCATTCTCTGAAGATTTGGCTTCTTCCGCAGAACAAATGTCAGCTTCACTGAATATGTTGTCATCGAATGCACAAACTCAAGCTGCATCTGCTGAAGAAATCTCTGCTTCTATTGAAGAAATTTCTGCTGCAGTTCAGAATGTAGATGCCCAAGCAGAAGACCAATTCCGCAAAGTTGATTTTTTAAAAGCAAAAATGGCGGAACTTTCAAGTCTCATCGAAGCGACAGGCAAACAGGTTGGAAAGGCATCACAGGATGTGAATCAAATTTCAGAGGAAGCAAAATTAGGGCAATCATCACTTGATTCAATGCGGAATTCCATTTCAAAAATCAGTAATAGTTCGGAAGAAATTGGAAGTGTGATTGAAATCATCAATAATATCTCGGAACAAATCAACTTACTCGCGTTAAACGCCGCTATTGAAGCAGCAAGGGCGGGAGTTTATGGTCGTGGGTTTGCCGTGGTGGCAGATGAAATTGGGAAACTCGCCGAAAAAACTGCCATTTCAATCAATGACATTGGCGAACTCATCCAAGCAAACGAGAAGGAAATTGAAAGTGGTCGAGATACAATTGAAACCACAATTTCTCTCATCCAAAGGATCATCCAAGGTGTGAGTTCGTTTGATGAAATGACGGACACCATTGAAAAAAGTACCAAGGAACAGCTCATCATCAACCACAAGGTAGGGGAAGAGGTGGACAAGGTGAACCAAATCAGCCAAGCCATCCGGCTCTCCATGGAAGAGCAAAAAAATGCGATTGGAGAGGTTGCCCAAGCTATTTTTAGCATCAATGACCTCACCCAAGGGACTGCTGCAGGCCTTGAAGAAATGACTGCGACTGCCAATGGGATCGCAAACTTAGCGGAAACCCTAAAAAGAAAGATCAATTTCTTTAAAATCTCGTAGATCCCAGCTGTCAGATGTTCCTATTTTTAGGAACATTGTTTTTTTTGGTTGCTCAGAATCTACATATCAAGATTTCTTGATATGTAGATATCTTGGTAATGGCAACGGAAACCCTTCAATCCATCCGCAGTGCTTCACAAATCCTAGCAGCCACCAAGGCCATTTCTGATGAAACCAGGATTCGGATCCTCCATATCTTAAGTTTTGGGGCATTTTCAGTGAATGAAGTGGTGGAAATTTTGGGTATGGGTCAATCACGGATCTCCCGCCATTTAAAAATCCTAACAGAAGCAGGGCTTATCGGTTCGAGACGTGAAGGCAGTTTGGTTTACAGTTTTTTACCAGATGAAGAGGGATTTGGATTTAAATTCCCTTTAGAGCTCACCAAATTATTGTTATCTTATAAAGAAGAACTGCCTTCCAGAGAAAAGGACCAAAAAATGGTTCATCAAATTTTAGAAGCACGTGAGAAAAAATCGAAATCATTTTTTGATGGAGTTGCAGAGAGTTGGGAAAAATTACAAGAAGAAACCTTACACCCAAAACTCTATCGTTCCTGGATTTTACAAGAGTTACCCCTTTGCGAAAACATTGTAGACTTGGGATGTGGGCCTGGGAGTCTTATCCCTTTTTTGCTCAATAAAGCAAAACATGTTACGGGAGTTGATAACTCTTCCCGTATGATTGAAAAAGCATCCATTCATTTTGCAAAAAATCCAAGTGTGAGTCTCATCCAAACACCTATGGAACATTTGCCACTTTCATCTAACTCCTGCGATGCGGTAGTAGCGTCTATGGTTATGCATCATATTTCTCATCCACCTACAGTTTTAGAAGAGATTGTTCGTGTATTAAAACCTGGTGGAGTATTGTGTATTGTCGATTTAGAGAAACACAATTCAGAATACATGAGAGATAATTTTGCAGATTTATGGCTTGGGTTTGAACCAGAATTATTTGAATCATGGTTATCAAATGCAGGTTTCAAAGTCGAATCCATTGGAGAAATCCAAACAGAATCAAGTTTTAAAATTTTAACAATCAAAGCAACAAAGGAATAAGGAAACACAATGTCCACAGCAACTGAAACAAAATCGGAACGATTGCCATATAAAGTGAAGGATATCTCTCTTGCAGAATGGGGAAGAGAAGAAATCATTTTGGCAGAAAAAGAAATGCCAGGTCTTATGGCTCTTCGTAAAGAATTCGGAACTTCTAAACCACTCAAAGGTGCAAGAATTTGCGGATCTCTTCACATGACAATCCAAACAGCGGTTCTTATTGAAACCTTGGCTGCATTAGGTGCTGACATTCGTTGGTCCTCTTGTAACATTTTTTCAACACAAGACCATGCTGCAGCCGCTATCGCAAAAGCAGGAATCCCTGTATTTGCATGGAAAGGTGAAACAGAAGAAGAATACTGGTGGTGTATTGAACAAACACTATTTTTTGATGGTGGCAAAGGTCCAAACATGATTCTAGATGATGGTCATGACCTTACACATTTCATCCATGAAAAATACCCACAACTACTTGCAGATATCAAAGGTGTTTCTGAAGAAACAACTACAGGTGTAATTGCACTTCATAAAAAATTAAAAGCAGGAACTTTGAAAATCCCTGCAATCAATGTAAACGACTCTGTTACAAAATCAAAGTTTGATAACCTTTATGGTTGCCGTGAATCACTTGCTGATGGAATCAAACGTGCGACTGACGTTATGCTTGCTGGAAAAGTAGCTCTCGTTTGCGGATACGGAGATGTAGGAAAAGGTTCTGCTGCATCCCTTCGAAACTTTGGAGCACGTGTGATCGTTACTGAAATCGATCCAATTTGCGCACTCCAAGCAGTGATGGAAGGATACCAAGTACTTCGAGTCGAAGATGTGATTGAAAACGCAGACATCGTTGTAACAGCAACAGGAAACGATGATATCATTTCTCTTGAACACATGAAAGCGATGAAAGATGGTGCAATCCTTTGTAACATTGGTCACTTTGATACTGAGATTCAAATGTCACGTTTGAATTCTGAAAAAGGTGTTATTAAAAAAGAAATCAAACCCCAAGTGGACAAATACACTTTCCCAAATGGTAAATCAATTATCGTTCTTGCGGAAGGCCGTCTTGTGAACTTAGGTTGTGCAACAGGCCACCCATCATTTGTAATGTCTAGTTCCTTTACGAACCAAGTTTTGGCTCAAATTGAACTCTATACTACGAAATATGAGTTGGGTGTGTATCGCCTTCCAAAACACTTGGATGAAAAGGTAGCTGCACTTCATTTGGAGCAGTTGGGTGTTCGTTTGACAAAACTAACTCAAAAACAAGCTGATTACATCAGTGTTCCACTAGAAGGTCCTTACAAACCGGACCACTACCGCTACTAAAAATATTGCCCTTTTTGGTGAATCCGAAAAGGGCTTTGGGAGTTTCTCATGGCGTATGTTGTAACTGAAATTTGCGTTGATTGTAAATACACGAGTTGTGCTGCGGTTTGTCCAGTGGAAGCTTTTCACGAAGCTCCGGACACTTTGTACATCGATCCAGATACTTGTATTGATTGTAATGCATGCCAATACGAGTGCCCGATTGATGCGATTTTTCCGGACTATGATGTTCCAGAAAAACACAAACCGTCAATTGAAGTGAACGCAAAAGAAGCAAATAAATTCCCGGTAATCGTAACAACAAAACCACCTCTAAAGGGTGCCAAATGTTCCGACCCGAGTAAATAATTAACCTTGTGGGTGGATTCCGAAAGTAATCACCCACTTTTATTTTAATCTACTGATCTAATTATATACATAAATATTATGAAATTTGAATATACCAATCCTTCTTCCAAAACCCTCTTAAAGTTACTCACGGAAAAAATCTTAGTTTTAGATGGTGCCATGGGAACCATGATCCAAAGGCACTCACTTGAGGAGGACGATTTCCGAGGTGACAGGTTTAAGGATTGGCCTGTTTCGATTAAGGGGAATAATGATGTTCTTGCGATCACAAGACCAGATATAATCGAATCTGTCCATTTAGAGTATTTGGAAGCTGGTGCGGATATTATCGAAACCAATACCTTTAGTTCCAACATTGTCTCGCAAGCAGACTACAAAATGGAATCTGCCGTAAGGGACTTAAACCTAGCAGCCGTTCAGTGTGCAAAAAGTGCAGTTGAAAAATTCAAAGCAAAAACTGGGAAAACAGATGTTTTCATTGCCGGTTCGATTGGACCCACTGTCAAAACAGCATCTCTCTCTCCTGATGTAAATAATCCAGCATTTCGCGCTGTCACCTTTGATGAATTAGTGGATTGTTTCTATGAACAGGTTTCAGCATTACTCGATGGTGGTGTGGATTTATTGTTACCAGAAACCAATATCGATACTTTAAATCTCAAAGCATGTATTTATGCCATTGAAAAGGTATTTGAAGAACGAAACATTCGTATTCCTGTTGTTTTATCGGTTACGATTACAGATGCATCTGGCCGAACCCTTTCTGGTCAAACGGGTGAAGCCTTTTACATTTCCATCAAACATGCAAAACCACTTGCTGTCGGCATTAACTGTGCGCTCGGTGCAGGGGAGATGCGTCCCTATATTGAAGAAATATCTCGTGTTGCCGATTGTTATGTATCTTGTTATCCAAATGCAGGCCTTCCCAATGCGTTTGGTGGTTATGACCAAACACCAGAAGAGTTTGGTGGTTGGATGAAAAATTTTGCAGAAGCGGGTTTCTTAAATATAGTCGGTGGGTGTTGCGGAACCACACCTGCCCACATCCGGGCTGCAAAAGAAGCGGTTAGTTCGATCAAACCTAGAGCTTTAAAAGAACAACCAAAACTCAGTGCCTTTGCGGGCCTTGAACCACTCAAACTCACAAAAGACCAAGGATTCATCAACGTTGGAGAAAGAAACAACGTCACAGGATCTCCGAAATTCAAAAAACTCATCTTAGATGGAAATTTTGAAGAAGCTGTGCAGGTTGCCTTACAACAGGTACAAGCTGGTGCCAATATCATAGACATTAACTTTGATGAGGCGCTTCTCGATGGGGAAGCTTCCATGACAAAGTTTTTGAATTTAATAGCAGGGGAACCGGACATTGCCCGTGTTCCTTTTATGGTCGATTCCTCGAAATGGTCGGTGTTACTTGCGGGACTTAAGTGCATCCAAGGAAAACCAATCGTAAACTCCATCTCCCTAAAAGAAGGGGAAGAAGTATTTTTAAACCATGCCCGCACCATCCAAAGATTTGGAGCAGCAGCGATTGTAATGGCCTTCGACGAACAAGGGCAGGCGGCAACTAAAGATGACAAAGTCAGAATTTGTAAACGTGCTTATGACTTACTAGTTTCGAAATTGGACTTTGAACCAACTGACATTATCTTTGATCCAAACATCCTTACAGTCGCAACGGGAATAGAGGAACACAATAATTATGCTGTCGATTTTATCGAAGCGACTCGTGAGATTAAAAAAGTTTGCCCAGGTGCGAAGGTATCTGGTGGACTTAGTAATATTTCCTTTTCTTTCCGTGGGAATAACCCTGTCAGGGAAGCGATGCATTCCGCCTTTTTGTACCATGCCATCCAAGCAGGAATGGATATGGCAATTGTCAATGCAGGAATGTTAGAAGTTTATGAACAAATCCCGAAAGACTTACTTGAATTAGTTGAAGATGTGTTACTCAATCGAAGACCAGATGCCACAGAACGTTTGATCGATGCTGCTGGTAGTTTCCATGGTGAAGCAAAAGTCCAAAAGAAGGATGATGTTTGGCGCAGTGGAACGGTTGAAGAAAGGCTTACACATGCCCTTGTGAAAGGGATCGATGAATTTGTAACCCAAGATACAGAAGAAGCAAGGAAAAGTTTAGCGAAACCTCTTGATGTCATCGAAGGACCTCTCATGAACGGGATGAAAGTTGTTGGGGAACTCTTTGGTGCCGGTAAAATGTTTTTACCACAAGTGGTAAAAAGTGCACGGGTAATGAAAAAGGCTGTCGCATACCTCATGCCATTTATGGAAGAGGAAAAACGAAACCAAAAAGACGAAAGTAAACAAGCAAAATTCCTCATCGCTACTGTAAAAGGTGATGTTCACGATATAGGTAAAAATATTGTGGGTGTGGTCTTAGCGTGTAACAATTACGAGGTGATAGACCTTGGTGTTATGGTGCCTTGTGAAAAAATTTTGGAAACTGCCAAAAAAGAAAACGTAGCAGCCATTGGGCTTTCTGGTCTTATCACTCCATCTCTCGATGAAATGGTTTACGTGGCAAAAGAGATGGAACGATTAGAATTTAAGGTTCCTCTTCTCATTGGAGGTGCTACTACTTCTCCTGCTCATACTGCTGTAAAAATTGCCGAACAATACTCACAACCTGTTTTACATGTGATGGATGCGTCTCGGGTCGTGAATGTTATGAACAGTGTCTTAAATCCTTTAACTTCAAAAGACTATGCAAAATCCATCTCGGAAGAACAAGCGCGTATCCGAGAAGAGTTTTATTCTCGAGAAAGTGAGCGAAATATCCTTCCGATTGCTGATGCAATCAAAAACAAATTTGCAGCGGATTGGGATTCTTATACTCCACCAAAACCAAGTTTTACGGGCATAAAAGTTTTTAATGATGTCTCTTTGAAAGACTTACTACCGTTCATTGACTGGTCTCCTTTCTTTTTAGCTTGGGAATTAAAAGGGCGTTTCCCACAAATTCTGAAGGATCCAGTGATTGGGAAAGAAGCCACTTCTTTGTACAATGATGCACAAACTATCTTAAAAGAAATGTTGGAAAATCCAGACCTCAAACCAAGAGCTGTTGTTGGTATGTTCCCAGCTGTCTCACACGGTGAGATGGTTGAAATTTTTGAAGACGAAACCAAACAAAAATCATTGGGATTTTACCCAATGTTACGCCAACAAACAACAAAAATGTCAAACCAACCTAATTATAGTTTGGCGGATTTTATCGCTCCAAAAGAAAAGAACAAAAACGATTATATTGGTTATTTTGCAGTCACAGCAGGTCACGGCATTGAAGAATTAGCAAAAACCTATGAAGTCAAACATGATGACTACAATTCTATTTTGGTCAAAGCACTTGCGGATCGTTTTGCAGAAGCTTTTGCTGAATACATGCACCATAAAATGCGGGAAGAATGGGGTTTTGGAAAAGAGGAAAATCTAACCACAGAAGATTTGATCCGTGAAAAGTATCGAGGGATTCGACCTGCACCTGGTTATCCAGCTTGTCCAGACCATACGGAAAAACGCAAAATTTGGGAACTTTTGGATGTCGAAAAAAATGCAGGCATCAAACTCACTGAATCTTGTGCGATGTGGCCTGCCAGCAGTGTGAGTGGGTATTATTTTTCACACCCTGAAGCGCGATATTTTGCCATTGGAAAAATCAACGAAGACCAAGTAGAACCATACGCTAAAATGAAAGAAATGGAAAAATCGGAAGTGGAACGTTGGTTGTCTCCTATCCTAAACTATGACCCATCCAGGAAGTCTAAAGGATAAGACTTCAAACAAATGATTGTTATATTCTAACATTCATTTGTGATGGATGAGCTGAAATGGAGACCACTATGACAGTTTTGAAACCTTCCCACGAGCATGGCTGGAAATCTGTAACAAAAGGGAAACTTTCCTCAGGTTTTCCTTTCCATCCGAAACTTGCCGAGTGGCTTTCTACCTATACAACCATTCCCAAAGATTCGGAATTGGAAATCTTAGAAGTAAGTTGTGGGGAAGTGAGTTGTCCAACAGAAGAAACCTTGATTGTTTGGGGCAAACAAGAGTTTCGCATCTCGCGTAAAAAAGAAATGATTTCTAAAATGGATGTGGATTTGTCTTGGAAACGGTTTGTTGAGAAATCGTAGAGGTAAAGAGATTATGGAAGCAGTTTGAAAAGAAATTATAACCATAGGAAAACCTAATTATTTTCCCGATTATATGATTTCACGTGAATTAAGAGGATATTCCGTCGGGAACAATGGGATCAATGAAAATTTCAATGAAGAGATAACGTGGAAACAAGTTGGATTCTTATTTACAATGTAAAATTGAATAGGACGAGCCAATGCAAATTAGAAATCAATCATCAGGATACTAAATGAATCAAATTCTATTAGAAGTAGTTCCACGTGATGTATCTGTTGTTTTGCAGGAAGTAAGTTTTGTTAAAAACAATTTTAATCAAATCACAGGCATTAATATCCCAGATTTATTACGTTTTGAAAATAGAAGTTGGGACGTGGCCTCCGTGGTTCGACCAATCTTTCCGAATGTAATCCCTCATATTCGCGCAATTGATTTTGACTTAGACAATTGTGAACCTTTAGTAAAAACTTTACAACAATCCCAAGTTCCCTCAGTTGTTGTGATCAAAGGTGATCCACCGACCGATATGTCAAAACAAGTTTACCCAACTACTTCCATCAAACTCATCAAAAAACTAAAAAAAGAAATACAACACTTGAAAGTGTATGCAGCTGTCGACCAGTACCGTGTTGGGATCAAAGATGAGTTTGATTACATTGAGATGAAAAAGGACGCAGGTGCAGATGGATTTTTGACCCAACCTTTTTTTGATATGAGACTGGTTGATATATTCACAGAAAAACTGAAAGGGATGGAAGTGTATATCGGTGTAAGTCCCGTGGTCACTGATAAATCACAAAGTTATTGGGAATCTAGGAATCGGGCCTATTTCCCAAGAGAGTTCCGACCGAGTTTGGAATGGAATGTGAAATTTGCAAAGGATGTAATTACATATTGTTCGGAGAATGGAATGAATGCGTATCTTATGCCAATCCGTATCAATCTCGAGGAGTATTTGCGTCGGATATTTGATTGAGACAATTGAAGTTGTCTTTGTTTAGGTTGGGCGGCGGCTGATAACATGCTAGAGTTGGGGTGATAAACGAAAAGAGTAAATCCCGTAAATTCCCAGCAGTTATCTGATTTCTGATGATTGTACGTCAAAAAATGGTAATATGTATATCAATTAAAAGCTGTGTTATGCGAAACAGTCTTAAATTATCAAAAAAATAAATTGAGGATAAAATGAAGGAAAAAACTTATTTAATAATAGCATCCGTAGCTCTAGGAATTTCAATCCCATTAGGAAAATATTTGATTAAAAATGGATTAAACGATAATTCCTTTACTCTTGTATTATTTAGTGTTTCTATAGCAAGTTCACTAATTTTATTTTATCTAAGAAATAAAATAATCAAAAGAAATGAGATTAGCATTTTTGAAAACAAAAATCACATAAAGAAAACAAATGAAGGAAAATAATTCTTCCAATTTTGAATACAGTATAAATCGAGATGATATTAGTATTTTCAATAATTATATTCATAATTTGATTCCTTACTATATCAAAATTCCATTATACATAATTCAAATTATAATAATAGGTATATTATTCCTGGGATTATATGAATTAATTTATGATATTAATATTTTCTTCTTAAACATAAAGTTTTACATTTTAAGTACCTCGTTGGTTATATTTTCAATTTTTACAAATATTCTAAATAAATTTATTTTCAAAAAATCTAATTTCACTTCAACAAGAATAGGTAATTTTACCATTTCATTCAATCACGATAGAATTATTAGGTCTAATGAACTATTTACTTCCGAATTTAAGTGGAATTCTTTTAAATATTACGTAAAATTGGAAAGTTATTATTTCCTTATGTTATCCGAGTTCGAAGGTATAATTATACCTACATATAGTCTCCCTACTAATATAATCGTCCATTTAGACAATACTATAAAAGACTGCTTCGCATAACAGAAGCGGAACGCTTCGTTTCGGGACAAGCCATTGCTCGGCCTCCGGCAAATTGTCCTCATGGCATTCGCCTTGCTTACGCAAGCTACATGCCAGTCCCTAACGTCCCGTTACCTGGACTCAGGGCCAGCTAAATCGTTTAATCTAGATCGGTTATGCGAAATCGCAAGAAAACTTTCCTTAAATAATAAAATAGAATTTGATATATCACATTTTGAGATATCCCTGTACTAAGTGCATATTATTAGCTGAAGGAAACTTGATGATTTTATTAATAAACATCCAAATTCTGAATCTTCCCTGAAAAGCTGGTATAAAATTATTATAAATACTTTTGGAGAATTTATGATTCAAGAATTTGAAAAAGTTAAGAATGTTTGTCATGATATTAAAGATATTCTCTCTGTTCCGCACACTTATAAACAATACAAGAAATTAGTGAAAGTCTTGGATGAACTTATTGATGAAGTTGGTAATAATGAAACATATCAACTTGCTCCCAACTGACATGGAAAATTGTGAAGGAGTTGTCCCACTTGTATTATAGAGCCATCTGTTGCACATTGAATTGTCTCGGGTCATCCCCAAGTTATTAGATCCATGAACCGTATCTTTTTTCGTACAATTCTATATTCAGAATTTTTGACTCAAAGTTGCCTGCGCCAGCGATTGTAGCGGAAATCTTTTCCATTCAGGTAGGATTCTGAAAATCTCTCAACGTTGGAAAAATTGGAGCGAAAAGCGCGGTCGTTATAGAATTGTGTATCAATCATCTAACGGATACGAGGCGCCCCTATTGATTGAAGGAAACGACGTTGTTACGTTAGAAATTTGAAAGGTGGATTAGAAACTTGTTCCCTTTACTGGTTGGAACGACTAGGAGTGACCGGCATGTAGTATTTGAGTCCTAAGTTTCCTTGGATCTCTGGTGCCCATAGTTCGTCGAGTGTGCGACCTGCTTCTCTTGCATTGATGGGAACTCGCACCATACCTTCAAACGTAATATTACTATTGGAAATACTGATCCCTGGTGTAACATACACTTGTCTTCCTACGAAGTTTGTGCGCGAAGGTTCTTGGGCACGGATGGAAGTGTTAAAACGATTGGTGTAATCTGAAGATTCAAACCTATGTAATTCAGAAAGTTGTAAAAACAATTCCCAACGTGAATTTTTAATAAAGGAAAATAGATTCCTGTTGAGGCGGTATTTGATTCGCACTTTTGATTCTGCCACATCCACATACCCATTGGATCCTTGGTTGAGTGACATACCAATGCTTAGTCCTAAATCAAGTGTGAATCCATTTCGGTAATACACATAGGTTACATTCGGTTGGTATGATAAAAGTGCTGCATTGGAACGT
The DNA here is from genome assembly GCF_003114815.1 of Leptospira ellinghausenii. Lineage (NCBI taxonomy): Bacteria > Pseudomonadati > Spirochaetota > Leptospiria > Leptospirales > Leptospiraceae > Leptospira > Leptospira ellinghausenii. The sequence continues at coordinate 47,103 of NZ_BFAZ01000010.1, forward strand.
TCTGGTCTTACATCAAAATTCCCTTCAGGATTTCGGTAGGGGTTTGAGGTAGTAAAAGGGATCACGGGTGAAAAAATTTGAATCCCTGCCATTGGGTCATTGGATTTGGAAAAATCAGTATTAGATCCCAATTCGAGTTCTTTTGGGAAACGAAAGGGAATAAGTATCGCCAAATTTCCGTTATGTGAATTGCCAACTTGGAAAAGGGACGAACGAGGATCAGTAAAGGAATAACTAGAAAAAAAGGGAAGTCCTTGTGCTAAAATGGTAAGGCTCGTCATAAAGACGAGAAAGGAGATGAGAAGTATCTTTTTTACCATCTAAAAGCATTTCTGCCTGATTTTCCTTTGTTTGGCAATGAAATTTGCTTTCTTCTCTGTCTTTTTTTGTTATAAGTGAGACCGATGAATCAAAACGATACGAAAGTAGAACAATTTGGACCTTGCACCATCCCAAACCCAGCGGGTTATGATTATTGGACAGAAGACAATTCCGTTGTCCTGTTTCAAACCATCTTTTCTGGAGCAGAAGATGCCAAAAAAACAGTTGAGACAAGCCCTGTATTTTTTGAACAAGCAGGCCCAAAAGAAAAAATCTACTTTAAACCAGAAGAAGTGACGGCAGGTATCGTGACCTGTGGTGGACTTTGCCCAGGTATCAATGATGTGATCCGTGCTCTTGTGATGGAATTACACTATCGTTACAAAGTTCCAAGAATCCTTGGATTTCCATTTGGGTATGAAGGTCTTGTGAAAAAGTTTGGTCACAGGCCGATTGAACTCACGCCTGATAAGGTAGCCCACATCATGAATTTTGGTGGATCCATCCTTGGATCATCTCGGGGGAACCAAAAGATAGAAGAGATGGTGGATACTTTATTCTTATATGGAGTGAAGATGTTGTTTTGTATTGGTGGAGATGGAACTCTTCGAGGTGCCCAGGCCATCCAAGAAGAAGTGAGAAAACGAAAAGAAGACATCGCCATTGTAGGAATTCCGAAAACCATTGACAACGATATCAATTATGTTCAAAAAACGTTTGGGTTTTCGACTGCGTTTAGTAAGGCGGTGGAAGCAGTCAACTGTGCACATGAAGAAGCAAAAGGAGCACCAAATGGAATTGGTCTTGTGAAACTGATGGGTCGTCACTCTGGTTTCATCGCTGTGAACTCAGCATTGGCTTCCAAAAATGTGAACTTTGTCCTGATCCCAGAACAAGATTTTGATTTAGAAGGAGAAGGTGCATTTTTACCAGTCTTAAAAGATCGAGTACAAAGAAGGGGGCATGCTGTTGTCATCATCGCTGAAGGAGCGGGACAAAAGTACTTTGAAGACAAAGGTGAAAAAGACCAATCTGGTAACAAAAAACTCGCTGATGTTGGTGTGTTTATGAAAGAGAAAATCACAGAGTATTTCAAAAAAGAAGGTGTGGCACTCAATCTAAAGTACATCGATCCAAGTTATATCATTCGTTCTGTTCCTGCCAATGCAGAAGATTCGGTTTTCTGTGGGTTTTTAGCACAAAACGCGGTACATGCGGCGTTTGCTGGCCGCACTGGTTGTGTGGTAGGAATTTGGAATAATGTATTCACTGTGATGCCAATCTCACTTGCCATTGCAGAACGAAAGGTGTTACGACCAGAACGGAGTACCTTGTGGCGAGCACTCCTTGCCTCCACTGGCCAACCAAATACGATGAAGGCGAGTAGCTGATCGGTTAAGATCAGCTATTCTCTACTTTTTTTTGGAACTTAAGGATATTGTCTCTGATTTCTTCTTCTTTTTTATGGAGTTCGTTTAGAAACTCCGTGTCCAAAATCATTTCTGGTTTTTTGATGAACTTACTTTCATCATAATTGTCAATTTCGTATAACAGGTCTTCGATGTTTGATTCAACTTTGACTAAACTTTGGATCGATTCCACTACCTTTTTATTTACAAATAGGATTTCTTTGAATCGTAAGATGTAATGTTGGAATCTGTTTTCGCGGATCATGGCTTGCCTTTGCATTTCCTTGACCACTTCGCGTTCTTTTAATACTTCTTTTTTTTCTACAAGAATTTGGTTTTTGAAGATTCGGATTAAATTTTCCGTCTCCAATTTATAATTTTCAAAACTACTATTGTGATTGTTTTGAAGATCTTCCATTTGTTTGCGAAATTCTTTTTCTCGCAATCTGTCTTGTTCTTTGCGTAATTTGTCAGATGTTTGGAGTGCGTTTTTAACTCGTGTTTCAATTACAGCATCTAACATCGCTTTGTGCAGTTTGTCCATTCGGAGAAACACTGCCATTGCATATAGAATGCGTCTCATAAAATCTCCTTTATCTTTAGTTTAGACGGATGATAAAGAGAGAAAGGTCATCATGTGGTTCCGCTTCTCCCACAAATTCACTTACTTTTTGCAAGATTGCTTGCCTGATCACTTCTGGTGGATCGTTAATATGAGATAGAATCACAGACTCAAGTCTTTCTTCTGAAAAGAGTTCTTCTTTTAGATTCATAGCTTCTGTCACACCATCGGTATACAGCACAAGTAAATCACCTGGCAAATAACTAACCGTATGTTCCGAAAATTCACATTTGCCAATGCCCATCGGTTGGCCTTTGCCTGATAAGTGTTGGATCTTATGGTGTTTTTTGCGATAGATGATTTGTAAATTATGACCAGCAGAGGAATAGGTTAATTCTTTTTTTGTCATATTGATCCGTACAAGCATCGCTGTGACAAACATTAGGAAACCAGATTTATCTTGTAGGATTTGGTTGGCATTGAAGAGAGCTTCACTTGTCGAAGTGGTTTTGGAAACTTCCTGTTGTAATACTGTTTTCGAAAATTCCATAAACAGTGCTGCAGGAGTTCCTTTCCCAGACACATCGGCAATGATGACAGACACTTCGTCTTTTCCATGTACCACCATATCATAAAAGTCTCCACCAATTTCACGAGATGCTTGGTAGTAGGTATCAAATTCGAGGAGTGAGTATTGTTTGGGAATGATAGGAAGTGAGTGTTTTTGGATCATGGCTGCGACTTGCATGTCACGATCTATGTTTTTCAAACGTTCACTTTGGATCTTCACTTGTAATGCGGTGTATGCTTCACCGACTTGGTTTGTCAGAGTACGAAGGATTCGAATGTCCATTTCATCAAAACGGGTCCGAGATGTTTTGTCCGAAACAACAAGAGAACCTAACCATTCTTTGTTTTTTAGAATGGGAAATAAGATCATACTGTGTTGGAAGAGTCCCTTATGAGTGAGTTGCATGCCTTGTGGTGAGTTGGCTGTAATGACCTTATACCCTTTGAACATCCAATCTGATTTATCATTGAAGAGAAGTCCTACCACATCCTCGTCTTGGATTTGGTCGGAAAACCCTTTGGATTTGGATCGTGGTAATCCTCGTTTTTCAATCTTTTCAAAGTTGAGGCAAACTCTGTCTACTTGTAAAACTTCGGAGATCGTTTTGACGGCAAGGTCCATAAATTCATCTGAACTTTGGATATTGGCAAGTGCTTGTGAAATTTGGAAGAGGCAATTGAGTTCGTTAGCTCTTAGATTTAAGTTATCAATGAGAAGACGGTTTTTGACAGCAATGGCTGCTAAGTTAGAAAGGTAACGTAGGATTTTGATATCGGTTTGGGTGAAGTCACGGTTGTCTAGGGAGTTCACGGCTTCAAGTACACCTTGTACTTCACCTTGTGCGACCATTGGCACACAAATTAAATTACGAGTGACATACCCAACTTTTTGGTCAATCGCTTTGAAGATTCTCGGGTCGTTTGCTGCATCGTTTACGATTTCTGGTTTCAGTGTTTCAAGCACCATACCTGCAATTCCCTTGCCCCTAGGAACTGTTAGGTGAGCAAGAGATTCTTCTTTTAAACCACTTGTTGTATTAAACACAAGTTGGTCATTTTCTTTATCGTAGAGGAGTAGGGAGGAACCTTCCGTCTGTAACACATCACGAGTGATCCCCATAATTTCACTGAGAAGGGTGTTTAGATCTTCTTGTGAATTGATTCGACTCGTTATATCTGAAATCAGACTTAATGTTAAAAGTTTCGTAGGCATCCAAATCTATCCTTGTTCGATCAAACTTCCTATCCCTTGGTTAGTCAAAATTTCAATTAAGACGGAATGAGGCACTCGACCATCGATGATGTGGGCTCGTTTGACTCCAGAATCAATTGCACCCAAACAACACTCTACTTTTGGTATCATGCCACCAGAGATCTGTCCAGTTTTTATGTAAGTATGAATGTCGACTTTTTTGAGTCCTGTTACCAATTGGCCATCAATCAAGATTCCAGGTGTGTCTGTGAGTAAAATGAGTTTGTCTGCATGGAGTGCTTGTGCAATTGCTCCTGCCATAGTGTCGGCATTGATATTGAGAGTTTGGCCTTCTTTTGACATGGCAACTGGGGATATGATCGGAATAAAACCTTCACGTTGTAAGGTGAGGATGATATTCGGGTCAACAGATGTGATCTCACCAACAAGACCGAGGTCTACTTTTTGGGTTTTCCCATCTTCCCCTTCGACTTCCATCAGATATTTTTCTGCAAGGGCAAGGCCACCATCCTTTCCCGAAAGACCAACTGGTTTTCCACCTTTTTCTTGGATGAGGGAAACAATTTGTTTGTTTACTTTTCCCGTGAGAACCATCTCCACCACTTCCATCGTGGCCTCATCTGTCACACGATGGCCTCGGATGAATTGTGTGTTGAGATTTAAAGATTTGATAAGAGAGTTGATTTCAGGGCCACCACCGTGAACCACCACTGGATTGATGCCTAAGTATTTGAGTAAAACAATGTCTTCTGCAAAGGAAGCTTTCAATTCTTCCTCCACCATAGCAGCCCCACCATACTTGATGACGATGGTTTTTCCAGAATATTTGATTAAATAAGGAAGTGCTTCTAAGATATGATTGATTTTTTCTGATTGGTGGTTCATAAAAGTCCTCATTTATGATAATGAATTTTAAAGCCGCCGTTGTGCAAGTCACAAGTACAGCAAGAGTCTCAAATAACCTAACCAAGTGTAGGCAACTTGTGGAAGGTGCGGCTAAGGCCGGTGCCAAAGTAGTGGGCCTTCCTGAAAATTTTTCCTTTATGGGAAGTGAATCCGAAAAACAAAACCTACTTGGCCAAATTGAGGAAGAAACCTTTTCCTTTTTAAAAGAAACCGCGATGGACCTTGGGATTTATCTTTTGGGAGGAGGATTCCCCACAAAAGCACCTACAGGAAAAGTGTTCAACACGGCGGTCATTGTAAATCCCAAAGGTGAGGAAGTGTTCCGTTACCACAAAGCCCATTTGTTTGATGCAGTTGTGGGAGATGGATTCCCATACAAAGAATCCAATCACACCGAAGCGGGAGAAAAAGTCCCTGAAGTGATCCACACCGAATACGGAAATATCTCCTCTGCCATTTGTTACGACCTAAGGTTCCCCGAACTTTTCCGTGCCTTATCCAAACAAGGTGTTGATTTGTGTTTTTTACCAGCTGCATTTACGGTGCCAACAGGAGAAGCCCATTGGCATGTTCTCCTTCGGGCAAGGGCCATTGAAAATTTAATGTATGTTCTGGCACCTGGCCAGACAGGAACACATGATCCTCATGGCAAACGAAAGACCTTTGGCCACTCACTCATCATCTCTCCATGGGGAGAGATTTTAGCGGAGCTCGATTTCGAAGAAGGGTTTGCCATCGCCGAGATCGAAATGGATCGATTGTCTGAGATCCGTTCTACTTTACCGAGTTTGCACCACCGAAGGTTTGGAATTTAGAAAAAGGACTTCTTTGTCGTAGAAGATTTTTTCATCAAAAGAAAGTCCTTCATCACTTTCTCAGCTGCTTTTTGTTTTTCCATGTGTACAAAGTGTCCACATTCCGAAAACAATACAGCCTTTACATGAGGTGTGGTTCTTTCTAATTCCATCACATCCTTTCCTGGAATGATGGGATCTTCTTCCCCACGCATGATGAGAGTTGGTACTTGGTTTCCAAACACGATGGGTCGAATGTCTGTGCGGTCGAGCATCTCTAGGATCATGAGGATTTGCCTTGGGTTCAAACATTCAAATTGTGGGTTGTATTCTTTTAAGAATTGTTTGATGTCTTCTCTTGCATGGAACGCACTCGAATCATACACTCCATACGAAAAACCAATTTGTAAGGCTTTGGGTAATGATTTCCCAATTTTAAATCCGAGGTCAAAAAAAGTACCTAAATTAGCACGTAACCCCATCACTCCGATTTTTAAGATCCCAGGGACTGGGCCATGTACATAAGGGGCGATTGCGATCACTTGTTTGATGCGTTGTGGGAAAAGGGACGCAATGGCAAGGACTGCCATTCCACCTGTGGAGTGTCCAACGAGGGTGATGTCTTTTTCCCCGGCAGATGCCCATATCCCTTGGGCCTGTGTTTCTAAAAAATCTTGGAGAGTAAGGCCCTTTTTTTGGTCAAAAATTTCAGCTGGATAATGACCAACTAAGTCAAGTTCGATGACATCTCCCAAAGTTCGAAAAAATGGAATGTTGAGACCCCAATACCCTGCAGCAGAACACCATCCTCCAACGAGGACAATGGTTTCCTTGGATTTTGGATTCAGGGATTTGTGCCGAACGTATGTTAGCCTGTGGTTTTTCCAATTATATGTTTGTCTTTCTGACATATGGTCCTCTAGTCTTCAATGATACGAGGGAAGGATCCCAAAATTTTTGTGACTACTTCATAGTTGATGGTTCCAGTCCATGTGGCATGGTCATCAGCAGAGATCACTTCATTTCCTGACTTACCTAAAATCACAACGTCGTCTCCAATTTTCGCTTCTGGAATATGAGTGATGTCAAGCATACTCATATTCATACAAATTCTACCTAAAATTTTAGCTCGTTCACCGCGAATCAGCATATAACCATGGTTAGACAATTTTCTGTCCAGACCTTCATAGTACCCAACAGGCACAACAGCAAGCCTTGTTTCATGAGTGGTTTTGAAAGTGGATCCATACCCAACAAAGGTTCCTGGATTAAGGTTTTGGATGTGTTGGATTTGTGTTTTCCAACTGAGAGCCGGTTTTAACATCCCCACATCTTTTTTCATGAGAGAAAGTGAAAGTTTTGTTTCGAGACTGGGCCAAAGTCCATAAAGAGAAATTCCAACTCGCACTAAGTCCATTCGCGCTTCTGAAAATAACATCGCTGATGCAGAAGAGGCGCAGTGGCAAATGAGGTCGATAAACCCGTGTTTAGCGAATGTATCGATTGTATCTTGGAACCTTCCCAGTTGTAACATGGAATAACTATGTTCAGTAAAATCTTCCGTACTCGCAAAATGGGTAGCAATCCCTGAAAGGGGTAGTTTTTTTTCTGAAATTTCTTTGGCGAGGACTTCCGCATTTTGAAAGGGAATACCCAAACGGCTCATTCCAGTATCTACCTTTAAATGGATTTTCGGGACGGGAGAAAGTTTGGCCAAAATCTCAATTTCTTCAACCCTAGAAACCATCACCCAAAAGTTTTCATCCGCTAGTTCTACTTTTCTTTCCTGTAAATTGGGGATACTTCCCATAATAAGGATGGTCGCTTTCGCAAAGACACGCCGAATGGAAACCGCTTCTTCCAAGGAATTGACACCCAAATAATCAGCACCTGCGTCGAGGGCAATGGATGCGGTAGCAAGTAACCCATGTCCATATGCATTGGATTTTATAATGGCTGTGAATTTTGTTTTGGAACCAATGAGTTTGCGAAAAAGAGCGATGTTATGGCTAAAAGCGGAACGAGAGAGGTAAATCCGAGAAGATTGCACGGTCCCATTTTTTTTTACTTTTCTCTTCTGTCGCTTCAGATATTTCTATTTTTACATGTCTGAATCTCCATCTGTTTTCCCTCCCTTCCCAAAATTTTCCAACTGGAAAGGCATTTCCGAGTATTTTCCTGTTCAAAAAGAATCTGTGTGGTTGAACTATTGTGGTACCACTCCTATTTCAAGTTATGCCATTCAAATGATGAATGTGTATTTAGAGGAATATGCAAAATTTGGAATCTTTACTCCCAATTTTTCGGAACCCACTATCAAAAAAGAAATTCGCGGGTATCTCTCAGAAATTTTACACTGTGATCCAACAGAGATTGGCATTGTACATAACACCAGTGAGGGGATGAATTTTTATTCTCATAGTATCCAAATTCCAAAAGGAAAACGGATTTTGGTTTTGGAGAATGAATACCCAAGTAATGTGTATCCATGGGAACATTGGCAAAACAAAGGTGTAACATTAGGTTTTGTCAAAGTGGGAAACACTCCCAATGAATTTTTAGAAAACTTAAAACTAGAACTAGAAAAAAAGGATGTTTTTATCCTTAGTATATCACCTGTTCATTGGTGTACGGGTGTAGTGTTTGATATGGAAGTTGTATCCAAATTATGTGAAAGTTTTGGAACCAAACTTGTCATAGATGGAAGCCAAGCTGTTGGCCATATCCCGCTCGATTTTTCCAAAATCAAAGTGGCATTTTGTGCCTTCGCAGCTTGGAAATGGTTACTTGGTCCTTTGGGATTAGGTGTGATTTACATTTCAAAAGAAGAATCCAAAGGATTCCAATTGGTTTTCAAAGGACAAGCAAGTGTTGTCAACGATTCCAATTATTTTCCATATCGAGACGAATGGAAACCAGCTGCCGAACAATTTGAACAAAGTACCATCAATTTTAATGATTGGATTTATTTTTTTGCTTCCCTCAAAATGTTGTCCACTCTTGGGTTCTCACGAGTCCAGGAAAGGATTTATGAAGTAGCAGGGATGTTAAAAGACATGTTACATGGGTTAGGTTTTACACTGGAATCAGATGCTTTCCCCGACGTTAAAACAGGAATTTTAGCCATTACAAACCACAAAGACCCTAAAAAATTCCAACCAGAAGCCATCCAGGCTCATCTCAAACAAAATGGAATCATCACGGCGGTTCGCCTGGGTCGACTACGAATGGCTCCTCATATTGGCATTGAAGAAGAACATGTAAACCGTGTGAAAACCCATTTACAATCTTATTTGGAAAAGTTGTAAGGACTTGTGTTAACGAATCTCTCAAAACAAATCGTAAATGCATTCCCCCTTGTTTTACTGGGGATTGCAGGGATAGGGTTTTTGGAACCAGAGAAAATTTCTTGGTTTAAGGGGCCTTGGATCACTTATAGTTTAGGCCTCATTATGCTTGGGATGGGACTTTCATTAGAAGTGGATGATTTTCTTCGGATCTTCAGACAACCCAAACCAATTCTCATCGGGACGATCTTACAGTATACCATCATGCCTTTGTTAGGTTATTTTCTTGGGTTTTGGTTTCACTTACCTGAAGCATATGCAGTCGGACTCATACTTGTTTCCTGTTGCCCTGGTGGCACAGCATCCAATGTCATTACCTTTCTTGCAAAGGCCAATGTTCCACTCAGTGTTACTTTGACTTCTGTTTCGACGATTCTTGGTATCGTGTTCACTCCCATGTTAGTTGCCTTTTTCATTGGCAGTCGTTTGGAAATTGACCGTTTGGGACTCGTTCTCACCACCTTCCAAGTGATCCTAGTACCTGTTGGACTCGGACTTTTTCTCAAATCTTTTTTCCCAAAATCAACAGAGAAAACTAAAGGTATTTTTCCCGTACTTTCTGTACTCCTCATCGCGATGATTGTTGCTTCCATCATTGCCAGTGGGAAAGAGACCATCATCACGTCAGACTACAGAATCTTTTTAGCAGTGATTTGTTTGCATTTAGGTGGCTTTGGACTCGGGGGATTCTTTGCTTGGATCCTAACTCGGGATCCCAAAATTTCCCAAACCATTTCCATTGAAGTGGGGATGCAAAATTCAGGGCTTGGAGCAGTCCTTGCCAAGACCCATTTTATCGATCCAAACACAGCAATTCCTAGTGCTCTTTCGAGTCTCACGCATTCTTTACTTGGAAGTCTCTTTGCTAGCTATTTTCGGAAGGAATTGAAAAAACCCGCTATTGTCGATTGACTATATATGGGGTCGGTACGTCATGGCATAAATTATGAGAGAAATCATAAAACTAACCTGTGTCCCATGTGCGATACCTGGGCGGTCAAATTACTTCCAGACTAAAAACAAGAAGACAAAGTCGGAAAAACTTGTGACAAAAAAATATTGCAAATTTTGCAAAGCACACACGGATCACAAGGAATCCAAAGTCTAAGGAATAAGATGCCTAAACCAGCTGCAAAATCCTCCGCCGAGAAGGGAGTCGACAAGAAGTTCATCGAAGAGGTGCGTGAGCTCCTCCAAGAGAAAAAAGAATCTCTTCTCATCAAACTCAACCAGTGGGAAGATACAAGTTCTCCTTCTGGCCTAAAAGAAATGGGAGATATTGCAGACATCGCATCCGAACTCAACTCAGAAGCCCTCACTTCTGTTTTGACAGAAAACGAAATTGAGACTCTACGTGAGATCGAACTCGCTTTAGAGAAAATTGAAAACGGAACCTATGGTATCTGTGAAGGGACAAAGAAAAAAATCCCCCTTGCCAGACTCAAAGCCATCCCGTGGACAAGATTCACAGTAGAATACGCGGAACAAATGGCAAAAAGCCGTAACCGTGCAGGTGGTTACCGAATGGATTCCCTTTCGGCATACCCCACAACTGGAATGGATGTAGATTCTCTCGACTAGAGAGAATCGTTTGATTTTGTCCCTCCATCAGTTATAGAAGTTTTCCTATCCATTTTAACCCCATTTCACTTTTCCCTACACCGAATTCTCTTTTTCATCTGAAAATACAATTGATTCGCCATACCAGTCCTTAAACTCTTTCTATCGTGAGTTTTTTAGATAGGCTTCGTTCTTTACCAATCCTTGACTTAGTATTTTTTTTTGGTGCGAGTATTCTCGTTTGGAACTTACACCGGTACGTGGAGCCTGTTCCCCAAACACTCTTTTATCCCTCCTTTTTCTTCCAGTTTTCCTTTGGTTTTTTCCCACAATTGTACCAACGGAAAACTGGAAGGATTTGGACAAGTTTATCGGCGATCACTCTTGTAAGGCTTCCCTATTTATCGGGAATACCCATGGTGGGTTCTTACCAATTAGTGGGACTTCTTCTTGGTTCCATCCTTGGGATTTGGGTTCGAGAAACCTTACTCGTGTTACTTGGCCGAAATGATACTGCATTACCAAAACAATCAGAACAAATCATTACCGACTGGATGATTCGAAATCCCACTGGAAAATCAAATTCTCCCATTTGGTATTCTACTTATTTTGGATTTTTATTTTTTATCTTCTGTTTAACAATTTTGTGTTTTTTGGAATACCAAGGAATGGGTGTTTTTACAGGACTTGGTATCCAAGAATATTTGTATTATCCAAAACTTTCTTCAAGAGAAGCCATGGGGCTTTCTTGTAAAATACTTATTCCACTAACACTTGTCATTTTATATTTTTTTTCAGAAGAACGATCTATGCCAACTCCATCAAAGGATAGTTTATCAGAACAGATTCGATTTGGACTTTTTTTAGGATTTGGAATCAATCTTTTGGTGATGTGTATCCAATCTATTTGGAGTTTGGAATTTTTTTCACAAGGAACCCATTTAAGTGTCAGTGCAGGTCGTACTACAGGTTTTTTCCAAGACTCAGGATCTGCATCTTGGCTTGTTCCAGTCATCGGATTTTTATGGATGACGAAGTTAACTCATATTTGGCGAAAATCAAAAGAACGTTTTAGTTTATTATTATTAATCCTTTCGTTTCTCCTCCTCACTTGGTTGGGATTAAAACAAGGAAAGGCTTTTTGGGTGATTTGGGGGGTAATGGTATCAGTTGGATTCATCCAACTCACAACGGATTTATGGATTGTATCACCAAAAACCAAAATTTTCACGCGAATTGCATTGTACTTCGTTTTGCCAATGTTAGGTTGTTTGGCATTATATGGTATTAGTCTTGTACCAAAAGAATGGGATCTTGTGATCCTAGCAAAACGATTTATGTTGTTTCTAAAATCATTCCCTAATTCTCCAAGTTTAGCCTTCCAACAATTGGATTTAGTCCGATATGAGCTCATCAAAGTTGCAAATTTGGGAATTCAGGAAAACCTATGGATGGGAAATGGGATTGGATCTTTTCCATTGTATTTACTTTCCCCAGAACAAAATGGATCCAATGCCAATATCCCCTTCGTTGATTTCCCACCCACATTTTACCATTGGATGTTGTATGAATTAGGAATCCTTGGTTCCATAGTATTTCTTTTTTATATCGGGATTTTCCTTTGGGAAAGAGGGCTTTGGAAACAAGGAATCTTACTTCTCATCCCATTTTTATTTGGAGTCCAAATTCAAAATTCGGATGGTGCCTTTTTATGTTTTTATCTCATTCTTTTAGGGGAAAAAGGAACTGGTTTTTCTCCCAGTTTTGATAAATTTAGGAAAACAATTTGGTTTTCTCCCTTACTGCTCATCTTGTCAATAGGTCTTCCTTTAAACTACAGTTTGTTTCATTCACAGAAATTTTTAACCTATGGAATAGGGTCGGAATTTCGTAAAAATGAAATCAAAGATTATCAAATCGCATATACAATCCCTCCTGTATCACCTAACTATGAATATGAATTTCATGGAAAAATTTGGGAATGGAAATTGGTGGATGTAAATGTTTCCCGTAGTGGACGAATCTTTTTGGAAACTAACTCCAAATCCTCTCTTGTTGGAATCAATTTTTTAAATGTAGAAAGAAATCAGATCAAACAAGAATTATTTACGGAAACTAAGTCTGGTTATGTTTGGTCTGGAGATGCACCTAAAGGTGCTACTTACATCCAAATCCATACCAGATCTAAATTGGAATTTCGATTACCAAAATCCCAATTTGATGGTTTAGGTCGTTTTCAGTTTTAAATTAAGAAAATTCATTCACTGTGATTAGGTGAGCCTACGGATGTACAAATCCTTGGTAATTTGAGCCACAGTTTTTCCATCTTCACCAACAACGAGAGTCTCATAGTTTCGGATTGTTTTTTTATCTTTTTGTAATAGATTTTTGATTTCTGCAAATTCAGAATCAGGAAGATGGAACGTTGCTGTTACCGTGCCTTCACCTGGTTTGACAAAATCGATTTTGGCTCCTTTGTCCCATACCATATAGTCTTTTCCTAAATTCATCATGAGTAAAAACATAAAAAAAGGATCACACATAGAGTATAAGGAACCACCAAAATGGGTTCCTACATAATTTGTATTGGAAAGGATGAGTGGCATGGAAACTACCATTGTGTTTCGATCGATGAGTTTTGGTAAGATGTTTGCCCCTTCATACGGTTTGAACATTCGGAATGCCTGTTCAAAACCATAAGTTTCTTCTAAAAATTTCCAAAGGGGATGAACTTTGTATTCGAGTAATCTCTCTCTATTTCTCATTCACCCAGTTTTTAAAATTTAGAACAATCGGTCTATCTATTTTCAAGTGGTTCCCATCATCATCTTATCTGTGGCAGAATGGATGTCTTTGATTTGTGATTTTAAAATTTCAGTCGTTTTTAAGATGACTTGTTGTGCTGAACGAATCTCTTCACATTCATTTTGGATTGTATTGGATAAAGATTGGATTTCGTCTAGATTCGAATTGATCGTTACAATCTCACCATAAACCTCACCAGAAGTATCTCGCACACGTTCTGCAACATCATCTAGTGTTTTTGCTTTGGAAAGGATGGCACCACCTCTTGACTTTAATTCCTGAATGGATTGTACAACTTCCGCGATTGTTCCATGAACAACATGAATTTCCGAAGCAATGAATTGAAAGGCATCTCCCGATTCGATCCCAAGTTTTTCTGCTTTTTTATAATCAATTACATTCTCGTTTAAGATTTTCGAAATCTGTTTTGCATTATTTGCCGTCATTGTGGATAAATTTTTAATTTCATCAGCAATGACCGTGAAACCTTTCCCTTCGGAACCGGAGTGAGTTGCCTCAATGGCCGCATTGATTGCGAGTAAATTCGTTTGTTTGGATACTCCATTAATGAAGTCGATGAGTTTTAAAATATTCCCTGAGGACTCACTGATTCTCTGGATGGTAAAATTGGTATCGTTTACCTTTTTTCTTCCATCCTTACTAAGTTGAACAAGATTTTCCATTGTCTCATTTCTGCTTTGGATCTCAGCAATGACAACGTTTACAATATCAAACATGATGTTGATTTCTTCGGAAGTTTTACCGACTGCATCCATGAGTTTTACTTCTTCGGAGGCGAGTTGGGAAACAATTTGGTACACACGATCAATGTCACTGCCTGTCGTTTGAATTTTCTCATTTAATTCAATGATATGATTGCCAATGGCATCCAATCTTTTTTGTAAATCAGAACATGTATCTGTTAGAGACTCCGAATATTCGTGCATATCGATTCCATATCCTGAAAGTAAAAGAACTGGATCAGCAGCTAAATGATTTGAGGCTAAATCTTTCTTTAGAATATATTTATTTTGGATCATTCGAAAAATAGAAAATACGAATGTAACAAAAACCACCAAACCAGCTAATATTTGTATTGGTACTGGGAGTAGTCCGTAAATGGATTGGAATCCAAATATACCTACAAGGAGGAGAAAAAGGACAAAATTGATGGAATCATTCCACATTACTCTAGAATACAGCCTCTTTTCTTCATTGAGGATATGTTTTTGTGGCATTTGTTTTCCTGATTTTCATTTGAATTCTTTTTTTTTGACGTATTTTAACCGAAAAATACATCTAATCTTTAGACTATGATATTCACGAAAAGGGAAATTGAAGAACACTATCCGCTTTCAGAACGGTTGCGTTTAGAGAAGGCGAAATCACAAAATTCCGTCATTTATTGGATCAATGAATTGGTCCGAAATCAAGTCAGAGGTGCCGAGGACGTGACAAGCCTCATCGAAGTCACAAAAGATTTGGTGATGCAAGTAGAAGACTTATACGCAGAAAAAGAAAATTCTGTGACGAATGCGATTGGGAATCCGTCAAATTCTATAGAGTCAGACTCCATTGAAGAACAAATCTCTGATTTATATGCGGAAAAGGAAATGTTGTTAAAGGAAACAAAAACCCATTCTATTTCTGAGGTGATGGCACTCATCCGAGGAATGGAAGAACAACTCAACTCGATGTATTCAGAATACGAAACATAAAACACATTCGAACAGGAACGAAATTAATGAGCAAATTTATTGACCCAAGCATTTTAGGTAAACTCGGATCCCTTAGCCAATCGGAAGCAGATGCATACCCATTTGGAATTGTAAAGGTAGATGAATCAGGTAAAATTTTACTCTACAACAAATATGAATCAGAACTAGCCAATGTTCCCATTCAAACAGCGGTAGGGAAAAACTTTTTCACTGAAGTAGCAATCTGTACCAATAACCGTATTTTTTATGGTAGGTTCAAAGAAGGGATGATCTCAGGTGATTTGGACATCGCTTTCAATTATGTTTTTACTTACAAAATGAAGCCTACCAATGTGGTGATTCATTTGTATCATGACAAAGGTACAAACTCAAATTGGATCTTTGTAAAACTAAGATAAAAAAGAATCCAATTGAATGAGAACACTGGGGGAGGAACAAGTCTTTCCCCATCAGTTTTCATTCTAACAAGTAGAGTTTCTCCCTGACATATTCTTCAAGCCCTGACAAACTGAATAAGTAACCAGTTTGTTTATCTTCTTCTGGAATTTGGTGCCCAATTTTTTTTTCCAATTTCAAAATGAGTTCACTAAAGAGGATCGAATCCATCCCACAATCATAGATGAAATGTTGGTCTGGTTTTGGAACCGAACCCAAAATTGATTCTAGTATTTCAGGAATTGTGGTTTCCGAATTGATGTTTTGTATGTTTTTTCCCTTATCCTTTAGCGTTTGAAGCCTAAGGAATTCTTCATAACAAAAACTTGAGATTTTGGAATAATCAGTTTTCCCGTTTGGTAATTTTGGGATTTCGTTTTGTTTGACAATCACTCTTGGAACATGACTACTTGGGAGTTCACTCCGTAATGTCTGGTAGATAGTATCTATGGGAAGTAGAGAATCAGTAAATAACCCAATTGTATCACCTGTTTCATGATGTACTGGCACACAATAAAACTGACCTTCGAGTCCTAAACCAAGTATTTCTGATTCAATTCGGTCCAATGACACTCGTTTCCCTTTGTGTTTGATAATACGGTCTTTCCTACCTAAAAGATAAAATCCGAGATCCGAATATTCTCCTAAATCCCCAGTCGCATAATATGAATTAGGAGGTAATATAGATAATACCCATTCACTGGCTTGTAAGGAATAATATTGTTTTGAAACAAATGGACTTTTGACTAAAAGTTCCTCGTTTTCCTCTACGGTTTGGAATTGAAATTCCAAATTTGGTAAAAATTGGAATCTGTTTTGCCTAAGTGGGTCACGGTAACCCATTCCGCCGGTTTCTGTAGACCCATAAATCTCTATGATTGAAATTTCTGTTTTTTCTCTGAGTTCCCGAGCGAGTGGGACTGGAAATTTCATCCCAGAAACAATGACTCGTTTTGGAAGTTGGTTCCCTTGTGATAACGCCAACTGTAACTGAGGGGCAGAAGTAATGCATAGAGTCGTTTGCGAAGCTGTGAATCCATCCCCAAAGACAATAGGAATTCCTAATTGTTTTGGAAGTAAAAATCCCCAGAGAAGGCCGTAGAGATGGCAAAAGGGGACTTGGACTTGGATTTCCTTGGTCCCATGCAAGAATCTTTGGATTTCTCCCTCGATTGCCCAAACTTCAAGTTCTGATTGGATTTCATCCCACTCTTTCCATACTATTTTTGGGACTCCAGTGGATCCGGATGTCACCAAACCAAACGATCGGTGGTTCGGTGATTCTAAGACTGGGAGCGGAAATTGTTGGAATTGAGTTTCTAACTTCGTTCCTTGCCAAAGAGGATCTACAAGGATCGGATGGTGGAACTCAAGGTCTTTGAAAAAATTGCCAGATAAAAAGTAATCTTTGTCAGCGAACCGTAAAAGAGAGGCCATAAAACAAAAATCCTCCCCCCGTGGTTTCGGAGGAAGGATTTCTTTTGTTTAGGTAGAATTGTTTTTAAGCGGCTTTTGGATTTCCCATTTTCCGTTTCATGAGAAAACCTAACGCAGCTCCTACGACGATGAGACTTGCTGATACTTCAAATGCGTTCTTACGAACCGCTTTAATGAGGTAAGCAGTAAATCCATTGTCTGTGTAAAAATCACTTACTCTTACTACATAGGATGGACGGTTTGGTGCAGGGATTTGGTCGATGTGTAAATACCAATCCTTATGAGCAACACCATTGGAGTTCATCCATGAGTTAAAGAAAATGTAACCAGAAGTAGATGGTTTGCGAATGTCAGCACCTTCTGTTGGGTGGTTGAAAACACCTGGAACGATGATGGCCCAAGGGAAACCATTTTTGTCTAGGAAAGCGTCTTTTCCTTTTGCATCTTTGAAGTAACCTGGACGGAAAATTTGTCTGAAAACACCGTCAGTTTTTTGGTTGATTGCAAGGAAGTAGTTTAGGTGTCCCCCAACTAGGTTCTTAGTCGCATTCAAATCCACTGGTTCTTCGAAGGTAATCGTAACTTGTGCAGTGACCCCTCTTACAAAGTCATTGATTGTAAAAGTAGATCCAGCTGCCGGAGCATTTTTCTTTCCAAACAATGTTTTATCAGAACTTGGGAGGATTAATACTCCACGTTTGAGTTGTGCAGGTGTTAATGTTCCACCTGTGCAATCACCTGCAGTATTGGCAGTGTATTTAGGAGCAGAAGCACAACCATTCCATGGGTTTCCACTTCCATCTAAGTAACTGATTTGAACAGTTGCATTTGTTGGAACATCAAGTGAAAGTCTCAATTCATGATTGTAACCTGCACCCTTTGCAACATGTGTATAAGTTCCACGAATAATTTTGACTTTGTTAGTCGGTGTTTTGTCCATCTCAGTACTGAAAACAGTTGAGTGGTCATTTAAGTCCGCATCCCCAGCAGAAGGGAACATGTCCTCAAATGCTATTGTATAACGTCCAGATCTTGCAATGGTTGCTAAACTTGGATCATCTGGGAATTCGTCAAAATTATTGGCAATTCCATCACAATCAGAGTCAACCGATTGCACACAACCATTCACTGGTTGGAAATTGGTAGCGTCTACATTGATCACAGGTGCAACCACAACAGTGCCTTCTGAATTGGAGCCAGTTGCTGGTTGTTGTACAGGAGCTGATCCCACGATTTCCACAACTTCCCCTGTTGTTGGGTTCACACCGACAACACTGATATCAACAGAGACTACTGTAGGAGGAACACTGATTGGAATGGTAACTGAACCATTTCCGTCTGTAGTTCCGACTCCTACAACATTTGGTTCCCCTGTTGTAATGGATTCCGTCACAGTGACAGGAGCGTTGGTCACAGGACCAGCCTCATTCACAATCACAACTGTAACAGGAACAGTAATATTTGTTTCAAAATTAAAATCTCCACCATTGGTTTGGTCAACCACAGTCGTTGTAGTTTCATTATTAACGGTTGTCGGTCCAGGTGTTGGAGCCGCTGGAGTTGGTGTTGGAGTGACTACGGAAGGAGTTTCGGAATTACCAGTATCACCCGTGTTTGTATTGGTATCAGGAGATGTCACTTGGCTTGGATCTGTTGTTTCCAATCCTACTACAGTAAATGTTCCATCACCATCATTTGCGGAAGCCGTTGTGGCCTGTGTGGTTCCGTCGCCGAGCCCTAAAAAGGGGAGAAGTAACATTCCTTTTTTCTTATTGGAGCAATCCAGAAGAAAGAGTGGAAGCACCAAAAGAATGATCCATCGATTCATATTTTTTTCCTACCTGTATAGGGGATTAAACGACAAATATTGAAAATAATCAACGCTTTTGCAAAAAAATTTAGGGAAATCCATGGGATTTCTGGGTAGAAGTACGAACAGAGATCAAAAAAAAGGACAATTTTTGAAATTGATCAGACATAATTGCTTAAAAAAACATCATTTCCCTTTTTTTGCAATATGAGCAACCGCATTTCCAAATACAAAATTCTGGAAACGGACATTGGTAAATCCAACCTCTTTTAGGATGAGAGAAAGTGTTTCTTGGTCGGGGTAAAGTTTGGAAGAATGGGGGAGGTAATCAAACATTTCATTTTGTTTCCCATACAACAAATACCCAAATAAAGGAACGATTTTAAAAAAGTAAAAATCAGCAAAGAATTTCAGGAATTTCGGTCTCACACGACCAACATCCAAATTGACATACACTCCATCCTTCTTTAACACTCGTTTGATCTCAAAAAGGCATTTTTTTAAATCAGAAACATTCCTAAGGCCAAAACCCATGGTTACAATATCAAAACTCCCTTCGGGAAATTGTTTGAGGTCCATGGCATCACCTACAAGGAGTTGGACCTGTGTTTTCCCTTCTACTTTCGGAAAGGCATAGGATAACATCTGTTCTGAAAAATCGAGTCCAACCACCCTTTGAAGATGGGGATCCAAGGATAACCGATACGTGATATCACCTGTACCACAACATAGATCCAAAGCAGATGTTGCATGAGGGACCTCCTTTTTTGCTTCTTTGACAACCCAATCCTTCCAGATTCGGTGTAGGAAAAAACTATTCCAATCATTGAATCTGTCGTAAGCTCTCGCGATTCCATCAAAGTTCTTTCTTACATATTCGGGTTTCTTTTCTTGGGAAGGCAGTTTGTATTGGTTCATAGAGGTCGATACATCCATGAATTGGACATTTTCAATTCCCGCAATTTTGATTTTTATTCTTCTTTTAGCTTTTTCGATGATTTCTTTGGCTTCTTTTTTGCGTTTGTTCTTTGGATTTCGAAAATTGGAAGAAAAGGAAACAAGAATGAAATGTTTCCCCAAAGTACCATCTGAAGACGAATTGGATTTGTTTTTTTCTCCATTAGAACGAACAACCCATTGGTTCCCAACCATTGCTTCCTTAGCCATGTTACTTGGTTTGCTTGGAACAGTGATTGGGATAAACACTGCCTTCGGAGAAATGGAAGCCCAAAAAAAGGTAAGTTTGGAAGTTTTGGCAGGTGGAATCAAAGATGCTTTGAATACCACGATAGCTGGGTTACTAGTCGCTATTCCTTCCTTGTTTTTCCATCGAATCATCGAAAATAAAATTCAATATTTATCTGAACTTTTCGCAAAAGACCATACCAAAACAGAATGAAACTCAGAAAACCGAAACAAGAATCAGGTATTGATATTAGCAGTTTGATTGATGTTTTGTTTATCCTTTTAATCTTTTTAATGTTAGCCGTTCGATTCTCAGAACCTACTTCTTCCATCTCATTGGATTTACCTAAATCAAAAACAGAAAGTATTGGAAATGAAACGTATGCTTTCAAAATTCAAATCAAAACCAATGGTGATTTATATAAAAATGATACTAAAATGGATATGGATACATTCGTAAAAACTTTAGAGAACAATCCTGATCCAAACAAAACTGTAAGTTTAGAAGTAGACCAACACTTAGAATTTGGAATCTTTGTAACAGTCACAGACATTTTAAAACAAAAAAATTACCAGAAAATAGAGATCAAAACGGAAAAACAGTAACCCTTTAAAGGGAAGATGATTGAACCAAATCGATTAAAAATTTGTATCGTTTGTTCTTCACTTTTTCGAGTAAAATTGTTTTCCCTTTTGCTTCTGAAGGGATTTTACCAAGTAGTTGTAATAATTGGCCGAAATTTTGGATTTTGATCAGCTGTAAAATTTCGTGTTTGAATTGATTGTCTTCTGAATTTAAAAAGTCCTGCACAAATTCTTTTTCCTTTTCGTCTACCTTTGTGATATGCCAAACTTCTTTAGAATTTGTAGGGCCAATTTTTGATTTTTGAATGAGATCATTTGGGATTTCCATTAATCGTAGAAGAGGTAATTCAAATACAAATGTTGAACCTATGTTCAATTCACTGTCTACTTGGATAGTGCCACCCAAAAAATCGACTAATTGATGTGATATGGAGAGTCCAAGTCCTGTCCCTTCTTGGTAGGAACTCCCTTGTTCTGTTTGTTGGAAAGCTTCAAAAATAGAATGGAGTTGGTCTTTAGGGATTCCAATTCCAGAGTCTTTGACGGTAAAACAAACCAAATCAATATTAGGTTCCAATCCATGTTTAATTTGGATTTCCAAATTCACAAATCCTTGGTTTGTAAATTTTAATGAATTTGCGAGTAAATTGACTAATATTTGTCTAATTTTTTGTAGGTCTGCTTCATAAAATCGATTTTCTATCGTTTCTGGTTTTAGTAGTTCAAAATGAATTTGTTTTTCAGCAAATCGATACGAAAACATTGAAAACAATGTGTCCCAAAGTTGCACTAAAGAAAATTTTTCTCTAGTCTCTGTCATCTTACCTGCTTCTATTTTAGAAAGATCTAATATATCATTGATCATTCCTAATAAATGTACACCATTTTCGTATAAAGAATTAACATACCCTTTTAAGTGTTCAGGTAAATTTGGATCCTTTTCTAATATTTGTGAGAACCCTATCACTGCATGTAATGGTGTTCGAAGTTCATGTGTGATTTTAGAAAAAAATACCGATTTTGATTGGTTTGCTTTGATGGCTGCTTTAACAGCTTTTTGGAGTCGTATGTTTTGGAGCTGAATTTTTTGAGAATAATCATTTAGTTTATCTTCCGCGAGTTTCCGGTCGGTGATATCAAAAACGGTGGATTTGCTAATTACAAAATTCCCATTTTTATCATACGTTGGAATAGAATTTAAACTTACAAAAAAGGTGGATTTATCCTTTCTAACAAACTCTAATTCAACTCCCGTTAATGTCTCATGAGGGAACGAATGAATGATTTGTTGGAATTTTTCGAAACTACTAGATGTTAGCAAATCATTGATTCGAAAGTTGCCGACAATTTCTTCTCTTGAATATCCCAACCAATCCAATTCAGTATCATTGATTGATACTAAAATATTATCTTTGTCGAGAGAGTGATAACCACAAGGAGCATTGTTATATAAATCCAAAATCCGTTCATAGGATTTCATCAAGTTCTCTTCGGCAATCTTTCTGTTTGTGATATCAATTCCAATCGATAATACTTCGTGCGGATAACCAAATTCATTTTTTAAAATACGATTGGACCAAGTAACAGTCCGTTTATCATCTAATCCTACATAGACATCAAATTCCTGGCGAATGTTTTGCTCTGGACGATGAAAGATGTTCCATAATAATGATTTGATTTCATTTGATTTTTCAAATGGTATCCGAAACAAATCTAAAACTAAGTCTTTTCCTTCTGCCTTGTCTTTTGCCATTTGAAAAAATTCTTCAGCATAGGGATTTACTGAATGAATACGGAAATCAGGACTCCAACGAATGATGATAGAGTTTGCAGTATCATAAATATCTTGGTATTGTTTTTCTTTTTCACGAATGACTCTTTCAATTTCCTTTGCATTGATTAAATTTTTTTGGAATAATATTTTCCTTAGTTTTTTCTCTCGCCTGTATGCATTATGATAGAAGTATGCAAAATACAAAAGAGTTGAAGCAATTCCAATGGATATGATTTGCTCTATCATTTTACTTCAAGTAATAACATTGTCATATCATCAGCAACTTTTCCTTCTGAATACTTTAACACTTCTTCCGAAATCGAATCCAAAAATTGTTGGGATGATAATTTGATATTTTTTTCCACGATTTCCGAAAATTTTTGATCTCCTAAATATTCTTCCTTTTCATTAGGCACTTCAAACATACCATCTGAAAATAAAAACAAACGATCACCTGATTGTAATATGATGTCTTCATTAATTGTATTCAATTGATCTGGAAACATCATGAGACAAAAACCTTTTGTTCCTAATTTTTGAATATTGTCTTTTCGAAGTAAAAACATGTGGTGATGGCCTGCCATCGAATAAGAAAGTAAGTTTTCCTCAGCACGGTAACGAATATAAACTGCACTTATGAAATGTGTACTGATCAAAGGAGTGAGGGTATTGTGAATCCAATATAAACATTCGCTAGGTGACATAAATGATTTATTCATTGTTTTGAACGTAATGATTGCCATTAGAGATACCATTGCTGCGGCGATACCATGGCCTGTTACATCACCGAATAGGATATCCAAATCTCCTGATGGAAGGACATCATAGGTAATCAAATCTCCACCAACTAAATCCATAGGTTTATATGAAGTATATATTTCGTACAAAGGAGAGGGAGGGAATTGAAATGTTACAAGTTTTTCTTGGTTTGTTTTTGCTAACTCTAAATCTTTCTGAATTGCATACAATAAATCAATCCGTTCCTTTTCTAATGTTTTGATTTTGAGATGGGTTCGAATCCTTGCTAAAATTTCAGATTCTTGAAAGGGTTTTGTGATGTAGTCAACAGCTCCAGTTTCTAACCCTTTAACAATATCGCTTGTCTCATTTAATGCTGAGAGAAAAAGAATAGGTGTATTTTTGTGACGTTCCATTGCCAAAAGTCGTTTTGCCACTTCGAGTCCGCTGATTCCTGGCAATAAAATATCGAGTAATATCAGATCAAAATCCAAAACATCCGCAAGTTCTAAGGCATACTCTCCGTCGTATGCAACGGCAACTTCATAACCTTGGCCTAGTAAAATATGGGTGATGATTTCCATATTGGTTTCATTATCATCAACGACTAAAATTTTTGCGGCTAATTTAGAATTCACTATGCAAAAAGGATGATTTACAAAAAACTTTTGGCAAGGTTTTTTTAGGAGATAAAAATTCTCTCCAAATCAAATGAGAAAGATCATCCACATTGATATGGATGCATTTTATGCATCAGTTGAACAACGTGATTTCCCAGAAATGAGAGGGAAACCGGTTGTTGTTGGTGGATCTCCGCATTCTAGGGGAGTGGTTTGTGCTGCAAGTTACGAAGCTAGAAAATTTGGAATCCGATCAGCGATTTCATGTTACCAAGCATACAAACTATGTCCTGATGCAATTTTCACTCCTCCACGATTCGATGTTTATAAATCAGTTTCAAAAGAAATTCGTAGGATCTTTTTGGAATATACTGATTTAGTCGAACCTTTATCCTTAGATGAAGCTTATTTAGATGTAACATTGAACAAACAAGAGATTCCACTTGCCAGTACAATTGCCAAAGAAATTCGAAAAAAGATTTGGGAAAACACAGGGCTCACTTGTTCTGCAGGAGTTGCAACAAACAAATTTTTGGCGAAGATGGCCTCCGAAAAAAACAAACCAAACGGATTGTTTGTCGTTTTACCTGGGGAAGAAATTTCTTTCTTAGATGAATTGCCTCTTTACCAATTTTTTGGGATTGGGAAAAAAACTTTTGAAAAACTCCAACACTTAGGTTTTTCAAAAGGGAAAGATTTGAGAGAAGCGGAGGAATCATTCCTTGTCCATGAATTTGGAAAAATGGGTGCTGTATTTTATCGAATGGCAAGAGGGATCGATGATAGAGAAGTTATCCCTTTCCGTGATCCCAAGTCCATTGGTGTGGAAACCACTTTCACGCATGATTCTGAGGATTTTTCTTATTTTTTACTCAAATTGGAATCTCTTGCAAAAGAACTTGAAATGAGAATGTTGAAAAAAAACAAAAAAGGTAAAACACTTACTTTAAAAGTAAAATTTGAGGATTTTACAGTAAAACAAAAATCAATTACTTCTGACGTTGTTTTCTTCTTGGCAGACAACCTTTTCCAACAATCCTCGAACATGTTGGCAAATGTTTGGAAGGATAATTTTGATCCTCCTAAAAAAATTAGACTATTGGGATTATCAGTTACTAATTTTTATGAAAAAGAAATTTCGGAAGACCAACCTTCCTTATTCGGATAATTTATGTTAGATGACGAAAACGATTTAGAATCTTTAGGACCATTAAAGGTATTAAGAGTAAAAGGAGACCCTGATGCTCCTACGGTAGTGTTGTTTCATGGTTATGGTGCTAGTGCATTCGACTTGTACCCCATCCATGAAGTTCTTGTTACAGACCAAAAATTCAATTGGGTTTTCCCACATGGCCATTTGAGTATTCCGCTGATGCCCGGGTATTTGGGGCGAGCATGGTTCCCCATCGATATGGCCGCCTTAGAAGAAGCGATACGAAAAAATGATTTTCGAAATTTTGCAGACAAAGACCCAGAAGGAATGGATATCGCGAGAGCTTCCGCCTATTTGATGTTAGAAGCTCTTGGCGTTCCATGGAACCAATTGATATTAGGTGGTTTTTCGCAAGGAGCAATGCTTGCTACTGATATTACACTCCGAAATGAACTAATGTCCAAAGGATTAATGATCCTTTCAGGAGCTTTAGTCAATGAAACTCTTTGGAAAGATTTGGCACCTAAAAAATCAAACTTAAGGTTTTTCCAATCTCATGGTGAATACGATCCTATTTTGGGTTATGCCAATGCGAAAAAACTGGAAAAATTACTTCGAGGTTCTGGTTTGTTAGGGGAGTTCATATCTTTCCCTGGAGGACACGAAATCCCCGCTCCTGTGGTCCAAGGGATCAGCCGTTATCTGAATAGTTTATCCTAATTCTAAGACAAACTTAAAAATTGAAGTGTCAATAGGGGAACAGGTCTGTCTAAGATCTGGATGGTTGTTATGAAACATTATTTTGCACTCTTTTTTGTTCTGGGGATGTCCCAGTCGCTAATTGCACAGAACTTTGATCACAAACATAGTGTTTGGGACTTGTTACTCAAAAAACATGTCAAAAATGGACTTGTCTCTTACAAAGGATTTATCTCTGACTCATCCCAATTAAATGGTTACCTCGACCAACTAACAAAAGTTTCTGACAGTCAGTACCAATCCTTTTCCGAAAAAGAAAAAATCAGTTTTTTGATCAATGCTTATAATGCATTTACAGTAAAACTGATAGTGGACCATTACCCTGTGGACAGTATCACTGACATTGGATCGCCGATTTCAAAAATCAATTTAGCCAGAGGGATTCCTTGGAAAAAAGAATTTTTTAGCCTACTTGGAAAATCCAGGCACCTAGATTGGATTGAACATGAAAAACTGAGAAAAGATTTTATGGAACCAAGGATTCATTTTGCGATTGTATGTGCATCCATTGGATGCCCAATTTTACAATCCGAAGCTTATACACCTACCAATTTAGAAAAACAATTACAAATAGCGAAACTAACGTTCTTAAAAAACCCTAAGAAAAATTCTTATGATAAGAACACAAATACCTTGTATTTAAGTAAGATATTCAACTGGTTCCAACCTGACTTTACCAAAAAAATGTCATTAATTCAATTTGTGCAGGATGGTTTTGAAGATACGATCAAACCCGATGCCAAAATCATTTACAATGAATACAATTGGGATCTTAACGAATTGAAATAAGAACCCAATTCGATCACTTAAGTTTTAATATCGAAAGTTTTGATGATGAATTGGTTTTGTAAATTTTATGAAACCAATTTTAGTTCGTAGGTGATCGTTGCCGTTTTTTCCAAGGTTTTTGCAACGGAACAATACTTTTCTAAGCTCAAGTCAATTGCTCGTTTCACTTGTGCCTCTTCGAATTCTCCTTTTACAAAAAATTTCATATGAATTTTTTTGAAGAGATTGGCTTCTTCTACTTTTTCTCGGTCTGCTTCCACATCCACTGAATAGTCTTTCACTTCAATGCGATACTTGTTTAAGATCATGATGACATCAATGCTACTACAACCTGCAAGACCCATGATGAGAAGTTCCATTGGCCTTGGACCAGAATTTTTACCACCAATTTCAGGTGAGGCGTCGATCCGAATGGAATTACCGGATTCGTTAGTAGCTTCTAGGACAAATGGGGTTTCGATACGTTTTAAATGAATGTGCATAAATCATGTACCACAAAGGCGGGGGATTGGCCCCGCCACTTTTCCACTATTTATTTGGTTGTGGTGTGTAACGTAAATAAGGTTTGATTGTGCGAAACCCTTTTGGGAATTTTTTCTTTGCATCTTCATCGGATACTGAAGGAACGATGATAGTATCCTCTCCGTCTTTCCAGTTGGCAGGCGTTGCCACACTGTATTGAGAAGTGAGTTGTAAAGAATCAATTACCCGAAGTAGCTCATCAAAATTTCTACCAGTGGAAGCTGGGTAAGTAAGAGTGAGTTTTACTTTTTTGTCTGGTCCCACAACAAACACAGAACGAACTGTAGTTGTTTCACTTGCATTTGGGTGGATCATATCATATAAATTGGATACTTTTTTGTCAGCATCTGCAATGATCGGGTAATTTACCTTTGTGCTTTGTGTTTCGTTGATATCAGAGATCCAACCTTTATGGCTATCCACTGGATCAACGGAAAGTGCGATCACTTTTACATTTCTTTTTTCAAACTCAGGTTTGATTTTTGCCACATAACCTAACTCCGTTGTACAAACTGGAGTGTAGTCTTTTGGATGAGAAAATAAAATCCCCCAACTTTGTCCTAAATATTCATGGAAGTCAATTTTACCTTCCGAAGTTTCCGCTTGGAAATTGGGTGCTTCATCGCCGAGTCGTAGTGCCATCTCGTGTTTCTCCTTTATGGGTCAGATACTTCCCAATATTGAAACTACACCGACAAAAGCAAGAAAATTATACAATTTATTGGATACTTTGTCTATTTTAACAGAATAACCTGCGTGTTCTTTACTTTTTAGTCCTTGTAAACGAACCGTCCCAATCCAATTCCGGAGGAGTTTCGATATAGTATTGGCAACGTTCCAAGAGAAGTTTACACGCCTCGTCGTGAGAGGACTGGTACAAAATTTCAAACTGCCGTTTTGCTTCCGAAAATTTACGATTAAAATAGGAAAATAAAGCTGTTTCGTAAGCATTCACGAATTTTTTCTCTTCTTCTGACTCCTCTCCCTTTTTGCATCTCACTTCATACAATGTGACTGGTTTTGATTTTCCTTTTACACGTACTGTATCGAGTTTTCGTGTGAAAAAATGATCTTTGATTTCATCATGGACAAATTCCGAAACGAGAATACAAACCCCATAATCCTTTCCAGCTGCTTCAAGCCTTGCTGCTAGATTGACTGTATCTCCCATCATGGTATAGGAAGCGAGAGCGTCGGTTCCCATAAATCCCACTTTCGCATAACCCATGTTAAGCCCAATTCGAAATTTCATATCATGAGCTTCAGGTATATAAGAATTATTTTTGATCCATTCTTTTTTGAGACCTTCTAACTTATCTCTCATTTCCACACTTGCAGAAACTGCTTTTAAACAATGGTTCTCAACATCAAGTGGTGCATTAAATATTCCGACGATGGCATCCCCAATGTATTTATCCAAAACTCCATCATGTTGTTTTAGGATGAGTGTCATAGCAGAAAGGTATTCATTGAGTAGGTTAGCAAGTTCCTTTGAATTTAGTTTTTCAGAAATGGTACTAAAACCTGCAATGTCAGAGAAAAAAGCAGTGATCACTTTTTCACTTCCTTGTTTTAATTTTTCCAAATCTTTTAATGCTTCTCCCACAACGACAGGGTCCACCATACTTCCGAGAACCCCTCGCATTTTTTCTCTTTCTTTGAGTCCTGAAACCATTTGGTTTAAGGCAACTGTAAGATTTCCAAATTCGTCATTCCCACCATCATCAAAATGAACATGTAAATTCCCTTGGCCTACATCTTCTGCACTTCGTATGATTTTACGTATCTTTTGTACGACAACACCAGAGATAAAAATTGCGAATAGAATCGCAACCAAACAAATTGTGATCGCAGTAAACACAATTTGGTTTCGATTGTCTTTGATGGCACGGATCCCATCTGTTCGATCCACTAACGTTCGGATGAGTCCCGAAAAGTTATCACGTAACACCATCAACGGAACATTCTCAGCTTCTAATAAATGTGTTCCGTCTAACTTCCACATAATTTCTTCTGATTCACTTCGGGAATGACCAAAACTTCCATCAGGGAAGAGTTTTTTTAGTTCTTTTGTAGGAGTTTCTTGTTCTGCAGTGATGATCCATTTCCGAATAGACTTCCAACGATTCCTTTGTTCCTCTCTCGCCTCAGGGTCTTGGTAGTATTTTTCATACTCTAAAGGATCCGTTTTAAACTTTAACAGTACCCAATCTTCTAAAGTTACATCACGTAAACTTCGTAAAGACTCGATTTTTTCTTCTAATTCCTTAGGAATTGGATATCGTAACGAAACTTCGTCATAAATTTTTTCTCTATCTGAGACTAGTTCATTGTACGATTTATAATAACTCGTAAATAATTTGTCTTTCGCTGGTGGAATTGGTGGTTTTGCATTTTTTAAGTATTGAATTCTTTCTCTTAATTTTGGGATGAGTTGAGCCAGTTCATTGGTGATACGGTAATCTTCTTTGATCACTTCTCGATAATCACCTAATTTTGATTTGATGCCGATTAAGTTAAAGGCACGTTTTGTTGAGTTTTGATGGCGGAATAGGGGAGAATGAAGTGCTTGGATTTCTCTTTCTCTCCATTCATAAACATACTGTTTTTCGTTTTCTTCAACCGATGTAATATCATCTGAGAGTTTTTGAAACGAATCTACCAAACTACTTTCCATTTGGTCAAAATGATCTATTTTTGCTAAGGGAGATGTATTATCAATAATTTGAGTGTCAAATGAGGCAATGGAAGTTTCTCCTTGGATCATTGCTGAAATGGGGAAAGTTTGGATCCGAAATAATTTAGTATCGAGTCCTAATTCTTCTAATTTTCTCTTTTTGGAGTCCGCATAAAACTTTGCAATGAACAGATCCAGTTTGGATTTATGATTCCGAATTTCCTTTTTGATGTTTTTGATATCTAGTTCCCATTTTGATTTTGCTTCATTTTCTTCGGGAGTGGGTTGTTTGATGATATCTAAATACTTTTCTTCATTTTTTACATAGGCTGCAGCAAGATTGACTAATGTATTCCATTCTCGTTCGCTGATATTACGATTGGATGCTTCCCTTAGTTGTTGCCGTATTTCTCTTTCTAACATTGTTACATCATCTTTGGTTAAGTAGACCGAAAAAAATGTATCAAATTTCTTGAGTACTTTAGAAGAACCAAGGGAACCGAATAAATTGGTTTTGAATCCAAAAACAGAAACAGTTTTTTTCTTTGTAACAAGTTTTGCTGTTTGGTATTTTTTTAATTCTTCCTGTTGTTTTTCAATTCGCGATTTGAACTCTTCGATGCGGATTAAATTTTGAGAGATGGATTCAATCTCCATCACAAGACTTGCGATAAAGTTCTTTGAAACAGCGGCTTGTTTTTCATAACTTTCGGAAAGGATCGCTGTTTGTTGGCGTACGGTGATGATGGACAAAAGTAAAATGGTTAAGGCAATCAGAGTTCCAGTAAACCAAGCAAGTTTTGCGCGAATCCCTTCCGATAGGATCTTCCAAAGGGATAACATTCCCGACTGAATCATTTTTAAAAATTCCATAGGCTCTACAAAAGAGTAAAAAGGCAAAATGCAATTGCAAGATTTTTTGTCTTTCGACTTTGAGTTTGTTAGGTGAAGAAAACAAATGAATCCTACCCAAATCGATTCAAACTGCATTTTTGCTTGCTATTTTTCACTTTCTCGGTAGCGTTCTTTTATCCAATGTCTATCAATCGATTTGATTTAATCGCTATCGGGGGCGGTCCTGCCGCTCAAAAAGCTGCTATCCAAGCAAGTAAACTCGGCAAAAAGGCTGCTATCATTGAAAAAGACCCTTATTTAGGTGGTGGTTGTGTCCATTGGGGGACAATTCCCTCGAAATCTCTTCAGGAAACGAGCCGGTTCTACCGGAACTTAAAACTTTCCAACCTACATGGATTACAATCCCCACAAACAACACAACTCACCCTCCAAGAGTTAATGTTTCGTGCCTCTACTGTCATCGAAAAAGAAGAAGATGTGACCCGAGAACAAATGATCCAAAACCGAGTCACAACACTCACGGGTTGGGGAAAAATTGTAGATCCAAACCGAGTCGAAGTAACGGACTCCGCAGGAAGAAAAAAAGTTTACGAAACAGAAAACATTCTCATAGCAACAGGCAGTAGCCCCAGAAGGCCATTGAATGAAAACATTCCTTTTGAAGAAGGATTAGTTTACGACAGTGATGGTTTGTTTGCGATGAAAAAGATGCCGAGTACCTTAGCTGTAATTGGTGCTGGTATCATTGGTTCCGAGTATGCTACCATTTTTGCTCATATTGGAGTGAAAGTACACCTATTTGATTCCCAAAATCGGATTCTCGGTTTCTTAGATGAAGATATATCCAATGAAATGACTCGGATCATGCAAAATGCAGGGATCCAAATCCATGTCGATTCATCGATCACCAACTATAAAAAAATTTCCGATGAAGAAGGATTCGAACTTACAACTAACAAAGGTGAAGTGGTAAGAGTCAACCAAGTCCTAATTTCACGGGGAAGGCTCGGAAATGTTGATAACTTAGGACTGGAATCTGTTGGGATCATCCCAAATGACAGAAAACAAATCCAAGTGAATGAGAATTACCAAACCAATATTCCCACAATTTACGCATGTGGAGACGTGATTGGATTTCCAAGTTTAGCATCAGTATCGATGTACCAAGGTGCTTATGTCGCAAAACATATGTTTGGTCATCCTTCGGTTCCTGTTGATGCCGAAGAATTCCCGATTGGAATTTATACACTACCAGAAATTGCAACCATAGGCCCCACAGAAGAAGCTTTGAAAAAACGAGGTGTTTCCTATGGAGTTGGTCTTGCAAAATTTGATACAATCACTAGGGCTCAAATCAGTGGAGACCAAGTTGGATTACTCAAAATTCTATTTGATAAACAATCGAGACGAGTTCTTGGAGTTCATATCATTTCAGACAAAGCTACAGAACTCATAGCACTTGGACAATGTGTTGTGAACCTAAAAGCTCCAATTGAGTATTTCACCGAACATATTTTCAATTACCCGACAATGATTGGTGCCTATAAAAATGCTGCCAATGATGCCCTTTTGCGGGAAAAATAATCTGAGTTTTTGAGAATCTGAGCTCTCCCAATTGTTTTCTTTTACAGAGAGGAATGGGATTTTACTTGTCAGAGACTCGGTTTTACGAACACATACAAGATTGTGTCCGACAATTCTGTCTCCATGAGTCAAATCTACGAAAGAAGTCATAAACGAATTTTTGACTTTCTTTATAAGTACACTCAAAACGCGGACACAGCCATGGATTTGATGCAAGACAGCTTTTTAAGTTTCCATAAACATTATGGTAATGCTGGCCTCTCGGAAGAGAAGTCCATCATGGTTCTGTACACCATTGCTCGCAATTTATCCATTAATTATGCTAAAAAATTTTCCACTTCTAGGGAAATTGCTTCTGATGAAATCGAGTTCCACAGTCACAATCCAAAATTAGAAACAAAAGCGGAATACCAAGATTTGGAAGACCGGTTATATTCTTTTCTGGGAGAACTTTCGGAAGATGAAAGGTCCGCTTTATTACTCAAAAACGTAGAAGGATTCCAACTGGTCCAGATCGCCGAGATCTTAGGAGTTTCAGTTTCCACCGCCTCTAGGCTTGTCATCAAAGCCACTGAGAAAGTATTGGCCATAGCAAAAAGGGAAAATCTGGTTCCAGATTAAAACGAATGAGCGAATTAGAAGACCAAAAACACATAGAAGCGTTGGAAGCCCTTTTGCGAAAACCGTCCAAAGTGACGGAGCAGGTGGAATTCCCAAATTGGGAAACTTTGGTTTCACGTTCCCCTCGCCAAGAATGGAGTGGACCATCCTCTAGTCCAAACAAAGTCCTCTCCTTTTTTCGGAAACCAGCAGGACTTACACTTGTTGGTGGGACTAGTTTTGCCATCGCAGCCACCATATTGTTTGTTTTTATCATGAGACCTGAAACCACTTCCAACGAAGTGTCTTCCTCGGCAGTGATGGAAAAAAAACGTGAGATTCTCTCTCCACTTTCCGTTTCTGTATCCCAAGTCAAAGGGAAGGTTTTTATTTTTCCAGAAGGTAGTGTTACAAAAGTACCATTAGTCGAAAAGTACCAAATCACTTCTGGAGATATCATAACAACAGAACTGGCATCCCAAGTGGACTTACAATTTGAAACTGGTTCATGGTTACGAATCAATCCACAATCGGAAGTCATTGTACAGTCGTTACAAAAATCCGATATAGGATCATATTCACAAAAGTTCTCAGTGAAAAAAGGGAAACTTTTTGCTTCTGTTTCTAAACTTTCGAAAGATAGTGAGTTCATTGTCCAAGCAGGAGAGCACCTTACACAAGTTCGAGGTACTATTTTTAGCATTTCCTATGATGGTGTTATGGAAACGGTAGCGGTAAGAGAAGGTTCTGTCGCCTTCGGTGATCTAATCCTAAATGCAAAGCAACAAGCAGTTGTTAAACAAGGGGAGTCATTCCCTGTCATTGCTTCTCAAGTGAGTCCCAAAGAAGATAAGGAACTCAAAGCTTTTTATACCCAATCCATTTTGGCCAAAGAGTCATTACTTTACCGTGAACATTCTCGTTTAGAATTGGTTCGTTTAGAGGATGGAACGGAATACCGAGGTGTGATTTTAGGACAATCGGAAACCCATCTCCATTTCCAAGGAATGGATGGAAAGATCGAAATCCCGATCAAAAACATACTCGAAACCGAAAAAATCCGCTAAAAATCAGAAGTTTTTTGACAAGATTTCCTTTATCTGAAAGGCTCTTTACCGAATACCTGTAAGACCATATAAAGGAAATTATGCCAGAGAATCACAAAAAAAACTTTCGATTTCGTTATCTCATCGATAAAGAATTCCAATTAAAATTCTTAGCACATTATTCTCTTCTGTTTATTTCTGGGGTGATTGTCACTCTTTTGTTCTTATATTGGTTGAACCAATCCAAATATGATGGTGGGGCAGTGTTCCGACTTCGTCAGGATGCACAAACTGTGTATTGGAAAGTCGAAAACGAAGATGCGGCACCTGGAGAAGCCAGAGAAAAGTTTGTCCCGAGGGAAATTTATCTGCCCAATTATGACCACCAACTCAATTTATATACCATCCAATTTGATGCAGTGGTAACACTTTCTGTCTTATATTTATTGTTAATCACAGTTTTCTCTATCTTCAAATCGCATAAAATGGCAGGTCCTGTGTTTAGCATCAAACGTTCCTTACAGAGGATGGCTTCTGGAGACCCAATTGAAACCATTCGGATTCGAAAAGGGGATGAATTCCAAGAGTTAGTAGAAGTATTAAATGAAGTGATCCAAAAGAGGATGAACGACCAAAACAAGAAATCTACATAATATTTCTATGTCACATGAAGGTCGGGGCTGCCCCCGCCCCGAATTGGGTGGTGGAGGTGGGCCTTGTGGGCTTTTTTCCCAAATCCACACCTAACATAATTCTTACAAATCGTCCACTTCATCCTGCATATAAAAAAAAATTACGAACAAAAGTTCATCTTTATCACTGAATCTCTTTCCAGCGATGTTTGAATCATAGATCTTTTAATGATTCCAAATCAAATTGAATCCCTTTTCCAAAAGGCAAAAATTCTGATTCGTGATTCCGGTTGACTTTACTTCATGAGTTCGGATACACTTTCTCCGATATGAAACAATCTGGAAAATCGATTCTCGTAGGAATCATTCTTTTAGGAATGATATTTGTAACAAATTGTAACCAGCCGACGCTTGCTAGGCTCAGTAATGACAATATCTTAGGAGCTGATGCAAAAGCAGAACTCCTCCAAGCCTCGAAAAGAATTGATGGTGTCAAATTTGCCCCTCTGGGAGTGAATTCGTCAGGAGCAGAGGCATCTTCAGCACTTCTCAACGGTGTTTTGATTCCAATCCTTGCAGAAATTAATCCTGATAAGTATTATAAACGAGATGGTGTCGAAGCTTGTGTTAAGAATATCTATATTCTAGGATTAGCACTTCCCAATTATGCTTCGGTCGAACTCTCCTGCAAAATTGAGGAAGTGACTACTTTTGATTTTTTGAAATAATGAAAGTAGGATAAACATCCAAAACAAAATATTTACATAATATTTCTATGTCACATGAAGGTCGGGGCGGCCCCCGCCCCGAATTGGGTGGTGGAGGTGGGCCTTGTGGGCTTTCTTCCCAAATCCACACCTAACAAAATTTCATCTTCCTTTCAACCTTGTCTCAAAATTCCCAACTTTTTCTTCCCAATTGTTAATATTTTGTTCACTTAGTCTTCTGCATTCTCATTCAATATGAATAACACCCAATGCAGTCTTGCCACCGATCGTAGCGGAAATCCTTTCGCATCGCGGAAGATTGGAGCGTAGAGCGGGATCGCTTTTCGGGAAAGATGTTCGAATGTAGATTCTATTTGCGAGGCACATTCGTTAGTTGTTTCTATGTAACTTATTTTGATTTGAGATACTATCTATTATGAAGCAATATGATTCTTCCCATAATCAATCTTATGTCACATAACAGGAATTACTTGTTGTACAGAAAGACACATCGGTAACACTTTAGATCACTCACATGGGTGGCAAATTGGTCTGGAATTTTTGATAAAACTTCCCAACACACAAATGTAATGCAAATACAATCCATCGTGTGTCTTCTAAAGATAATAGCTAATTCGTTTTAATAAACTTCATTGTTCCACACAAATTAACTTCCTGCTGCTGGAACACACGGCGTTCCCAATCGCTATAACACTTGTTATTGTTTTTTCAATATGCGATCCAATAGAAACATTCCCAACGGTTGCAGAAAAATTAGAACAATCATTTGAACTGTTTGTCCAATTTGCATTCAAACCAGTTATCGTTAAATTTGTCCCAGTTATAACTGATGATATCTCATTCGTCAAATTTGATTCAAAGATCCCATTTTTGGTTGTATTGCCTATCACAATTGACCCATCATCCCTTCGATATTCCTTATTGGGTTTGAGTACCCAATCAATATGTTCTGATGTACTAGGCACAATTTGCGGAAGTACACGCAATACGATTTGTTCCATCGGCTACCATCGCTTTGTAAGTGCCGCTACCAGAAGGTTTGTTTTCGTCGGAATTACATTGGCTATCAAGTCCTGAAATACCAGCATTCAGAATGGCATTTGCTTTGATGACAAACATTTTGCAATGGTCTTTGTTTGCGCAGCTTGAATTTGCATTTAAAGCGACAAACATTGTCCCGATTACCGTATCATTACTTTCTTTATTCTTTCCGCATGCAACACCTAAGACAGGATGCTTACTAAAACCAAAACTAAATTCAACCCAAACATAGATTTTCTGAGGGATTTTTTCATTTTCAGACGGTAAGAAGATTGAGGCAAATGGCGATAGAGCAAGATTTTTTAGGGAAACCCCAAAGAATATTCGGAACATTTAGACCAAAGTGAACAGGGATTTCCGCGACAATCGAAAATCTTCGGACGTACAAAAATTAAAATGAATACGAATGCGAAACGAACCTTATTTTGTACCACAGGCTTTTTTCTTTAAGTCTTCACAAAGATAGGAACCAACCAACCTTTCTGCATCGCATCGGAATTTAGCAGATGCTTTCGTTTCGGTACTCCCTGTCACTGTGGAAGCAGATTCTGCACAATATGTATACGATTGGTAAATCACAAGTGAACATGCTAAATAATCTAAATCTGCACGTTCACATTTTTCATAAGACTCACTAGTCTTTGTACATTGAATTAAAAATAATAAAACTAAAACGAGGAAAGAATGTCGAATGATCACGATGGTATTTAGACAAATTTATGGATTTGAAGTGGAATTTTTTTTCTCGAGGATGGCATTTGTTTCCACATACCGAATGGAAGGATTTTGTTTTAGTTCCATTTTTAATGTTTCTAATCCAGGATCCACTACGAACTGGATTCTATAAGCAGGTTTCATTTTAATTTGAAGTTCCAACTGATAGGTACCGAAACCCTGGAGAAGTTGTTTCCATTCCTCAGTAGACAACTCTTTTTCAGTACCAACAATGTAGTCACCGCGATGTGCGATTGGTTTTATTGGTACATTTGTTAGAATTGGTTTTTTACGTTCCGGCATACTTTCCTTCACCCCTTGCGCACATGTAACGTAAGGGATGAGAAGAATAGATAGTAAAAATTTATTGAAGTGTTGCCGTAACACCAGTCACCTGATTGAGATGTTTCACGGAATCTTCAGCATTAATTGATTTGCCGTACTTTGTATTGGCAGAGATTGATGGCGTCGCTGTTCCTCCATCAATTAATTTTTGGATAACTTCAGTAAAGTTTAATTGTGGGTTATATGCTCTGATAAGTGCTGCCACTCCTGCTACGTTTGGTGTTGCCATTGAAGTTCCATTGTAATTACCGTAAGAATTATTGGATGCAATCCAAGCGCTTAGATAAAAGTCTCCAAACATTGCACCACCATTTTGAGTAGAACTATCCGACTTATAACGATATCCGACTGTGCAACTTGTAGCTGCTGTATTCATACAATTTGTCAATGTAACTTCTTCTGATAATATGAAGGAATATCCAACTCCAGAAACAGTTTTTCTACATAATCTTTGCACATACATAGACCGGTTATAATCAGGAAGTGTTAAGAGAGTTCCTCCTGAAAATGGGCTAGATGCATCATTTTTGTAATATACTTCCGTATAATCATAACATGTATCTCCGATAGATTCACCATCGGAAACAATAGTTTGAAATAAGGATACTTTCGTTGCATTACTTGGGATGGTGAATGATTTATAGACAGTTCTGTCAATACTTGCAGAAACAGATGTTGGATTATTGTAAGGCGGAGTAAAATTGAAGTTAATAACAGAACAATCGTTTGGTAATGCCAATCCTTTCAAGGTGCCTGATCCAACTGCACAAGATTGGTAAGCCCAAGTTACAGCACCACCTGAACCACCTGTTGTCCAACCCGTATAATTTGAAGTTCCTTCATTGTATGTAGTTTCACTTCCAAAAATACTATAAATATTGGTTCCTGGAGCACCAAAGTCAACAGCACGATTTGCAGCAGTAGTTGTTGTATCAAAATTAGAAAAGCTCGCACGTTGGAAATTTTGATCTAGTGCAGCGATACAAATTTGATTGGCATTATTGTTTTTACAAGGGTAGGAATTTCCAGATGCAAGATCTGTGTTTTCATTCCCAGCTGCTACCACAACTAAAACATCATTGGCTTTTGCAAATTCCACCGCATCGTAAATCAACTGGCTGTATTGTGTTCCACCTAAACTCATGTTGATGATTTTTGCACCATTTCTTACGGCAAAGTAAATTCCGTCGGTAACAGTAGCGTTACTTCCTCCACCTACTCCCAATACTCGAACTGACATGAGTTGAGCAGATTGGCAAACTCCTGAAATTCCTTTATTATTATTTCCTACAGCACCAATAGTTCCAGCCACGTGACTTCCATGACCTTCCTCATCTTTTGGATCATTATCTCCAGAGGCAAAATCCCATCCATGTTTGGGGCATCCACCACCAATCGTATTCCCATCTTTATCTTTGCAACTTGCGGTACCATCCCACATATTTGCTGATAAGTCCTCATGGTTATAGTTGATGCCAGTATCAAGCACAGCAATAATGATAGAACTGCAGTTCGATGTCACATCCCAAGCACCTAATACATTCATATCTTTCCCAATAGCCGATGCACCTGGAGGATTATTCGTTGTATACGATGGTGAGGATATGGTTTGATTCGTGTTATTTAAACCCCAAAGTTTACCAAAATCCGTATCGTTTGGTGCAGTAGCTTGGGCATAGTAGTAGTATTTTGGTTCCGCATATTCGACAGCAGGATCTAGTTTAGCGCGAATGACTGCATCAGCTACTGATTCATTGCTCGCAATTTTAACAGTTGTAAAATTTGCTCTTTTGCTCACATGTCCAACTTGAAAACCTAATGATCTTGACCGATTGAATATTTCATCACTTGGAACAGTTGGTTTGAATTTAATTACAATTTCATCCGGTGCAAAATCAGGTCGATTTGCTACTCCTGATTTTGAATGTGAATTGGTAATACTAGTTTCAAATCGAAACGGTTCAGTTAAAAAGTTCCGTTGATTAGGATCGGAAATGATAACAGTTGATGTAAGAACTGTTATAAAACAAATGATTTTTATCTTAGAAGCGTAACTTAGTTTAGTTTTCATATCTATTATTTTCCTTTTGGATTAGGTAGAGGGCACATTGACTGATGTTTGAGTCGATGGTGTCCCACCGGTTGTATTGTATTTACCAAATGCAAAAACCTTTATATACCAAGTCCCATATGTATTCACTGAGATGATTTTAGTAGTAGGAGTTGTACCACCCGCATTTGGAACTGTGTCACAAAAAATTGTTGTTCCATTTACATCGGCAGGATTAAATCCATTTGTTTTACTGTAACAAACTTTATAACCACCATCTGTATCATTCACAGCTTTTTCTTTTAAGCCTGTCCATGAAACTGAAATGCCAGCATTTGATTTTCCAGTGCCTTCTACGGTGATATCAGATGATGAGGCAGAGCCATTGTTTCCATTGGTACTAGTGACTCTAACGACTGCTGTTTTTGATCCACTAGTAGAAGGGGCGAATGTAACTGTAAATGTAGTGCTTTGTCCAGGAGTCAGTGAAGTTGCACCTGCAGCACTGGTTGTGAATTGATCAGTATTCCCACTGAATTCATTTACTGCAAGTCCTGTGAGTGTTGCAGTTCCATTGTTGGTGATCGTAACCGTTTTTGCCGAAGAAGATAAACCTGGCCATAAAATTCCAAACGTTGGTAGTGTTCCACCAGAAGTATACGAACTAGAGTTATGCGAAATTGCTATGGTTGGAACTGGTTTTACGGTTGCTGTTCCGTTCACTGTAAATATAAAATTGGAAGGTGTTGCGTTAACTGTAATCGTTGCTGATTTTGAAGTTGGAGTTGTATTCGCTGGCGAAAACGTTACATTAAATGTAAATGTTCCGTCTTGCGCTAATGTAGATCCATTCGCAACGGAAACTGCAGAAACCATAAACTGTGCATTGGAACTCTCCACAACTGGAGTTCCTAAAGTAGTAGACAAACTACCTGCATTACTCACTGTAAATTGGATTGGTGTTCCAGAAGATAGTTCTTCTACACTTCCTACATTAAAACTACCATTCCCTACAATTTCAGTTGCTCCTTGAGAAACTGTCAACTTTGCTGCAGCAGGTCCACCTGTGCCAGTGAACGTTAATTGGAAAGCAGATAGAGCTGGATCTGAAGTGGATAACTTTACGACGGCGGTTTTAAGACCTTCCGAAGTTGGTTTGAATCGCAAACTAAAGGTTACAGAAGCATTGGGAGCAAGTGTTGTTTGGTTCGGTTGTGTCAATTGGAAGTGTGAACTATCGGTTCCACTGATTGTGACAATTGGTGATCCTGGCAAAGTTAAGGATGAGGTACCTTTGTTTTGGATTGTAAGTGTCGCCAATTTTCCATTCGTAGTATTGATGGGTTCGGTACCTAAACTGATAGTTGACCCACTTTCTCTGACAACACCTGAATAGGTGACTTCTAATCTTGGTGCTCCCACATCTGTTCCACCACCACCAAGTCCTAAAAGTGCAAAGGCAGCTCCCCCGCCACCACCCCCTGCTCCTGGGCAAGATATAAATGTGAAGATAGAGAATAAGGGAATTAGAATGTACTTTTTTTGCATGCGATTTGGGCCCAACGTCCGAATTTTTGACCAATATAATTCACGTTCGTCTACTTTCAATCACACTGTTTTCATTCCGTGGTCAAGCAAACCGTTAAAAACGGTGCAAGGCCATTTTTAGAACGTAAATTCTGGTTTGAATCCATTTTTTTTGATTAAAATAGGAAACATCATAGCTGTTAGGAGTAATTTTTACAATATAATCATTGTTTGGTTCCTCTTTAGAGATGGAATTGTAAAGAATTTCACTACTAACAAAACTTAAGCATTGCTTTTCTTACTGAATCATGGTAATATCCAGTATGGTATATTATTTCATCCTCACAGCCATTCCCTTTGCCATCGTTTCCGCTTTTTCTATCCATTGGATCACTTTAAGCGAAGAATCGAACCCAGAAAAACGATTAGAGATTTCCCGTGGGGTTTATTTAGGATTTTCCTTCCAAGTGATAGTTTTTGCTTGGTTATTATTCCAATTGGGTCATTCACGTTTCGCTTATCCAGTCATTGCAATCGCCTTTTCTATGCTAGGTGATTGGTTCAATTTACAATTTCCATTGGCAAAAAAATATATGAAAGATCCAGTTTTAGGTGGCATATTTAGTTTCGCCATCGCTCAAATCTTTTTTATATTGGCCCTACGCCAATTGATCACTTGGGAAGAATTGTATTCTAGTCCGAGACCATTCATCATCAGTTTACTTTTGATCATTTTACCCGCTTTGATTTTCTTTTTTAGAGTGTACAATCCAAGTCGCTCCAAATGGGTGATGGCCTCTGCATTTATCTATGGCATCATTTTGTGTTTTTTTGTATCCTTATGCATTAACGCCTATTTGTTGTATGGTGGTGTTTGGATTTATTTGGGAATTGGAGCTGGATTTTTCCTTCTCTCAGATGCTGTGATGGGTGAAACAACAATCAATGGCACAAGGCATCCAAAATGGGAGTTTCAAGTTCCTTGGATTACCTATCTAATTGCTCAGTGTTTTTTACTCGTTGGTTTTTTTCTTGTTTCCCATACGAGACTACTCGCTCATTAAAAAGAAAACTCTGAATCCATTTTTTGAAAATGGGTTGCACTTTCCCACATAAGTAATGTTTGTTTGCGTTTGGGATCCCACCGGTAACCACCAAATAAACCAGAAGATTGAATGACTCGGTGGCATGGGATGAGCACTGCGATTGGATTTTTTCCAATCGCAGTACCCACTGCACGTTGTGCATTTTTTTTGCCAATCAATTCAGCAATTTCTCCATAGGTGGATGTATCTCCAGAAGGGATCGAGAGAAGTGACTGCCATACCTTAATTTGGAACGGTGTCCCTAACACAGAAAGATGGATGGGCGCTTTTGGTACGGTAAAATTTTGTAAAAATTCTTTCACTGGATTGTGTAATTCTCTTGTTTCTTCTTTCCATACTGCATTTAGGAAAGTAACTTTGATTGCAGACAAACTTTCTTCTTTGTCCATTCCCTGTTGTAAAAACTGTAAACTCTGAATCGATTTCTCAGACGATACAACAACCATTTCCCCTAAAATGGTAGGGAAAAACTCATAGTATAAATGTACACCTTCTCCAAACGATTTAAATTCACCAGGTGTCATTCCCTCTAATTTGATAAATAAATCGTGTAATCTTCCTGTACCAGATAATCCCAAACGATAAGTTGTATCTAATATTGAAGTTTTTTGGATAATTCGCTTAGCGTGCGTTAAAGTTACCGATGATAAAAATTGTTTGGGTGAGACTCCAACATACTCTAAGAACAGTTTTTGGAAATGTGAAGGACTTAATTTGGCAATTTGAGCCAATGAATCTAAACTGGGTTGGGATTTAAAATTTTGAATCAAATATTCAATTGCGTTTTGAATGAGTTGGTAATGTTTTCCTTGCGATTCCACAATGAAAGTTTACTCAATCGGTTTCGATTCGGAAACCCGATTCTTGTGATTTTCCCAAAAAAATACATTTTGTTTGCATTTTTTTAGGATCTTGGAAGTATTTTTTTAAACTAAGAAGACCGTGAATCCCAACTCCGAAACATTCCCTGTATTGTCCGCCTTACAAAAGATAGTTGAATCTATCCAAAAAAATCCTGTTACAATTTTGGATGCACCACCCGGTTCTGGTAAAACAACTGCCCTTCCTTTAGAACTATTAAAATTCAATTTAACAGCAGGGAAAAAAATTTGTATCCTCGAACCAAGACGGATTGCAGCAAAAAATGCAGCCAAACGGATTTGCCAAACCATTGGAGAACCAGTGGGAGAAACCGCTGGATATCGTGTCCGTTTTGATTCTAAAATCAATCGAGATACAAAAATTGAATTTGTTACTGATGGGATTTTAACAAAATATCTACTGTCTGATCCTGAACTGTCAGACTATGGGTTACTTATCTTTGATGAATTCCATGAAAGAAGATTAGAATCAGATCTTTGTTTTGCATTGGCTAGAAAAACCCAAGAGATCTTTCGTAGTGATTTAAAAATTCTCATCATGTCTGCAACATTGGAAGGACAAAACTTTGTTAACCTTGGGATAACAAATCCCCCAATTGAAGTTTCAACTTCCACACATCCATTAGAAATTTTTTATATGGGCCAATCTCAAAAAAATCTTCTACAACGATTCATCGACCTAATACCCAAGGCAGTCGAACAGACAACAGGTGATATTTTGGTTTTTTTATCGGGGAAAAAAGAAATTTTAGATTTAAAATTCCAACTTGAGTTAAACCAAACCATCAAAGAGAATTCTATCGTTCTACCTTTGTTTGGAGATATGAATTTATCTGACCAAGAAAAAATCTTTTTACCAGACTCTCGAGGCAAAAAGAAAATAATCTTATCCACAAATATTGCAGAATCATCTGTAACGATTCCTGGTGTACGAGTCGTATTTGATTCTGGTTATTTTAAACATTCTATTTTTGATCCAGAATCCGGAATCACACACTTGGTCCGAGACCGAATTAGCCTCAGTAGTGCAAAACAAAGAGCAGGACGTGCATCGAGAGAAGGGAAAGGACTGGTTTATAAACTTTGGTCAAAAGAAGAAGAGACAAACTTTTTTGATCGTACAAAACCAGAAATCCTAGAAGGAGATTTAGACCGTTTGGTTTTGGAAATCAAATCATTTGGTGAAGAGATAAATTCTCTTCCTTTCCTTGATCCACCAAACAAAGGTTCAATTGCTCTTTCTATGGCGCGTTTAGAATTATTAGGTTGTTTAGATAAAAAAAACCAACTAACCGATTTAGGGAAAGAAACATTATTATACCCCCTTCCCATTCGATTAGGATGTGTGATCTCTCGGTTGCCAAAAGAAAACGAAACAATTATAGCAGACATTGTATCGATTCTAGGTAAGGAATCTACTGGTACAGAATCAAAGGAATTTCCGAATACCATTTCACAGAGTTCATTCTCACAAGAATTGAAACTCGTTTATGAGCAAATTTTAAGCATTTTTAAAGGGAAAAAAGCATTTCCACAAAAAAACAAAAACTACCAAAGAGATTATTATTTTTGCAAAGGATTCCCAGATCGGATTGGCAAACGAAAAGAAAAAGAGGCAAAAGAATACAAACTCTCTAATGGTAAAATTGGTACTTTTAATACAAACTTACTTCACTTACCCGAATACATAATTGCACTCGATACAATTTCTTTTGGTTCCACTTTCTACATCACCCAATACCTCCCCATTTCTCTTGAACAAATCGAAGAAAGTCTAAACGAACACATTGAAACCTTTCAAAGGCCTGAAATCAGAACAAACCAAAGGGATGAATCTTTTTTAATCGTGAAAGAAGAGAGAAAAATTGGCGATCTGATTTTGGATTCTAAAGAATTGACAAAACCAAATCCAGTATCCATTCAAAATGCGCTCTTAGAATACTTATCCAATTTGGATTGGGAGTACGAATGGGAAAAAAGAGAAGAACTTTTCAATTATTTACATCGAGTTCAATTTTTG
Organism: Leptospira ellinghausenii; assembly: GCF_003114815.1. Lineage (NCBI taxonomy): Bacteria > Pseudomonadati > Spirochaetota > Leptospiria > Leptospirales > Leptospiraceae > Leptospira > Leptospira ellinghausenii. The sequence goes on from NZ_BFAZ01000010.1 coordinate 91,921, forward strand.
GTCAAAAATGATGTGTTAGGTGTTAATGTTTCCTTAGACCATTTGAAATCAACGGTAAAAGATTGGTTATTTCCATTTCTGAATTTTGAAACACAAAAGTTTTCTTTAACGAATCTTCCATTTTTAGAAGCTTTTAAATCATATGTAGGATATGAAAACCAATCGATCATCCAGAAAGAAGCACCAACATCAATTCAAGTTCCTTCTGGTTCTACTTTACCCATACAATACCATGGCAATGAACCTGAATTACATGTCAAATTACAAGAGTTATTTGGGCTTAAATCCTTGCCAAATTTAGCAAACGGAAAAGCAAAAATTCTAGTCCATTTATTGTCACCCGCAAGAAGGCCCGTTCAAATTACAAAAGACTTAGAAAGTTTTTGGAATAACGGTTATCATGAAGTTAAAAAAGAGTTAAAAGGACGTTACCCAAAACACCCTTGGCCTGACAAACCTTGGGAAGCCATTCCTACAAAACATCTAAATCACAACAAACGTTCGTAAGTTGAGACCCAACCTTTTTGGTTCACAAAAAATTTCGACTGGCAATTTGGACAAAGGTGATCACCCATTTGTTTGAACCGAAGTAAAGTTTGGCACTCAGGGCAGTGAATGGTTTTTCCTTCTTGTGGTGACTTTGGAGTGAGTTCGTTTGCGGGAGTATCCCCGATATAAAATGATTCTAGATGATGGATACATTCTGCTTCTTCGCTAAAAAACGAAAAGAAGGCATTCTGTTCAGAAGGGACTTCCGATTTTAATCCAAAGCCTGCTAGTTTTGAACCAGTTTCTTTGCATCTCTCCGCCATTTTTCTCAAAAATTCCCAACCTACTTCCGTCACTTCTGTGACTTCTGTAAAATCAAGGCAAAAAAGCGATGGCGAAAGAGTTTCTTCCTTTAGTTTTAAATAAAGTTCCGAGCCAATTTCTGCGGAAAAAATCCCCGCAAGGCGGAAAAGAAGTGATTTCAAACAGGTTTTTCCTCTTTTCTATTCTTCGGAACAGATTCTGTATTTACAAGGAATTTTGTTCCAAATACCTTTATTTATCAGATATGAAATCGATCCCAAGACGATACTGGGTTTTTCCTGTAGACATTCTCTTTATGTTTTTGTCCTATTTTCTCGCACACTTGGTGCGATTTGAAAATATTGGGTTTCTCGACAATTACCCAGATTTTTGGGTCTGTGCCACTATCGTCGTGGTCACGAGAAGTATCGTTTTTTTATTTTCAGGGATCTATCGTTCTTTGTGGTCATATGCTTCGTTACACGACCTTTTGGCCATCATCAAAGCAACCATCCTTTCTTCTTTGGTTTCTACCTTAGCCCTACTCTTTTATAATCGATTCTACCAATTATCACGAATGGTTCCCATTCTTGATACCCTCATCCTTTTAGGATTTTTGTGCCTACGAAGTTTGAGTTGGAGGATGATCAGGGAACAAATTTTTAGTCCTGACAAAACCAGGAAAGGAACTCCAATCCTACTCGTTGGTGCGGGGAAATTAGGAAGTTCTTTTTTAACTGAAATTAGGCGAAATGTAGACTTAGATTATTTCCCAATTGGATTTTTGGATGATAATGTTTCCAAAAAAGGTGGTTACATCCAAGGGATTCCCATTCTCGGATCAACGGAAGAAATTGGAAAAGTATTGAATCGTTATGCGGTCAAAAAAGTCATTATGACAGTTCCACAACCTGATGGACGTGTTGTGAGCAAACTGATGAAAGAATGCGAAAGTGCAGGTGTAGAGTTTAAAATATTACCAACATTTGGCGAATACCTTGCAGAGAAACCAAATATCACACAACTCCGTGAAGTACAAGTTGAAGATTTACTGGGTAGGCCAACTGTTGATTTAGAAATTGAATCCATTCGTTCTTACTTGGAAAAAAAAGTCATTCTCGTAACGGGCGCTGGTGGGTCAATTGGATCTGAGATCTGCCGTCAAGTCGCACTTTTTAAACCAAGTGTACTTGTTATTTTAGACGCCGCAGAAACTCCGTTATACGAGATTGACTATGAACTTCGGAAAAACTTTTCTGAATTGAATATTGACATTCGACCTGTCATCGCTGATGTAAAAAATTTATCGAGAATCTCAGCTGTTTTTGAAGAACATAGACCTTCTGTTGTTTTCCACTCAGCGGCCTATAAACATGTTCCCATGATGGAGATTAATCCTTCGGAAGCAATTCTCAATAATGTGATGGGGACAAAAAACGTAGCTGATGTTTGTCGACTGATAGGAGTGGAACGATTCGTACTCATATCCACAGACAAAGCAGTAAATCCTGTCAATGTGATGGGTGCCTCAAAACGTGCTGCTGAAATTTATCTGCAACATATCTCGCAAAATTCAAGAACCAAATTCATCACAGTTCGATTTGGGAATGTACTTGGTTCCAACGGAAGTGTGATCCCTAGATTCCGAGAACAAATCAAACGTGGTGGTCCTGTGACAGTGACTCACCCAGAAGTGATCCGGTACTTTATGACAATCCCAGAAGCCACACAACTTGTGTTACAAGCAGGGAGTATGGGCGAACATGGGGAAATCTTTTTACTCGATATGGGTGAACCGGTTCGCATTTTATCACTTGCCGAAGAGATGATTCGCCTTTCTGGATACACACCTTATAAAGATATTAATATTGAATTTTCTGGACTTAGACCTGGGGAAAAATTATACGAAGAACTTCTATTAAATGCGGAAGGGATCAAAAAAACCCATCACCCAAAAATTCGTATTGCTGCTCCACTTGATCATTATAATTTGTTACTCTTTCAAAATAAACTGAATCGGTTATTTTCCCTCGCAAAAGCCAATAAAAATAGGGAAATTTTTGCAGGATTAAAAGACATCATTCCAGAATATAAAATCCACGATGAATACATCGAATGGGAAACTTCACACGGTAAAAGGAATTTATGAGCCAAAACCTCACGCAGGAAGAAATCACAACGTTACGTGAGTTCAAAAGAGATTTATTCAATTTATACTGGGAACGATTTGGAGTATTTTATCTCCATGTAATGCCTCATCCAAAATTGGAAATCGGGAAACGTGGACTACTCAATGCAGAAAAAGAATCTGGCATTGTACTTGTGTTTGGTGATAAAGCAGTAAAAGTTTTGGATAGTAAACCCGATTATTTATTTGCCGAATTACAATTTGGTTCCACTTGGGAACCAACCATGATCCCTTGGGATGCCGTATTTCGCATTTACGACAAATTCCAAAATTCTGCTACCCAACTTCGGTTTTTACAAATCGAAACAAACACAAACCCTGAAGAATCAATATCCAAACCAAAATCCCAAAAACCAGAAGTCACTGGCGATGGGAATGTCATTCGAGTTGATTTTGGAGGCAAACGAAACGAATGAACTTTTTTACCATCACACGCGGTGACCTAGATGGATTTTTTGGTCTTATGGTCGACAACCTCATTCAACTGCTTGTTCTCTCAGCCTTATGTATGGGTGTATGCGGATTCCCTTTACCATTTATCACCTCTGTTGTGTTACCTGGCGCGGCGATTTCCTTACTCATTGGGAATGTTTTTTACGCATGGCAAGCTTGGAAATTGGGACAAAGGACAAATCGTAAAGATGTAACGGCAATTCCTTATGGAATCAATACGGTTTCTCTATTTGCATTTATTTTTTTTGTTATGTTCCCCACCTACCAAGCGACTAGTGATTATAAGGAAGCATGGAAAGCAGGGTTACTTGTTTCTTTTGCGTCCGGGATCATTGAAGTTTTGGGATCTTTTATTGCTGCAAAAATTAGGAAATACACTCCTAGGGCAGCTCTACTTTCTGCTTTAGCAGGCATTGCTCTAACCTTTATCTCAATGGACTTTTTGCTACGAACATTTGAAAGGCCCATGATCGCTTTTATCCCTCTTGGAATTATCCTCTTACAATATTTTGGGAAAGTACGATTCCCATTTGGCATTCCCGGTGGATTTTTATCAATTCTTGTTGGTGTACTTTTGTCTTATCTTTCTGGTTTTTGGGGAGATCCAATTTACAAAGAAGGTGGGGTCCAAAACGGATTGGCAACATTGGGCTTTTATTTCCCACAGTTGTCGTTATCTTCCTTGTTTGAAACTCTAACCTATTCAAATTTACAAGCATACTTTTCGATCATTTTACCTATGGGAATCTTCAATGTGATTGGTTCCTTACAAAACATCGAATCTGCGGAAGCTTCTGGTGATAGTTTTGATACAAAAACTTCCCTACTTGTAAATGGAGTAGGTACACTCGCTGGCACCGCATTTGGTTCACCTTTCCCGACTACGATTTACATCGGCCATCCAGGCTGGAAAGCGTTAGGTGCAAAACATAGTTATTCTATGTTATCTGGTGTATTTATGACCATTGTTAGTCTCTTTGGTCTCATGGGTTTAATACAAGCCTTAATTCCTGTGGAAGCTGGAATGGCAATTGTTCTTTGGATTGGAATCATCATTACAAGCCAAGCCTTCCAAGCAATTCCCAAACACCATTCCCCTGCTGTTGTTGTCGGTTTGTTACCAGCGTTTGCTGGTTGGGCAGTTCTTATCATCCAAAATGTTTTTCTTTTTTTGGATGGCAAACTTCAGGGAATCTTACAAGAATTAGGTGCAAAACAAACCTATCATTTTTCGCTTTCTGATATTCCTCCTCACTTAACTTTCCTTCCCTATGCTCTCTCTGGGATCCTTTCTCTTTCTCAAGGATTTCTCATCACATCAATGATTTGGGCTGCAATGGTAGTCTTTATTTTGGAAAGAGAATGGTTAAAAGCAAGTTTATGGGCAGTCATTGCCGCTTGTTTGTCCATGTTTGGTTGGATCCATGCATACGAACTGAAAGGGAATGCCATTTTCAATCGGTTTACAGAAATTGCAAATTGGGACTTCCCGATTGCATATGTTTCTCTTGCGACCTTATTTTTACTCATCCAGTTCCTTGGTTCCAAAGAAAAAGGCGAAAATTCAGAACATTAAATTGCTTGTAATCTTTTAGCAAGAGATGTAAAGTTTTAGTCTAATAATTAGGTTCTTGATTAAGAACCGTAAGGAGAACAATTTCCTATGACTTGGATCAAACGAATCGGTTTTTTCCTGTTAACCAATATTTTGATTATGACAACAATCTCCATCGTGACTACCCTTTTGGGATCGATGGGATTTAGCATCCGAGCCTATGGTTTGGATCTAACACAACTCATTGTATTCTGTTTAATGTGGGGTATGGCGGGGTCTTTTATTTCGCTCTTACTTTCGAAGATGATGGCGAAATGGACGATGGGTGTCAAAGTCATCGACCCAAAACAAGCTTCTGCTCATGAAATGGATGTGTATCGTCGAGTGCAATCTTTAGCACAACGTGCCCACCTTCCTATGCCAGAAGTGGGAATTTACGAATCTCCAGAAGTGAATGCTTTCGCTACTGGACCTAGTAAATCAAGTGCCCTTGTTGCCGTTTCCACTGGACTACTCAATCGAATGAACACACAAGAGTTAGAAGGTGTGCTTGCACATGAATTGTCTCACGTAGCAAACGGAGATATGGTCACCTTAACTCTCATCCAAGGTGTTGTGAACTCTTTTGCTATGTTCATCTCTCGTATCATTGCTTATGTAGCTGCCAATGCAGTGAAAGAGGAAATGGCACACATTGTAAGAATTGTTGTGACCATCGCTCTTGATATTGTTTTCTCAATTTTAGGATCAATGGCAGTTGCTTATTTCTCTCGACAAAGAGAATTCCGAGCAGATGCAGGTGGTGCTAAACTTGCGGGAAGAGAGTCGATGATTTCTGCTCTTGAATCCCTTAGACAAATGGTGGAGATGCCAGAAGACCCAAGAGGAGAAGCAATCGCTTCCTTTAAAATTTCTTCTAAGAAAGGAGGATTCTTATCTCTTTTTGCCACTCACCCGGCATTGGAAGATCGAATCCTTGCTCTCAAACAAATGAGATAATCGATACCAAAAGTTTAAAAACAATTCGAAAGGTCGGCAATTGCCGGCCTTTTTTTATTGCAAGACCCTTGACATCTTTGGTTTCATCCTTATATGTCCATTGTTAAATCTAAGATTCGAACCATTCCTGATTACCCAAAACCAGGGATTTTGTTTCGAGACATCACTTCCCTTCTCATCGACCCAGAGGGTTTCCAACTGACCATTGGGATGTTTGTAGAACGATACCAAAATGCAAAATTAAATAAAATTGCAGCGATTGATGCAAGAGGATTTATTCCAGGTGCAGCACTCGCTTTCCAACTAGGGGTTGGGTTTGTTCCGATTCGAAAAAAAGGAAAACTCCCTGGGAATACCATTTCCGAATCCTATGCTCTAGAATATGGTGTTGACCATGTGGAAATCCATACTGATGCCATTGTACCGGGAGACAAAGTTCTCATCATGGACGATTTAATCGCGACTGGTGGTACCTTGGAAGCATCCATAAAACTTATCCAAAATTTAAAAGGGCAAGTGCATGAATGTTCCACCATCATCAACTTACCTGATTTAGGTGGCGCAAAAAGGATCAAAGATACATACGGTATCGATGTTTATTCTATTTGTGAGTTTGAAGGACACTAAACCTAGTTTTTTATTCATAACAAAAAGTTTCGACTAAACGTTTGTTTTCCAATCGGAACTTTTTGTTTTATCCACTCTGATATTCACTTCATTACCTAAAAAATTCCATCTTACTAAAAATAGTTTTTTAAGTATATGAATTCCACGCCCACCCGTTACCAATTTTCGATCAGATTCAATTGGACTCGGGATTGACCTTGGGTTAAATCCTTTTCCACTATCTATCACGTAGACATCAATGTACTTTGTAGACTCAAACACATGAACTGTAATGATATCCTCTTCTCTTTTCCCGCCGTGTTCAAGAGCATTGTCCAAAGTTTCATCTACTAAAATTTGGAACCAAAAACTATCCATAGTTTTGCGCCAGTTTTGTTTCTCATATAAATTCCAAAGTTTTTCTTTCACTAACCTTAAATTGGACCTATTTGCAGGGATTTGTTCCTCAAAGATTTGTTTTGATCTTTCAAATAAAAAGGAAAAAGGATGAGTTAGGTAATCCTTCGTAAAGGAATAATGGAATAAAAATACGGTAAAACAGAATAAAAACAATAAATTCAAAAATAAGAAAAAATGCAGAAAATAGGAAGTAGAGATTGGGATGAGTAATGGGAAATTACAAATGATTAAGAATGTAAAACAAGTACAAAATGCTGCATAATAAATATATTCCATGAAAGTTTGAATCGCTGGGAAATTAAAACGCAGTTTTGCAATGACCAAGTAAGAAAACACAATGAATGTCACTATATAATAAGCGTTATAGTAATATTTCAATAAAATTAAACTAGCCTCTGGATATACATCGTTGAGTATTCCCAAATCAACCAACAGTAACATGATCCCCATACCAAAGACAAAAGAAGAAATGATGAGAAGTTTTGGGAAGTTACGGAAAAAAGTAGGAAAATGTAATCCAAAGAAAATCAGAACAAATGATAAAAACACAAGAAAAGTCGAAATGACATGAGGGTGGTTTAGGATTTGGTTTTTTAAAAACAAAGAATCAAGTAAGATTGTCAAATTACCAACACAGAAAAATCCAGCAAGGATTGAAAAACTTGTTTTCATTCCCGTGCGAGGGTTCTTTCTAAAGGAAACGATGCCCGTGATCAGTGAAAAGAAGGCTACCGATCCGAATAAAATGGATTCAAAAAAACTCATGCAGAATCAGAAAAAAATTTTAACTTCCCCACTTCCCTTTGCGAGTACTATTTTATTTTTTCTCACTTTATTCTCTTTCAGTATAGGTGCCGAATCCAACAGCCAATCCATTGACGAATTGAGGAAATCTGTAGTCCAAATCCGCGTATTTTCACAAGCAAAAGATCCATATTCACCTTGGATGTCTTCTGGCATTTCTGCATCCACAGGTTCTGGATTTATCATATCAAAGAACAGGATTCTTACCAATGCTCATGTTGTTTCAAATGCAAAATTCATTGAAACCCAGAGAAACAACCAAACAGAATGGTATGAGGTAAAGGTTCTTTATATTGCACATGATTGTGATTTGGCAATCTTAGAAGTGCCAGATCAAAACTTTTACTCAGATAGTATAGAATTAGAGTTAGGTGGTCTCCCTGAACTCGCAAGCCCTGTGGATATAATTGGATATCCTATTGGAGGCAGCAAAATTTCTGTCAGCAGAGGGATCGTTTCTCGTATTGAACAGTCTAGTTATGCACATTCTCAAATTGATAGCCATTTAGTCGTGCAAGTTGATGCAGCAATCAATCCTGGGAATTCAGGTGGGCCTGCATTTCAAAATGGGAAAGTAGTAGGTGTTGCTTTCCAAGCATCAACCAAAGGTGAAAATATCGGTTATATCATTCCTACAAATGTCATCCAACATTTTCTAAAGGACATAGAAGATGGAGAATACGACGGTTATGTGGAACTTGGAATCCAAACACAAAATTCATTCTCCGAATCACATCGAAACTTTTACGAAATTCCAAGTGGAGAAGAAGGTGTATTTGTCACCCGAGTGTATAAACAAGGTTCTGCAGATGGATACCTTCAACCTGGAGATTATTTAACAGCAATTGATGGTCGCAAAATCGGAAGGAATGGAAATTTAAAAGAAACAAACTCAATCGATTTTTTAGAAGTCATTGATAACAAATTTGCTGGAGAAGAAATCCAGTTTGATCTCATTCGAAAGAAGAAAAAAATACGAGTGAGTTTTCCTGCTAAAAAAATGCCACAGATGGAAAACCAAAGGTCAAGGTATGGAGCAGATTATCCTTATTTGCTTTTGGGAGGTCTTGTATTCCAATCTGTCAATAGAGATCTATTGGAATCTTGGAGTAAAATTGGACAAACACAAGGAGGTAGTTTACTTGTGTATCGATTTTATGAAGGTTCGAATTTATTAGATGGTGAGACTGAAGATATTGTATTATATCGTAAATTACCCCACCCCACAAACTCACATTCCGACTTTTATCTCAATATGGTTGTCGAATCATTTAACGGTACGAAGGTGCGAAATCTCAATCATTTTAAGAGCCTAATCCAAACTTCAAAAGATAAAACCTACAAAATATACTTTTATGGAATCCAAGTTCCGATGATTTTAGACCGAGATGAATCCGAAAAAGCAGACGAACAAATCAAACGAACTAACCATATCAAAGGTAAATGAATGAAATTTTTATCACCAATCCTCTCATTTTTGATTCTCTCAATTTGTTTTTCCGTCTCACTCAAAAGTAAACCAGTGCCAGTGGGGAACCAAGATCCTTCGATTTTACAAATCAAGGTCACTGTATTGTACCCTAATTATATCCAACCTTGGAGATTTAAAAATCCAGAAATCCGGCAGTCCACAGGAATTTATATCGGTGAAAATAGGATTCTTGTACCTGCACAAGCGATCTATTTTTATTCCAATATAGAAGTGAAAAAACCCGATACCCTGAAAGTTTATACAGCTGAAGTAGAACGTATAGATGCAGATTTAGGACTCGCCATACTTAAGTTAAATGATTCATCCTTTCAAAAAGATTTAAAAGCTGTTATCTTTCAAAGTGAAGTTTTTTTACCTGGTAATGGCACAGTGATGGAGAGTAAGGACCAAAGAAATTTAGAAGAGAAAAAACTTAGAATGATCAGAATGGATATCGATTCCTATGCGAGTGGTTATGCGGAATACCCATACATAGAAATCCAATCCGAAGAAAAATTAGATGGGATTGGCGAACTTGTTTTAGATGTTACTTCCCGTATCCCACAAGGTATTTTATACCAATTCAAAGAAAATGGAATGGGTAAAATGATACCTTCTTTTTCGATCAAACACTTCATCGATGGCAAATCATTTCCGTTTAAAGGATTTCGATTCAAACCTTTAGTGGATAGTGCCTCTCGGAATGACTATGGTCTACGTAAAGACGATTTAGGTGTACTCGTTGCCGAAATTTACCCTGGATCATCTGCAGATGGAAATTTAAAACTAGAAGATGTGATATTAGAAGTATCAAATTATAAAATAGATCCAAAAGGTTACTTTGATCATCCAAAATTTGGGAAATTAAACATGTCCTATTTGTTTCATAATACAAATGAATCGGATTCTGCTTTTGATAAAAAAATAAAAGTCAAAGTGTTTCGAAATAAAAAACCAATTACTATAGAATTAGAATCCAAACCATTAAACGAATCTGCAATTCGAATCCCACATGGTAATACCAGATCTCAGATGCCAAAGTATTTAATGTTAGCTGGAATTATATTCCAAGAACTTTCAGAACATTATTTAACAGAACATGGGAACCAATGGAGAAATCGAGTTAGCAAAGAATTATTATACTTAAATGATTTTTATCGAATCAAAAGAAATGCCAAAGAAGGGAAAGTGATTTTTTTATCACAGGTTGTCCCTCTCTCAGGAAATAAAGCGTATCATATGTCCCATCAACTGGTACTCAAATCTGTAAACGGCCAGGAGATTTCATCATTAGAAGACTTACGTACCATAGTGAATCAAAATGAGTCACCTTATATAAGATTTACGATGAATGATGGTTCTGAACTGATTTTCAAAAAAGATGAAATCAGTTCATTGAATGAAGAAGCTAAAAAAAGTTTTCAAATTCCATCTGATTCCAATTTTTAAAATCCAACTTGGAAATTCATTTGTTTCGATATGAACAATACTTTTAATAGAAAAAAAACTAGAATTAGTAATGTTATCAAAATATATTCCTGTTTTCTAATTTGCCGATCCTCATTCATCAAAAGGAGTAAAATTGGTATCGATAAGGTAAACATTCTTGATACGTTTTCATAAACAGACCAAAAATGGTAATACCCTGCCGTACCAACCATAAACATCACAAGAAGAAAGGAAATTCGAAACTCCCAACCTTTTTGTATTTTACCCGTAAATGGGAGGAAAACTCCTAAAAAGAAGAGAATCACAAGTGGAAATCGAGATAACAATCGGGCTAATTCTTTAATACTTCCACCGGATGCCAATTGCCTCCAAATCGATTCTGAATAAGAAATTAATCCTTCGAATGGCAATATAAAATCCGTAAGGCGGCCAGGTCTCCAATTTGGAAACTTATACGATAAATAGAGATGCCAACAAACAGGAATGACAAGAACTGATCCTACAACGATAACTCGTTTCCAATCCATTCGCACTAAAGAAAGTAACCCAAGTGGGAATAGAAGGAATAAAGCAGGTTCTTTGGTTAATATTGCTAAACTCGACAAAAGTACAAATTGAATCCATTTTTCATTCACATAAAAATAATAGGCAATGATGAGTATGGAAACCATTACGGAATCACTCACAAGTACGTAATAACTACCAAGTGCAAATGGACTCAGTAAATACAAAACCGCATATGGTTTTGTTTCTTCATTTAATAGTTTTCTAAGGAAAAAATAAGAAACTATGATAAGAGAAATATTCCAAAAATACATCCCAAAAATAGCAAAACTTTTACCAAAAATACCAAAGATGGCGATTAACAAAGGATAACCGATGCGAGGGGCACGGTAAGATTCATCAAATCCTTTTGGCCAATCTAAATTCAAATTTGCAAGTGGCCTGGAAAAATAGTAAAAAATCTGACCATCATAACCTGCACCCAAATCGCCGGTTTCCCCTTTGAATAAAATGGCATTTTCTGGAGTTTCCGAATCATTTTGTAAGGCAAATTCATGACCAAAATTAACCATCGAACTTGGATTCCATTGGTATTTTTTCCAATAGGAAAGAGTTGATATCCCCCATAAAATTATAAATAAACCAATGGTTAACCACTGTTTTGTGTTCAAGTAATCAAAAATAGGATTAAGTTTTTTCAAAACCATTTGGATTCTCCTGGGGAAAGGTTAATTCTCTTTACTGATGATTGGGTCAACGGAAGATTCAAAAATTGAATTATAAAATTTTGCACCCTCATAAGTTAGATGGTGGGGGTCAAAAAAATAACGAACATCAGAAATCGCTTCTGTATGATCAATGACTGTTTGTCCACGTTTTGTTAGCTGGTCCTTTAAGTGAGAGATCCACTCTTTTCTCCATTTTGAATTTTTATAAAAAGCAAATTCAATTGGATTTTCAGGAGATAAGACGATAACAAATGGAATCTGATTTTGATAAAAAAATTCGGAAATTTCTAAGATCCGATTGTATTCAGACCAAGGTTTGAATTCGACAGAGTTTACATTTTTTTTTGCTTCACGGACAACATGTAATCTCCACAATTCTTTTCGGTTTCCAGCATCCTTAATCATTCGTTCAAAATATTCCTTTTGGAACTCGTCCACTGACATTTGAACAAATCGAGTATCATCCCAATAACTTGCCCTTGAATAAGAACGATTTTCAGTTTGGATACCATGACAAAAAAAATGTGCTAACCGAATCCCAACTTCTTCATCCCTGCCATAACGAATTAGGTTGACTTCTTTTGCAGTTGGGAGTTGTGAAAGAATTTGAATCTTTACGATACTCCAAGGTAAATTGGAAGGATTTAATTCTTTCCAATGGATGTCTAACCATCCTGATTTTTGAATGTTAATGATTTGTGTATGAATTGGTGAATTATTAACAAATGTATTCTCATTATCAAAAAAAAGAAATTGGAGTTTTGTATTTTTATTTTGAACAAAAATAGATTCAGTGTCTTTTTGTACCTTACACTCTATCGTTGCAGTTTTTTTTGTCCAACCTTTTGACCAAATTCCTTCTTTTGGAAGGACTCCTTGGTATAAATGGTATTTCCTACCACTTCGAAAATGATTATCAATAAAAACTACAATCGGATCCCAGAAGAAAATTCGGTAACGACTTACGTAAAATAATGCTTTTGTTGCTAGTTTCGAAAATGATTTACGATCTATCTCATTCCAATAATCTTTTAGATATGCTGTAGGGTAAATGGTTTTTGTTGGATAACGAGACGAAAACTCTTTGATCCATGTTTTTTCATCGAATGAAAAGGACTCTCCATTCTTTGCCATATACTCCCATTGTAAATCTGCAAAATTATGTAGGTATACCACCAAACTAGGATTTGTTGAAAGTAAGTTTTCTTTGTAGTAATAAAGATCCGTTGGAGCCATTGCTACATGCGAAAAAAAGGAATACTTTGTAATTCGTTTTTCTTTTTTATTCAGTTCGTCAGGTAATACCGAATACAGGGCTACGGAACTACCTGTTACGATGGTTCTATGTTTGTCTTTGGATGATTGTAATTCTTTTGTTTTGTAAATAAAGTTGTACCAAGGAGAGGAATCCCACTCAGTTTCATTCGGAAATAGGAAAAACAAATCAAAAAAGAATATGCGGTCAAAAAGAAATATTGCACATAACAGCGCAATGGTGGATAAAAATACCTTCCATTTCATTCCGAGTGAGTTTTGATTTAAGGGTACTCGGGAGTTAGTTTCCATTTTCTTAATAAAAGTTTTTTTGCAAATTGGATCGCAAGTTTTAGTACCTTACGGTTAAAACTACTGTTCGAAAAAACATATTTGATTGGGAGTTCTTTTATACTTCCGTTATTTTTGGAAACGATCGATAAAGCTTCCATATGAAAATCAAATGCAACCGACTCTAATGGATATGATGCAATTTTTTCAAACATCTGCTTTGAATATCGTCTATACCCACTTGTGCAATCACGAAGATTGTTCCCGAATAAATTTAGAACTCCATTTGATAAACAATAATTCATTACTTTAGCTGCTAACCATGAAATGAATTTTCGATACAGAGGTACATTGACTGTCGAAGTCCGGGATCCAATCACCAAATCACAATTTGGGAATTGGATAAAGTCTTTTAAATAGGCAGCATCATGTGATAAACCAGCATCCATTGTAACGACCCAATCATATTTTTTTTCGACAGCATACTTCATACCATCCTGAATCCCTTGGGGTATATGAGTATTTTTTTCATGTCGAATTACATTGAGTCGTGTTCCAAATTCTTTTTGGAGTTTCTTTAAAATAGCCGGAGTTTCATCTTTACTAGCATCATCAGTGACAGATACATCAGCATAAACGATGGCACCGCGAACCACCTCTTCGATAGTCGCGGCTTCATTATAAGCAGGAATAATCACTAATGTTTTGTTAGTCATTTTATTTGCCAGCGATGTTGAATACGTCTTTGTTTGCTTCAATCCACTTCAAAAGACGAGTGACCCCTTCTTTCGGCAGAATTTTAGGATTGAATCCAAACTTTTTTGCTTCTGAAATATCACAAATGAAATAACGCATATCACCAGGTCGTTCCACTTCAAAAAGGATTTCCTGTTTTTTCCCAAGAATTTCTCCTATTAAGGTAATACATTCTAATAAGGAAATTTTATGTGGGCTTGCTCCCCCGATATTGTATACACCAGGGATTGGATTTTTGAAAAATTCAAGATACGACTTTGCACCGTCTTCAGCATGTAAGATGTCTCGTGTTTGTTTACCAGTTCCAAAAATTCTGAGTGGTAATCCAAATACGGAACGAATTGCAAAGTTAGCAACCCAACCATGATCCTCGCCACCAAACTGACGTTCACCGTAAATTCCAGTGAAACGAAAACTTGCGGCTTTTACTCCATACATATCAGTATATGAGCGAACATAATGTTCTGCACTCATCTTTGATGCATGGAGAGGAGATATTTGACCAACCATCGTTGGGTGAGTAACTGGGATTTCAACTGGTTCACGAACGTAAGAGGTTTTATCTTCTTTTAAACTATCGTTAATTGAATTTCCGTAAACATGAATAGAAGAAGTGTTTACTACAGGAATTTTATGTTTCCGCGCCGCTTCCATCACATTAAAAGTTCCGATAACGTTTGTGGAAAAATCAAGCTCAGGGTCTTCCCAGGAGATTGTCATTGCTGGTTGTGCTGCAGTGTGAATGATATAATCACAATCGGCACTTCGATCCATCAAATGTTCTAGATTACGGATATCACCTTTCACCATTGTGACACCAAGTGATTTGAGATAGTTCCAATTATAATCTCTTGTCGCATCTGATCCGTAACCAGTTCTTTTTAATTCATATTTTGTCATGTTATCAAAACTGACAACATCCCAACCTTCTTTACGAAATAATTCACAAACATGCGAACCTAAAAATCCGCATCCACCTGTAACCAATACTTTATTCGCCATCGCGACTTTCTCCTAGGAAAAACTTTTTTGATAATATCAATTTGAATATTTGGAATGAATCAGAAATCATATCTCGAAGACGATATTCGATTTGGCCTACTGGCTTAAAATAAGACACAGGAATTTCTATACATCGCATATGTGATCTAACGATATCGATCATCAGCTCAACAATAAATTTTCTATCTTCGACAACAAGTTGTGATCTGACTCGGTCATAAGATTCTCGCCAAACAGAGAAAAATTGGCAGTCGACATCTGTAAATCTAGGCTCTTGTCCCCACCAAAATACTTCGACCAGCTTTCCCATAAGTAAATTCACTAAACGATACAACGGTTTTAGATTTGAGCCTTGTTCAATCATCTGCCTTGTGGTTCTTGTACCGATGACCATATCCGAATCCTTCATATATTCAAGAAGCTTCGGATAATCTTTAGAACGAAAAGAACCATCGGGTGATACAACTACTAAAATATCTCCCGTTGCATATTCAATTCCCCTTCTCACTTGTTCCCCTAATCGTGTAGGATCTCCATCACCAGGGAATGTGTATGTTTTTACTTTTTCTTTTTTTGCAAGCGCAAGAGTATCATCAGTTGATTCATTGTCAATGACTATGATTTCATTAAATTTATCTTTAAAATCAACAATTACATCTGTAATGGAACGTCCATGATTATTGGTTGGGATGATAAGGCTTGTTTTAAACTTGGAAAACAAATCATTTCGCACTTCATAAACAGCGTGATAATAATCCTGCATTGAATTGATGTTAAAGTATTCACAATTCAACATGGTTGCAAATACTCCACCCGTTGACTCTTTTGCCATTTTATCGATAACATCTGTTATCTCAATGACACCCGATTTTGTGGAAGGTGGTGTTTTTTTGAAAAACTCAAAGTATTCAGGTGTAAAAAAATAACTTCCTAATCCCAATAGTTCGTTAGGTGGATTTTCTGGTTTCTCTACCAAATTCAGAATTTTGTCTTCTGACAAAACAACGGAATAGTTTTTACGAATGCGAGACAAAAGAGAAGTTTTGACAACTCCGATGGACGCAGCCATTTTTGGATGTTTTTTCAAAACTTTTAAAAAATTTTCATGGTCAGTTCGGTAATAAAACTCATCACCCAGAATGGTTAAAAATGGCTCTCGGATCGTTTTTTCGAGACTGGCCACATCCGATGCAAGTCCTCGTTCTGTCCATTCCACAGGTTCGATCACAACTTTGGGAAGTGCCAATCGAATTTGTTCTAATTCACTGATAATCTGTTCTTTGAGATGTCCCACAAGGACATACACCTTTTCGATTCCAAAGGTTTTGACCATTAACTCCACGTTCCGATGGAGGATGGATTTACCTTCTATGACAAAAAGGGGTTTTGGAATAAAACTAGTGCGGGGGTAGGCTCTTGTGCCTTTTCCAGCTGCGGCTATCACCCCAATTCTGATCTTTTTCAATGTAAAAGGAAAGTCCCTGGAAGGAACGTTTGGGTCAATTAGAAAAGGATCGTTTCCATTGGTAGAATTGGAGTTCCTGATTCCGTTTGAACCCCGAAAAAGGCTCCCAATTCCCCTTGGAAGGGTTCCAAATTTTTGCGGGCGACTTCCCCCCCAAACCATTCAAATGGAAGCCCCAAAACCCCTCCGTAACCTCAGGAGAGTCTGGGATTTGTACGGCAACAGGGTTCCCTGCACTGTGGTCCAAGTGGAAACGAAAGGGAAGATTTTTTTCGGTTCCGAGTAAGGATTCGGAAATCACCCACTGGTCTTTTTCATTTTTACTTAGGAGGAATACCAAATGGTCACAATCAAACCTGCGTAAGAGGGCAAATTTGGCATCCCAAACCGTTTTGGCCCGAATCTGACAAGCTTCTGGAACTAAAATCCAATTGGTGCCATCCTTCGTCATTTTCCCTACAAACAAGACTTCTTCCCAACCGAAGGTTTTTTTGTAGCGAAGTTCTTGGGCATTGTAAAAAGACTTTCCCTTTTCAGAAAAAATTTCTATCCCTAAAAGTAAGTATCCGTTTTCAGTTGTTTGACGGTCTGAAAAATACAACCCTTCGATTGGCTTTCCATAAAAAGGATTCGTCCAAAGTATGGAGAGAGTAAGGAAAACTAAAATCGCTACATTATGATGCATTTTCGAAAAAAAATCTTACTCCCATTTTTCTTTTTAATCAATTCATTCTCACATTGCAATCCGCTTAATTCTGAAATTGGGAAAAATGACGACCTCATTTTGTTACTCGGATCGTATTCCTTACTGGGAGCCAATTGTTTTTCTGGACCTGATTTATGGGCACGTGATTTACGAACACAAAGTAGTGTCTGTGTTCCCGTCGAACTTGTCAGTTCTGGCACCTACATTGAAGTGTACAAAGAAAAATCCTTATCGTTAAACTTCAACTTAGTCCAATTTGCCAAAGATTTTGATACCATCACATACCCTAGATTAATTGAAACATTTGGAACACCGAGTGACGTTGATGGTGATGGAAAAGTTAAAATATTGGTTATGGATATCAAAGATGGTGCAACGACTAACAGTGCCTATGTTGCTGGATATTTTGACCCTATCAATTATTTCCCAGACAATTTCCTACTCCGGGTCAGATCAAATTTTGCAGAAGTTTTGTATTTAGATGGGAAAGAACTGATCACAGCAAATACCAAAGACCCAAATGCATTTGCATCTACAGCCGCACACGAATTCCAACACTTACTTAGATTCCCAAGAATGTATGAAGCAAATCAATCAGACGAATTGTGGATCAACGAAGGCACAAGTGAAGTTGCAAGTGATATTGCTGGGTATGGTCCTCAAACAAGTCGATTGGATTGTTATTCAGGTGTTAACGATTCTAGATGTGATGACGGAATCAATGGAGTTTCATTATTAGATTGGAATAGCAGTAGTTCAGATGTACTAAAACAATATTCCTTTGCTTATGTATTTATGAGATACCTTTATGATAGTTCTGGAACTAATGATACACAAAGGAAACAATTTTTTCGTAATACGGTGATTGGGGTAGGCGGCACTCGGGCCAATGTCACTGGTAATCTTATGAATGTTTTCAAAACCAGTGCAAATTATGATTCAACCGTACTGACCAATACAAATTCAGATATGTTTTTTAGATTGTTTGCAGTCCTCACAGCACAGAGTTTTGGGATTGGGAATGTATCATCTGTCCAACAAGTAACTAGTGATGGACAAGCGGCAACAACGGTTGATTTGTCTGGAGTGTTGACCAAATACCCTCTTTCTTCCAGTTTGAATCGACTTGTCTCAAACCCTGTGACACCAACAACTAGTAAAACGACGATCAAACAAGGAGCTGCAAATTTCTATACTTCTGCAACCCCTACTTTTTCAGCTCCGAATACACGGAAAAACTATGGAAGACTAACAGGGATTTCGCAAGGAATTGTTTTTTGGGCAGACTCACCTCAAGGATTAAATACAAGTCTTAAATACATCCCAGGAAAGGATGACACTCCCATACAAAATCCAGGCAAACCTAGATCACTTAAATCTGTCATCGAAAATTCAACTAATCATGGGATGATCCCAATTTGTGGAATTGAATTTACAAACGATTTGGCTCATACCTACGAAAGTATTCCAATAAAATAGAACGCATTAAACTTCTATAACAATCTTTGGCGACGTGTCCACCATCAGCATACGCATTACAATTATACGAAGGATCATGTTTCAATTTTAAAATTGAATAGTTATAATTTTTGGTAATTGAATCAATTTCCGTTTCCCATGTTTTCACAAGAGATTCTTTTTCCATCAAGGATTCAAAATCAGGAGATGACAAAGGCCATATAATCACTGCTTTGATTTTTTCCTCTTGTAATCGGTTGAGAATTTTTTCATAAAACCCAAATTGCATATTACTCCTTTGGTAAGATGCAAATAACCAATCAAGTGTTCGATGGCTTGTTAAAAGGAGTGCATTGGAATCTTTTTCCATGTAATTATCAATAGGAGACAAACCGTTTCCATTATGAGAAATTATATAATCATACGTTGACTGGTGCATTCCTAAAACATTATCTAAATATGGATTTTTGTAATTTTTCCACATTTGGTCTAGATAAGGTTTATAAGTTCCAACTGCGAAAAGTTTGCGACCAAGATAAAAGGAAACATGGTCTTTTCCAAACAAAGATAAATTAGAAAGAACATAACCCAAATCAAAACTATAAGTTAAATTCGAACTTTTGAAAACAGAGTTTTGATTGAATTGGTTTGGATCGGTTTCCATGATCACAAGGTCAGGTTTGATACCTGCATCTAATATTTTTGTGAGTTGGAAATCATAATAGGCTGGAGTTGTGACTGCCGAAGATAAATTGTAAATTTCCCAATCTGGATAAAAAGATACTAACTCATCATAATCAAAATACAACAAACGAGAAGATCCTAAAATCAGCATGATTTTTTTCGTTTTAGGAGAGTTTACGCCAGGTTTCTCTTTTAATAATTTTTCTAAAAAATCTGATTTAGCTTTATAATTAACAGCTGTTAAGTCAATTTTGGCAAGTGTTTGGATGTATGGAATCCTAAATATAGAATCCACTAAAAACAAAAAAATCAAAAGGTAAACTGGATAAAAAAGGAACCGTGCCTTGAGCATATCTGAAAGGAGAAAGGAAACGGATTAAAATGTAAAGCGAATTGAGATACCTCCCTCAGACTTTCGAATGAGGGAGTAAGTGATTATGCTACTTGTGTACGAGCAAGTTTGCGTTTCTTTTTGAGACTTAGGAACCAATCATCAGCCTTTCGAACGTGGCTTACTAATTTTTTCACGTGTTCTCTGTTTTCTGGATTTAAGATTTCACGTGCTTCTTGGATGATTTCTTCCACTGTCTTCACATGGAATGTGAAATAACTAGTAAAGAGTTCATAATACTCTCTATCAGTGTTTTCCCAATCCTTTGATTGAATGTCTTCAAACAATTCAGCTAACTGTGGTATGTCGATCTCAGGTGTCGCATCAAAATGATTGTTCATCATTGCGATACGGTCTGTTATATCAGTTAATTTCTGGAAATAAGATTCCAGTTCAGGATATTCCATCTTCCAACCCTCCTTAACAACCCTTACTTTTACCAGGATTTTAGAAAGGGTCGAGAGATCAAGTTTTTTTCATAAATTTGCTGATATCTGGATTCTGTTTTAAAAATTCTTTTAAGAGGACAGCTTGTCCATCCCATGCTTCTTTTGCACTTTCCAACCAAACATTTGATGAATCGTTATCCGGAAATCCTCCGTTAACTATCGTTAGGCTAGATTGGTTTAGTGAGATTGATTCGAAAATCAATTGTAAAAATACATTCCCTGCTGGATGGTCTTTCCACTCCATCACAAGTTCACGAAAAGGTTCTATTTTTATATAAGTTCCATGTGAAGTGAAATTACCTTCCAGTCCAAGTTTCCAAGTCCAAGAAAACTCCCCTCCTACTTTTGGCCTACCACGCACTTCATCTGCCAACCAATGCACTAACACTTCATAAACGGTGACCGCAGACCATAATCGTTCAATTGGTTCATCAAATGTAAAAATAGACTTGGTTTCTCTCATAGACAGAGAAATACGTTTTGAAGCTTAGTTTGGCAAGATGTTTTTTAAAGAATAAAATCCCAATGGATCGAAATAACAACCTTCCATTGGGATTGTTTTTGTTTTAGATATTTAAATTGTTGGGTCTAACATAGACAGATTGTACTACGCTGATATTTCGCATTTGGAAGGCAGCTGCACAATATGCTAAATAGTATCTCCACTTTCGGATAAATGTTTCGCTATACCCTTGGTTTCTTACTTCTGTTAGGTTTTCTTCAAATGCTTTTAACCACAAGCGAAGTGTTTTTGCATAACTGAGTCCCATATCTTCTAAATTGTGAAGATACATGTCACCAGTTCGGTTAATGGCTTGGTTCATTCGGCCTATAGATGGGAGAAGTGATCCTGGGAAGATATGTTTTTGGATAAAATCAATTCCCTTTTTAAAAGAAGTGAACCTAGCATCCGGGCAAGTGATCACTTGTAAGGCCATGATTCCATCTTGTGTGAGTAAATCTTGGCATTTTTGGAAGAAGGTTTCGTAAAATGCATCCCCCACAGCTTCTAACATCTCTACAGATACTAATTTTGTAAATTTACCTTCAATTTTACGATAATCTTGGATTCGAATTTCAATTTTGTCGGATAAACCTTCTTTTTCAATCCTTTCCTTTGCAAATTTGTATTGTTCCTCAGATAATGTAACAGTAGTTACTTTACATCCGTAGTTTTTTGCTGCGTGTATGGATAAAAATCCCCATCCACTTCCAATTTCCAATAAATGATCTTTCGGGTTTAATTTTAACTTTTGGCAAAGTTTATCAACTTTGATCGTTTGTGCTTCTTCAAGTGACTGATCGAGAGATTCAAAATAAGCAGAACTATATGTCATTGTTGGATCAAGAAATAACTTATAAAAACTATTTCCCAAATCATAATGTTCCACAATATTCTTTTTACTTCCAGTTAGGGTATTCCTTCGGAGGAAATGTAAGAATTTATTCCCCAAATTGAATAAATCCAAATGGAATAGTTTTTTCTTAGCTCCAGATAAATTAGGAGCTTCGTCCACATTTAATATGAACCATGAAATAACATTCTCAATGGAATCTGTATCCCAATCTCCAGTTAAATATGATTCGGAAAATCCAATGTCACCATGTAACACTGATTTTTTGAAGAATACAGGATTTTTAACATGGATCAGTGCCGAGTGAAACTTTGGTTCATATTTACTGTTGGTATCACCCAATATCACTTGTTCTCCATTTGGGAGAATCATTCGAAGGGATCCACGTTTCATGGAACTCATGGCTTTAAAAAATATTTTCCTGTAAATAGGATATTGTTCGGTAACCGACTTATCCTTTAGTTCACTAAAAAGCTCTGAATCAATCGTTTCTTGTAAAAGGGACTGGTTCGCTGATTTTTCCAAGGGGAACTCCTGTTTGTTTCTCTAAGTTTTGGTGTTTCTTTATGTAAGGGATTTTTTTGATCCACAACTTGAATGCTTGCCAATGAATCAATGTTATTATTTTGACGGTAATAATTGGAAATTGGATGAAAAGTTTTAATAAGTATTTCGATCTAAAGCGAATTTTTTTTCCTATAAAGGACGTAATCAAAATTCGTTTCCCAGCCTCATAAGAGTCGACTCCGATCTGTAATTTTTCATTGGGTACATTCAGTCGAAATTCAAATTCGGAATCTAAAGGGATAAATGGTGAGACATAAAAGTTCTTTGGTTCTCGTATGTATACCTCGGGATCTGCAATGGTTCCCTTCCCTTTTTGGAATGTACCAATGTATGGTTTGATTTCCCCGAAAGTATTCCCTACTTCTGCTATGGCAACAAGTGGTTCCCCCGATCCACCAAAACAAAAGTAAAAACTAACAGGATTGAATACATAACCCAGAACTCTTAGATTGGTTAAGAGAAAAATTTTACCAATTGGCCCTTTGACACCTGAAGCTTCTAAAAACGTTTTAACATTTTCATAAATGGATTCTTTTCCGAATTGTAGATGGTCTTTGTCATAAAAGGAAAACAGATTCCACCGATTCCTGGAAAACAATAAACTAGACTTCGCCAAGTTATCAATTTCTTCCAAATCCAAATAAAAATTAAATATTTTATACTGGAATTTGTTTTGAGTGGGAGCGGTACGCATATGAAATACGTCCGCTTCATACATACAGGAATTTAAGTCCATGGGTCTCTTTTTAAAATACTTTTTGATACATTCACTGCAGACAAAAATCCATCTTCATGGAATCCATATCTAAAATAAGCACCTGCATAATAAATTGGCCCATCTTCATTTAACATGGGCAAACGATTTTGACCAAGAGACGCTTCGACCGAAAACAATGGATGTTCATAATCAATTTTTTTGATCGTATGGCTTTCTTTTACACGTCCAGGATCATTGATTGTTACAAAATAATTCTTCTTTTTGGAAACATTTTGCAAACGATTCATCCAATAGATGGTGTATGGTTCCAATTTTCCACTGTTTGATTCTGTGATTTTATAATTCCAACTCGACCAACAAGATTTGATGGATGGCATGTCAGAATCATCAGTATGTAATGTGGCTGTATTGTGTTGGTATTTGTAGAGAGGGAGTAATTCTTTTTCGAGTTTTGTTGGATTCCCTAGTAATTTTGCGGAAATATGTCCATGTGTCGCAAGAAGGACTTTGTCAAACACTTCCTTTTTCCCTTCCGGCAACACAAGTTCCACTTTTCCGTTCGGCAAACGGTTCACGGCAAGCACAGGTGTATTCAATCGGAATCGGTCTTGGATGGGAGGAACGATTCGTTTTACATATTCTTTGGATCCTCCATCAACTGTATACCACTGGTGTTGTGTACTTAAGCCCAAAAACCCATGGTTGTAAAAAAATCGAATGAGTGATTTAGCAGGAAATTCCAACATCAAATCAGGCGGAGTAGACCAAACAGCCGAACTCATGGGAACCAGATAATAATTGAGAATGTCTTTTCCATACCCAAAGGTTTCCATATAACGGCCCAAATTCCAATCATCGTATGTTGGGTTATCTAAAATTTTCGGTGCTTCCGTATTAAATCGATTAATCTCGAGTAACATTTTTAAGTAACGAGGACGGAAGAGATTTTTTTTCTGTGCAAATAAACCAGAGAGCCCAGATCCACAAAACTCCAGTTTGGTGGGATCATATTGTACACTGAATGACATATCCGATTTTTTGGTCGGTACATTTAAGGTTTGGAATAAACGTAATAAATTGGGATAAGTAACATGGTTGAATACAATAAACCCAGTATCAATGGGAATTTGGATCCCATCTTCTTCTACCATGACTGTATTGGTATGTCCGCCGATATAATCGGCATGATCAAAAATGGTTAATTCAAAATCGTTTTTTAAAAAGTGAACTGAACCTAAACCTGCGATTCCAGTTCCGACAATTGCTAATGTTTCTTTCACTTGATTTCCTAATGGTGATTAGACCGTTAAGAAAAGAGTTGGTTCATCAGCAAATGTACTTCTTCCGATTTCTTTTTAGAAACTTCTCCAAAATTTTCAGCAACCGTACTCATGGTGATCCCACGTGATGAATTGATAAGAGCTTCTTTGCCACTTGCTTTGATAATGGCTTCTAAATCACCACCTTGTGCTCCGAAACCAGGGATGAGAAAACATAACTCAGGGTGACGGTCACGTAAGGATTCAATTTCAGAGGGATGGGTACCACCGACAACTAAACCCAATTGTCCAGGATAAGATTCTGCCAGACGCGCCATTTGGTCACTCACCTCTTCGTATACGTACAAATCGCTGGACCCAATCCTTAGTTTTTGAAAATCAGATGAACTTGGATTTGAGGTTAACCCTAAAACAAATAGATACCCACCCAAATCTAAATAGGGAATAAGGCTATCTCGACCCATATAGGGATTCACTGTGAGGGCATCCACCTTTAAGGTTTGGAAAAAATACTTTGCATACTCTTTTGCCGTATTCGCAAGGTCCCCACGTTTGGCATCCATCACAATGGGAACTTCTGGGGAAATTTCCTTCATTAAGTGAACTGTATGTTCTAGCGCAAAATAACCCTCTGCACCAAGCCGTTCAAAAAAGGCAATGTTGGGTTTCCAAGAGACTGCATAAGGATGGGTGTATCGAACGATGGTTTCTGCAAAAAACACAAGAGGTGATTTTGAATCCAAACAGGGTTTTGGTAATTTTTCCAATTCAGGATCCATTCCGATGCATAATAGGGATCGTAAATTGTCTCTTCGGGAATGGAATTTTGTTAAAAATGAAGTCATGGAATGGATTTTGATTCCTTAAGTTTTTTCTTTTGTTTTCGCTTTTCTAATTCGAGAGGGATTTCTCTTTTTTTATAACGACCATAGATATGGCCAGGGATAACAGCGACAGCCGTTAATGGGTTCACTACCACATCTCCGATGGCTCCACCCACATACGTAGAGTAAGCAGGTGTTAACAATTCATAAGATGAGTTTAATTGAGCCGTGTCTTCTTTCTCTGCAAAATAATTTAATGCATCGTCAGAAGCTTTGGCCTCATGGTAAAGAGCTCCAACAACTGGAATGGCATAAACAACTGCATACAAAGTCCTTTTTTCTCTTTGTGAAAAATCCTTTGCATGCCCACCTTCATGGATCACGACTGGTGGTAAGTCAGAGTAGACGTTGATAGTATTGGTAAAAGAATTATAATGATCACCACCGATAGTACCTGCGAATAATCTACCTGGCAAAAACGTATAGGCAAGGAGAGAAATGGATCCAAAAAAATATCGGATTACTGGATTAATGTTTTTGTTTTTAGGAAGTCTACGCCATTCCGATAGAGGAGCATACTGGTTAAAACGGACTTTAACATCTCTTAAGTTGTTTTCTTTGATGTAACGGATTAAGTATTCTTTGGTTTCTTTTGAAATATAATGGTTATCTGCTTTGAGATTCCATAATACCAATTTGGAGGGAAGTGAAAAAACCCAATTCCCCGTTTGGTCCAAAATCCAAATTGGTTCCCCTTCTTCAAATTGAGGATCATCTTCTGTAAATTCAGGGCTTGGATGGTAAGGATTCCCATAATTATATGGTTTTTCCAAGGAATAACAATTGGAAAAAAATACCATAAACCCCAAAAACAAGATGAATCCATATCGTTTCATAAACTATCTAAAATTTCCTTTAACTTTGGATCCACTGGCTCTTGTTTGGTGGGTGTTTGTTTGGGAATGATTTTTTGATCCTCTAACTTTTGTGATTCGGTGGATTTTTCAGTGTAACCAGAACGTATTTCTAATTGGGTAAATAGTTCTGTCAACGCATTTCGGCCCAATTGGTTTAATTGGTCTTCGCGGTTCCCGCGAAATCCATTATAAGGCACATACCACAAAAGAGGTACAACAGTGATGATACTCCCTGTTAAAAAACAGTTAGTAACCTTCGAATCAATTTCATCATAATAATTAATTTCTTCTTCGGCATAACCTCGGATTTGGATTTTTGCCTTCAACCGAACATATGTTAAATTTCTAGAACACCGATCCAAAGATACTAATTGGAATTCTTCTACAGATATAGAACCCCCTCTTTCTACAAGTAATGGGTACCGTGACTCTCGGATGGAAAGTTCTTTTCGGATGAGATAGGATAATGGGCCGTATTCATTTTGTAAGGCTTCGGAATCAAAAAAATAGGGATCATACACTGCCATTTGCCTTCGATTTTCTTGTTTGACCTGGATGACAATATGATCCATTTTTTTTACAAAATCATATTCCCTTTCATTTGGAAAAACTCGGTACACTCGCAACGAAATTCCACACTGCAAAAACCCAAAGAGAGACAATAACAAACATAGACAATAAAGGAATCGTTTAGTAAACATAAGTATACCCAAAATACAAATTCGAAATACCATAGGATCTCATTGGACGACCCTTGCCTCCATCTGCTTCATAATACGCAGAACTCACAAAATAATCCCTAACACCGGCTAGGTAAGACTCTTGGTTTAAGGCACGAAGTCCTGGTGCTTGCGATTCATTGGCACGCCAATTGTATTGTATGGCTTGTAAACCCAGATGGAATTTATGATTCGGAAAGGGAACCCAATTCAATTGGGCATTGAGATTCAAACCAACAATCGTCGTTAGAATTCGTTTTTCTGAGAATAAAGAATACACTTCATCTGTTGTGGTTCGTTCACCCCCAAATCGGCTAATTCCTCCACTACTTGTCAAACTATCCCTTCTGTACTTTAAACTCCCAACAGGGGTAAAAAACAAATCACCACCCAATTCATAGGAATAATTTTCAAAAAACTGATGCACAAATTTAAAACCTGTACTCGGAGCCACATATTGGATTTTATCTCGGAAAAGTCCTGTTTGCCCCAATGATTGTGAATTTTGAGATGAATTTGTATTTAATGATCCCATTCGAAATCCAAATTCCCACACAAATCTCTTGTTATGCGAATATTCATCATGAACTAATACAGATAATTTATGGTCTGCGCTATAAAATCGATCCGTTTGGAATCCTAATTGGAAACCTGCAATGTCCCCCATCGAAAAAAAGTTTCTCGTGGTATTAAACTGCATATATACATATTCCATACCCCATTTTTTGGAACTATGTTGGTAGGAAATCCTTGGAGAAAAAGTATCTGAATTTTTTCTTGTATCTTCCCATTCCAATTGGTAAGGAAGTGTGCGGATATTTTGGTATCCCATGGGGGACCTAGGAAAATAAGGAGTGCCTGCTTGGAACGCAACTCTTCCATCATCTAACGCCCATTCCTTGCCGGAACGAAATCCTGCGTTTTGGCTTAAAAAACGAAACCCAAATTCCCAATTCCCATTCATAAATTCAAGTGAGCCGTTCTTCGTGGTTGGTAAATTTTGGTTAGGTGGGAGATAAACTGATTCGTACTCTTTGGATTGAAAATTTTCCTTTCGTATCCGTTTGATTTTTTCTCGGATGAGGTTTGCTTTTTTCGGATAACCTCGTTCTTCATACGATTCGGCTTCCAATTCCATCTCTGTTGCTTTTGTTTCTTGTGCAAATAATAGATTTGTACTCCCCAAAAGAGAAAAACAAAAAATGAAATTGGAAACGAATCGAAATTTCACAAAGTTTTAACCTTTTCGTTTGATATAAGCTTTTGCAAACTCAGGTAAGACAAACGCAGCTTTGTGGATTTCAGGGCTATAGTACTTAAGTCCTTTTGGAACTCGTTTTGGATCTGGTGTGACCGAATACGGATCAATTGCATTGGATAAAAAAGTAAACCCAATGATTCCAGATGGGTAAGTGGGAATGGTTGTGTAATAGTATCCATACTCAGGGAAAATTTTCGGAATGAATTCAAAGAGTGAAGTGATCACATCTCCATGGTACCAAAACGATTCTGCTTGAGTGGCAATGATCCCAGTAGGTTTTAAGGCACTTGCCATATCACGAAAAAATGGCTCCTTAAACAAAACTTCTGCAGGGCCCACGGGGTCACTGGAATCCACAAGGATCACATCAAAACGACCTTTGTTGTCTCTTGCAAATTTGGCTCCATCATCGTAATGGTGAATGACTTTCGGATCTTTCATGGCATCTGCACATTCTGGAAAGTATTTGTAACTGATGTCGACAACTGCTTTGTCAATCTCACACAAAACAACTTCTTTGACAGATGGGTGTTTTAATACTTCACGAACCGTTCCCCCATCTCCTCCTCCAATCACAAGAACAGATTCTGGATTGGGATGACTCATCATAGGGATATGTGCAATCATCTCATGATAAGAATGTTCGTCTTTATTTGTAACCATTGTTACACCATCTAAAGTGAACATACGACCGAATGATTGTGTTTCAAATATATCAATTTTTTGGAACGGAGATTGTAGGCTTTCGATTGTCTTTGTTACTCGGTAACTGACGGCTCGCCCTTTTTCTAATTCCAATTTTTCTGTGTACCAAATCTCCATTAAATGCTCCTAAGGATTCTCTCTTTGAACCAGAATAGGAATGGGAAGAAGAAGGTGTAGTTTTTTTTAATGATTTAGGAATGGGAGAGGTTAAAAATTGAACTTGGCGGGAATCAGTCAGTTCCATTCCATAGGTTTGTATGCAGAAATATTCTCGCGTTTTTTACCTCGTTGGTTTTTTAGCTATGCCACTCTTTATTTTACTTCTGGTTTTTGGTTATATCAAAATCAACCAAATGGCAAGTGAAGAAATCCATTGGGGCCATAATAAATCATTTGCGTTTGGGCAAGCTTCCAGAGAAGGGAAACTCATTTTATTATCAGTCACAAAGTCGCGTTGTGAAATGTTAAAGGGATTGGAATGTGGGGAAGGAAAACCTGACCTTGGCACTTATGTCCTGCTCAATTTCACTCCTCGCGATAATGAATTCCAAACCCTCATTTTGGATGATCGTTTTGCCTCACTGAAAACGGACCAACTCCCTCAATACTTTCTATTGAATGCTTCGGGCGAAATTAGGCATACTTCGAACCAACTTCCCAGTGTAGAAGAAATGCAAAAACTCCCGAAAAAAGAAACTTCTCCTTAAAAATTTAAAAAAAGCTCTTGCAACTTCCCACTTCTCCTATACCCTATGGGGTATAGGATTTCGGAGGATTTATGTTAGGGTTAACCGTTCACAGAAAAAAAAGTTTTGAAGAAACCATAAACGATACAACGGAAGCGTTAAAAAAAGAAGGGTTTGGAGTTTTGACTACCATTGATGTCAAACAAACCTTAAAAGACAAAATTAACGTTGATTTCAAACGTTATACCATCCTCGGTGCATGTAACCCTAGTTTTGCGCACAGAGCCCTACAAACTGCCGACGAAATTGGAATGTTGTTACCATGTAATGTGGTCGTGACAGAAGAAAAAAACGGAGAAATCAAAGTATCCATTTTTGATCCCATGACGATGACTAAACTCGTCCAAAATTCCGAACTGGAAACCATCGCCAAAGAAGTGCAGGACAAACTTGTCCGAGTGATCCACCACCTTCACGAATAACAAAAAAGAACCTTCCAAAATTTGGGGGCGCCTCGCCAATGGATGAGAATTTCGTATTCTTTCCATTAGGCGATCCCGCTGTCCGCTGCAATCTTTCGCCTTGCGAAAGGATTTCCGCTACCATCGGTGGCGCGGGACAATTGCCTTCCTACCTAAAAAGAATCAAAACAACGCAGATCAAACTTTACATCCACAGTATGAATACAACAACTAAGATTACAACTGGATACATACAAATCGAATATTTTCAAGGTTAGAAATCAAAAATAGTACCAAAAAAACTTAATAAATGATAAAGAAATCCAGCTTCAAACCAAATTACTATATACGCAATGTCGATATTGGTACGTCCGAAGCAAAATATATCAATCACTAAAATTCGTAAATTTTTTTATCTTTAAAATTATCAATAACGATATCCGCTAGGGATAGATCTTGATTTCCTGAATTTGGATTAAAAAAACCGATGCAAAACATATTAGCTGCTTTTGCAGCTTTAATTCCGTTTGTACTATCTTCTATGACGACACAATTATTTATGTTACAATTAAAAAATTGAGAAACTTTTAAGAAGATCTCTGGATTAGGTTTTCCTAGGGTGACTTCTTCGCCACTTATAATGAAATCGAAATAATTTGTGATGTTAAGTTTATTTAAGATCAAGTTAATATTTTTACGTAAAGATGATGAGGCAAGAGCGATTTTATAATTTTTACTTTTTAAGAAATTTAAATATTCTATAAGGTAGATAGTAGGCTTTAATTCTAAACTGGAAAGTGTATTAAATTTCATTTCCTTTTCTAGTTGAATGTAATGATCAATTTCTTCAGGGAGATTGAATTCTGATTTTAAAAAATTCCAAAATATTTTTGCAGAAATACCTACATATTTCTGATGAATATGAATCGGTAAATTAAATCCCATCTCATGAAACCATTTTTGATTCATGTCTAAATAAATTTTTTCGCTATCTAGGATAACTCCATCCATATCAAAGATAAAAACATTTTTCATAATTTAATTTAAAATTTTCCCCAGTTTTTAGGAAAGTTTTTTTGCTATGGCGCATAACAAACAAGCCAAAATGACGTAGGCTGACCCTTAGTTCCGGAATGGGAAGTTAGGGACTAACATGAAGTTTGCGGATGCAAACGAGTGACAGAAGGGAAATTTGCCACAGGCCGAGTGCCGAAACGGCAAGGTGCTGTTATACAGCCGTAAAAATGTAGAAAAAATCACGCAATTAAACTATTTTCCTTCTTCTTTTTCAAGTATCGCATTTACTAATGAATTTAAATCTAAAATATAATTCGCCATAGCAAATTTGTTTGTATAAATGTCGTCTTCAAAATAAAAATATGAAAAGCCTACAAACTCGCCTTTAATATTAAATAGTAAACCTGGATCTGGAATAATTCTTGATCTCGATGAGATCAAAAGGCTTTCCTTAGTTGAATATTCATTTTGAGGATAAATTTCATCACTAATATTGATTTTTGAGATGGATGTTAAAGCATTTACAGATTTATCTTTCTGATTATGAGTAATTAAAATTAGAAATTGCCCAATTTTCAATTTTGAATCATTACTGAAGCGAATAGGTTTTAAAATCACATTATTTGCAACTTTTAAGATTGCGAGATTATTCTTTTCGTCTATACCTACAAGTTTGCCAGGAATTTTTCTTCCGTCTGCGAAGGTAATTTCAAAATCGGAATTAAACTTACGAAGTGCATAGCGATTAATAATGATGAGTCCATCTAAATTGAATATAAATCCTACCCCGAGTTGCCTAGAAAGAACATTTTCTGAATCTGTTTTCTCTTGATTCTTTACACTAACAATTACAATTGATTCCTTAACATCATTGAATATATATTCAGGTAATTGATTTAAAATTGATTCAGCGAAATTTAAATTTATATTCTGTGAGAGTATTATATTACTTTGAAGTATAAGAACAATTTTGATAATACATTTAATAGCGTATTTCATAATTTCTCCTATTTTTCCCCTATTGACGCATAACAAGAAAATAAATGATTAACCAATTTCACTGAAACCTATCCCTAAAAAGAATAAATCTCTACACAAGTTTCTCTTTTTCCCGTATCCGAGACTCATTCTGTTTCCGAAACACTTCCATCACAGCACAAAACAAAATCACCCCTCCACCGAGCCAAAGTCTATCGGGCGGAACTTCCCCTAAAAAATACCATGCCGCCAAACTCCCGTAAATTGGGCTTAATGTGGACAATGTTCCCGCCGTAGTCACAGATAAATTTGACAAACTGCGAATCCAAATGGTATGGGCAAGGGATGTAAAAATTCCCGCAAGGATCACTTGGAAGAGGAGATACTTCGGTTCTGCAAGCATAGGGATAAGTCCATCGGCAAAGGGTAGTAAAACCAAGGAAGTAGCTAAAAGTTGGGTGAATAAAATTTGAGAACTTGGGTAATGGACATGCATCTCTTTTGTTAGCAAGTTTCGGATTGCATATAAAACAGCTGAAACAACACCCCAAACCACACCTTGGAACATTTGGTTGTCCCAAGAAAGATCGGGCACGATGAGAAATAATCCAAATAGTGAAAAAGAGGCCAAAAATAAAGCAAATGGTTCTGGTTTATTTCCACCTAATATTGGTTCGAGGATTGCAGAAAATACTGGGTAAGTAAATAGAGACAACATCCCAACGGCCACTGTGGAAACTTGGATGGAGTGGAAGTATGTTACCCAATGTAAGGCAAACAAAATTCCAATTCCAAATACATAACTAAAGTGTTTAAAACTTTGGTAGTTTATCGGCTTACGCCTTAGGATAAAAAATAACCCCAATATCAATACAGAAAACAAAGCACGACCAGAGATAATGGTAACCGCAGGAAAAGGGAGGAGTTTGGCAAACAAAGTGACGTTCCCCATAATGAGGATCGTCAAATTGAGTTCTAATACAGAACGAAGGAAAGACGGGGAAGAAGTTTTCACTTCTTCCTTAGGATTCAACCCCTAGAAATTTGGCGATGGATTTTCTGTCCTTCTCCAAACTATGTTTGTGAATTTCTTCGATCGCTTTTTCCACAATCGGAGAAACAAAGAGCAAACTAGAAACCACATCCACATCATAAGAACGTTTGGAATCAGATCCACTTGCCTCGTACTTACTTTTCCCTTTAATCACAAATACATTATCTTTGCCAGGTGGGGCAATTTTAAATTCATGTGTGTTGGTTGTGGTATCAAAGGTAGACTCTTCTAACAAAGAAAGATCATTCAGTGCCGCCGATAAAACGGCAGGCATTGATCCTTCTAAACTCACCTTTCGTTTTTGGTGGATGAGGTTCCCTTCTTTTTTTTCTTCGAGTAACGTCACATTCTTTAGATCCGGAAACTGGTCTAGGTGTTTGTATCTCTCTTCTCTTGCATGCAAAAGTTTATCTAAGGGAACTGGGAATGTATGGGTAACTTGGTATTTCACTATTTTTTCTTACCTTTTTTCTTTGCTGGTTTTGCCTTTGGTTTGGCTTTTTTAGCTACTGGTTTTGCGGCCTTTTTCACAGCTTTTTTCGCCTTCACTTTGTTTTGTGGTTTAGCAACAGGTTTGGATGTTGGTTTTGCCTTTGCCGAAGTATTTGGTTTCGCACTTGGTTTTGACTTCCCTTGTGACTTCGAAGGTTGGTTTACCTGTGCGAGTAAATCTTCATCTTCCCAATAAAAAACTTGGTCTGCTGGAGTGGACTGTTCCATCGCCATTGCTTGGGCTTCCAAAAGTGAATTATTGGATTCATTAAAATTTGCTAATTTTTGAAACAATAAATTGATTTTTGGATCTTGGAATTTCCCACGTACGGTCGCATAAAAATTACGTGCATCTTCCCCTTCGCGAATGGCAAGTTCAATTGCCTTCTTTTCGTCAGCTTTGACTTCCGCATTTTTGTTTCGGTCCAAACGATCCATTATCTTTTGGATGGTGGATGAATGGAATTTTTCAATCTCCGAAAGTTGTTTGAGGTTAGGAAGTTCTTTCCCCTCTGCACTTTTATAAATGTCTTTGATGTATTTGATGTGCTCATCACCATCTAACGCAAGTTGGCTGAAAAGTTCTCTAATTTGACCTTCAGGCAAACTTTCAGATAGTTTAAGATAAAAATTGAAACATTGAACCTCATGTTCAATCGCAGCTGCTACTGCTTCAATAAAGGATGTTTTTTTTAGCGATTTCATAATCCCTTTCCCTGGTTTTGTAAAACCATAAATACGATACTCGTTTGAGCGAAGCGAATCAAGTATTTTTCACTGATTGAACATCTAACTCTTCTGTCTTTGTTGCAGCATATATGAGTAGTTGTGCAAGATAATACGTGATCATAATTCCAAGAGAAGCAACGGATCGGTCCATTTCACGGTTGAGAAACATTGAATATGCGATAATGGAGTCCGATAGGATAAAAACCAGTGCACCAAGGAGACCCAAATAAAATGGTTTTGTGATGGAATTCCTTGCAGCTGCCCGCCAACCCATAAGGCAAATGGCAGAGATATAAAATCCGACAGGGATGGTTAGAGCTCCGAGTTTCGGAACAAGGACCATAAAGAAAGAACATCCAAATAATAAAAATGGAATGGCAAGGACCGGTTTGATTTTGGAATCAATGGTGAATGCATACGAATAAATCAATTGGGCAATGAGAAATGAGCCAAGCCCTGGGACAAAGTATCCTTCTTTTGGGATGGCCAAAAAACTATCTCCAAATAGAGAAAAAACAAGTCCTACTGCTACCAATTTCCCTCGTTTTTCCAATGTGGGAAACGAACGAAACAATGCTACAATCAAGATTAAGATTGGGACAATTTTGGAAGGTAGATAAAAAACATCTTCCTTTGAGATCGTAACGATCGCAAGTAGATGTACAACAGAAAAGAGAACAAACAAAACAATTTCTTTAGCCATATTTCTTACTTTACACAGATATCATTCTCGAGATTTCATCAGATGGAAAGCCCGAGTGATCAGCCTATGAAACAAACACGACCCTTGTCTATCCTTTTCTTAATCTGTCTTTTGTGGACACAAACCTTATCTGCAAGAGAAGTCCCTTCTGGTGGAGAAATGTTGATAGATCTCATCGTTGCTCGTCCCATGGGACTTGCAGGAACTGTATTAGGAACTGCAGCATTTATCGTCGCATCTCCCTTCACTCTTCTCTCTGGAACTTTTTTGCAATCTGGAAGAAGATTGGTTGTATACCCTGCAAAATTCACCTTCACACGAGGGTTAGGCGACTTCCCTGGTTATATGGAAGATTACCAAATCGTAGAGGAATAAATTGAACGAATTTTTATTTTCAGATTTCCCTGAAGTATCCACTGAGGATTGGAAAAACCAAATCCTCAAAGACCTAAAAGGTAGTCCTTGGGACAAAGTGACCTGGGAAACAGAAGAAGGTTTTAAAATTGAACCGTTTTATCGCAAAGAAGACCTTCCTGTTTTGCCTAGAGTTTTCAAACGAAACCCTGGATGGAAAGTAACCGAATCAATCACATCTGAATCCGAAACAAAATCTGTAACAGAGAAAGGTGTTGATGCAGCCATCCTCATTTCCCACGAAGAAGCTGGAAAACAATATGGATGTAAAATCTCCTCAGCTTCCGATTTAGAATCTTTGGCAAAATCAGTGGGTGAGATTCCCCTCATTGTTTCTCTTGCCACAAGAACTCCAAAGTTCAGTGACAGTTTCAAAAAACTTACTTCTTCGCATAACACGGTACTCGGTGACTTTGACCCGTATGGTACGGCGCTTCTTTGTGGAGAACTTGGTTGTGAAAAAGAGAGTATCGGGAAAACCTTCCAATCCCTCTCGGGAACCAAAGGTTTTTCTGGAGTCGGAATTCATAGTTTGTATTTACGGGATTCTGGTGCTTCCATTGGCCAAGAACTTGCCTATTCCCTTTCTTGGGGTGTGGATTACCTAAACCGACATTTGGATGCGGGAGTGTCTGTCGAAGATGCAGCGTCAAACCTTTGGTTTTGGATGGGGATTGGTTCTGATTACTTCACAGAGATCGCCAAATTCCGCGCAATGCGAATCCTTTGGACTGAAGTTTTAAATGCATACAAACTGGGTCTCGGAGAAACTCTTCCAGCTCTTATCCTTGCCCAAACTAGTAATTTTCAATACACTGCATATGATCCCTACGTGAATATGTTACGTGGAACAACGGCTGCTATGTCTGCCGTAATTGGAGGTGCTGATTTTATCGCCGTTTCTCCTTTTGATTCCGAATATTCCACAAAACAAGAGTTAGGAAAAAGAATTGCAAGGAATGCACAACTCCTACTTCGTTACGAATCTTTCCTCGACAAAGTAGAAGACCCTGCTTCAGGTTCGTACTACTTAGAAGTTCTCACGAAAAAATTAGCGGAAACAGCTTGGGAGAAATTCCAAACTGTGGAAAAAGAAGGTGGGTTTGGTGCCGCTTTGAAACAAGGAACTATCCAAAAGGAAATCACAGCAAGAGCTTCCAAAAAACGAGAAGCCCTTGCGACCAAAAAAGAAATCCTACTTGGTACAAACCAATACCCACTCCCCACAGAACGGCATGCCGAACTAAAAGAATCAATGGCCGAAACAGAAAAACTCCTATCTTACTCAGAAAAGTCGACATACGAACGTTTGGTACCACTCAGACTTTCATATGAATTTGACAAATGGAGAAACAA
This sequence comes from Leptospira ellinghausenii, assembly GCF_003114815.1. Lineage (NCBI taxonomy): Bacteria > Pseudomonadati > Spirochaetota > Leptospiria > Leptospirales > Leptospiraceae > Leptospira > Leptospira ellinghausenii. The sequence continues at coordinate 128,582 of NZ_BFAZ01000010.1, forward strand.
AACAGACCTCCACGTAGCATCTGGGAAAAAAGCTCCAAAGGTATTTTTATTGACCATTGGGGACCTAACGATGCGAAAAGCACGTGCTGGATTTAGCTCCAACTTCATTGGTTGCCTAGGATACGAAATCATCGACAACCTGGGATTTTCTTCTGTAAAAGAAGGAGTTACCAAAGCAAAAGAATCGGGAGCTGAGATTGTAGTCCTTTGTTCGTCTGACGAAGAGTATGCGACCTACCTTCCTGAATTTGCAAAGGAAATGGCAACCCAACTTCCAAACGCTTGGAAACTACTAGCGGGTTACCCAAAAGACCTAGTGAGCCAAGCGGAATCTCTCGGGATAGACGACTTCATCCACATGAAACGGAACCTCACTCAGTTTATGGAAAAAGCCCAAACCAAATGGATCGGGAAATAACATGAAGAAACCAAATTTTGCAACGACTCCACTTTCATTTAGTGCTCCAAAACCAGACCCAAAGTCGATTTCACTTTGGCAAACGGCAGAAGGGATCTCCATCCAATCTCGGTACCAACCTACCGATTTAGAAGGTTTGGAACACTTAAACTATGCAGCGGGAATCCCTCCTTATCTACGTGGGCCATATTCCACCATGTATGTGAATAAACCTTGGACCGTCCGCCAATACGCTGGATTTTCCACAGCGGAAGAATCAAATGCCTTTTATCGTAGAAACTTAGCCGCAGGGCAAAAGGGTCTTTCCGTTGCTTTTGACCTGGCGACACACAGGGGCTATGATTCCGACCACGAACGAGTGGTGGGGGACGTGGGAAAAGCGGGTGTGGCGATTGACTCTGTCCTTGACATGAAGATTCTCTTCGACCAAATCCCTCTCGACCAAATGTCAGTTTCCATGACCATGAATGGTGCGGTCATCCCAGTGCTTGCATTTTATATTGTGGCGGCAGAAGAACAAGGGGTAACACGAGACAAACTTTCCGGCACCATCCAAAATGATATTTTGAAAGAGTTTATGGTGAGGAACACTTACATCTACCCACCAAAACATTCGATGAAAATCATCGCCGATATCTTTGGTTACACTTCTAAGTACATGCCAAAGTTTAACTCCATCTCGATCTCTGGTTACCATATGCAAGAAGCTGGTGCCACGGCGGATTTGGAACTTGCGTATACACTCGCTGATGGTTGGGAATACATCAAAACGGGGATAGCTTCTGGGCTTTCTGTAGATGAATTTGCACCACGCCTCTCTTTCTTTTGGGCGATTGGGATGAACCATTTTATGGAGATTGCCAAAATGCGAGCGGGCCGTCTGCTTTGGGCTAAAATCGTAAACCAGTTCCAACCCAAGTCGACAAAGTCTTTGGCTCTCCGAACCCATTGCCAAACGTCTGGATGGTCCCTCACAGAACAAGACCCATTCAATAACGTGGGTAGGACTTGTATTGAAGCTATGGCGGCAGCCCTTGGCCATACACAATCCCTTCACACAAATGCTCTTGATGAAGCGATTGCCCTTCCGACTGACTTTTCTGCACGGATTGCTCGTAACACACAGATTTACTTACAAGAAGAAACCAACATCCACCGAGTCATCGACCCTTGGGGCGGATCATTTTATGTAGAAAAACTTACAAATGATTTAGTCCATAAAGCATGGGATCTCATCACCGAAGTACAAAAATTAGGTGGGATGGCAGAGGCAATTGAGACGGGAATTCCAAAGATGCGCATCGAAGAAGCATCCGCCAGAAAACAAGCTCGTATCGATTCTGGGAAGGATGTGATTGTCGGAGTGAACCGGTTCCGTTTGGATAAAGAAGCTCCACTTGATATTTTAGACATCGATAATACTGCGGTTCGACTCGCTCAAATCAAACGACTCGAACAAATGAAAAAAGACCGTGACAACACTGCCGTTGAAGCTGCGTTAAACGCCATTACCAAATGTGCAGAAACAGGCAACGGTAACTTACTCGAACTCGCAGTAGATGCCGCACGCAAACGTGCTTCTCTCGGTGAAATTTCATATGCAATGGAAAAAGTATTCGGGAGGTATAAAGCTGTGATCAGATCCATCTCGGGAGTGTACTCCTCCGAAATTTCTGAAGACAAAGGTTATATCGAAGCACGGGGTCTTGCTGACGAATTTGCAAAACTCGAAGGCCGTCGCCCAAGGATCATGGTTGCCAAAATGGGACAAGATGGCCATGACCGTGGTGCCAAGGTGATCTCCACCAGTTTTGCCGATATGGGGTTTGACGTTGATATCGGGCCTCTTTTCCAAACACCTGCGGAAGTTGCCAAACAAGTAGTAGAAAATGACTGCCACATCCTTGGAGTTTCTTCTCTTGCGGCTGGACACAAAACCTTGGTTCCTCAAGTGATTGAAGAATTAAAAAAACTCGGCGCAGAAGATGTGCTCGTGGTAGTGGGTGGGGTCATCCCAGCACAGGACTATGATTTCCTCTACAAATCAGGTGCCACAGCGATTTTTGGACCAGGGACTGTAATTTCGGAAGCCGCAAAACAAATCCTCAATTTGTTACTCGGGGAACGAAGAGCCGCCTAACGCTGACAAGCCAAGTTCTGGTAAATTACCAAATCGAACAAAAGACACCGACATGTCGTAATGGCAGTCGGTGTTCGTTTGTTGTCTGACAAACAGGATTCATAATAACACCGAAACGTTCGTAAGCTTCACAGAGAATCAAATGGATCAGGAAAACAAAGACTCACAGAAACCAAATCGTTCAAGTGACAAAGAAGGACATAAGTCTGCCCTTTCGGTCAATCCTGGTGTTGCGGATGCTCCTGCTATTTCTCCGTATATCAAAGAACAACGGAAATCCTTATCAAAAAAAGAAACCTCAGCGGAATCCCTCGCCGAAGGAATTCTCGCAGGGAACCGAACTGCCCTCTCCAAAGCCATCACCCTTGTGGAAAGTAATTTAGAGGAACACAATGACAAGGCGCAAGCCATCTTAGAACTTGTGATGCCAAAGGTTGGAAACTCCATTCGCATTGGGATCACTGGTGTTCCTGGTGTGGGAAAATCTACCTTCATTGAAAGTTTTGGAAGTTTTATCCTCGAACAAAATCGAAAACTAGCAGTACTCGCCATTGACCCGAGTAGCCAAAGGACAAAAGGTTCCATCCTCGGTGATAAAACCAGAATGGAAGTTTTGTCCAAAGCAGAAAATGCCTTCATACGGCCTTCACCTAGCAGTGGTTCGCTTGGTGGAGTCGCACGAAAAACACGTGAAAGTATGTATCTCTGTGAAGCGGCGGGGTTTGATACCATCATCATTGAAACTGTGGGTGTGGGCCAGTCTGAAACCCAAGTCCATTCCATGGTGGATTTCTTTTTGTTACTCATGCTTGCGGGTGCGGGAGACGAACTCCAAGGGATCAAACGAGGGATTATGGAGATGGCAGATCTCATTGCCATCAACAAAGCCGATGGTCCAAATGAAGCTTATGCCACTCGGGCAAGAGCTGAATATGAATCAGCCCTCCACCTCTTCCCTGCACCCGAATCCAAATGGACACCTCGTGCCACCACTTGCAGTGGGTTAGGTGGAAAAGGAATCGACGAAATTTGGAATCTCATCCAAGACTACATCAGTACCACAAAAACAAACGGATATTATGCGAAAAATCGCGATGACCAAACCAAAACTTGGTTTGAAGAATCTTTGCGGGAAGCAGTTTTGGATCAGTTTTTTGCAAAAGAAGGGAAAAAAGAATCCATTGCCGTTTCAGAATCCAAACTGATGCAAGGTAAGTCCACACTGCTCCGTGAAATCAAATTCCTCTTAGGACAATAAAAAAACACCACCGTGATTAAACACGATGGTGTATTATAAGGTTATCATTCATTTAAAGGAAAAAGTCTGTGATTGGTTTTCAAAAAAAACCGAAACCAATGGTGGGACACTCAGTAAAAAGAATTGAGGAGAAACATCATCAAACAATAAATCCCGAACCAAAAGAAAATCCTTAAACCGTTCCAGATATAAGGATTCAATGGCTCTCTGTGACTCGTTTCATAAGGGTGAAATTCCAACTTACAGTAAGTATAGGTTATTGTTTTCGTTTCGTCTATCTACCAGATGGTATAAAAACAAAACCTCCCTCAAATCAGAAGATACCAAATACCCTCGCTTTTTTTAACATTTGGACCCTCGTATTCACCTGGAGTTTTTTGTAGATGGTTTTGATTTGTTGCCTGACAGTCCCGAGGGTTGTTCCAAACAATTGGGCAATCTGTTGGGGAGTATCTCCTTCAATGATGAGTTCTAAAATTTGCCTTTCCCTTGGGGATAAAACTTCTAATCCCAATTCCTTTTCTTTTTTAGGATTAGAGCCTAAACTAGGATTGTTTTCCGGTTTTCGAAAGGCTAACAATACTTTTGTGGCGATGGAAGGAGAAATCACACTCCCCCCTTCCAAAATTGTTTGGATGGTTTCCCAAAGTGAATCCAATTCGGACTTCCAGATATAACCTGATGCACCGAGTTTGATCGCAGCAAAGATCACATCATCAGTTTGTAAAGAAGAGATCACAAGACTTTTCCTCACATCAACAGTATGGTATTTTTTTAAAACATCGATACCACTGGCACCTGGGAGTCCAATGTCAAGAATCAATAATTGTAATTCTTGCTTAGGAGGATTTGAATCAAATGTTTCTGCAGAATTCCAAGTTGAAATGGCAAGTGTATCTCTTGTTTTTAATACACCAACTAACGAATCTAAATAGTCAGGATTGTCTTCAATGATGCCAATATGGGTTACATTCATAATTGGAATAATGTTTTAGGGATTTGCATTTTGATACGGTAAGGTGAAGGATTAATTTCTAATTGACCATTTAGGAATTGGATTCTTTGTTCAATCCCTTTTTCTCCAATTCCAATATTCCAAAATGATTCAGGAAGTGCAATGTTTACGTTTGGAGGCTGTGGATTTGTTTCCTTGAATTCTGTGACAAAATCTATGGAGATGGAATTTTCGCTTTCCTCTAAACGACAAATTGTTTTTCCACTGCCATGCCTTAAATCATTGGTACTGATTTCTTTAAAAATTTGTAATAAATGATGTGCTGTCTCAGGTTCTTTGATTGGTATCATCCGATCCTTAAGGGTTTCGCTTTGGATTACAATTTCCCTACCTAACATTTTATATCTTTTTTTAACTAGGAGTTGCAGACCATGGATAAGGGATTCTTGCAAAATTTCTCTCTGGTCTTCTTCTTTTACTTGGTTCCGCAAAGATTCTAATGCATCAGAAGAAAGTTCTTTGATTTTATGGATCACAGCAGTGGAAGTTTCTGCTGCATTGGACTCCAATGTTTGGCAGAGTAATACTAAGTCCGTGAGTTTAGAACCCAAACTATCATGGATGTCTTGGAAAAATGTCCTACGTTTTTCTTCGAGTAACATACCACGATACGCTGCGATGTAACGTGTTTGGAACCACCAATGGTTTAGAAAGAAAGAAACTAAAAAGAGTGGCACAATCGTAGACATCTCTCTCCATGTTTCATCTGGAATCAAAGAATCATTTTGGATGAAAACTCGTATCAAATAAATGCAAAAAACAACGGTCCATTCAATCATAAACTGCCAAACAAGACCTGGATAAAAAAATGAATTTGAACCAATGAGTGCAATGATGGTTAACCAATTCCTTGGATCAAAATAAGGGATTGTTGGATCATGAAAGCCAGTTTCGATTTCGACTAAGACCAAGGAAAAAAACAAAATTCGAACAAGTTTTGTGATATTGGCATTCACAGTTCGATAAAAAAAAGAAATCCCGACTAAACATAAACTGATGATGAGCTGTGAAAACGAAAGGTAACAATTCGTAAGATCAGCTTTTCCCCACTCCAAATAAACGCTATGAGCATAAGCAAGGGTGTAGGCGAATCCTAAAAAATACAGTTTGTTTAAGATTTCTGAGTAAACTGCAATTAAGGAAATTGGGTCAAATTGTTTGCCCAAAAGTTTGTGATAGACAACACGAATGTTCATAAGACTACCAATACTTTGTTTGGTAGAGAATGAAGATTTTCTTCATACTTCTAGTTTTTTGATGTGTTCCAATAGGAGTTTTTTGTCATCATCGAAGATTTGGTTGAATTCAAGCCCCACTTCATAAAAAGCACCTTCACCAAATTCTTCCAATCGAACTACTTTTGCCTTCGGGTACAAAACATATTTTACATCAGGGAATCGTAATTCCAATTCAAGCCTTGTTCCCATAGGCATCGGTTCCTTGGTCCGAAAGAGGAGTCCACCTTCCGAGATGTCTTGTGAGTCCCCTTCCCCTTTGTCGCTAGGCAAAAACTGAGCTGAACCAGCACCTGATTGGATCACACGGTAGGTGAGATGGACTTTTTCAGAGATACGATTGTAAATGCGGCGTTCGCTAGACATGAATGCTAGAGAACACCGAAATCAATGTTTGGGCAAGTTTAAAATGAAAATCTCACCCGCATCTAAGGGTGAGATTTCTGTTATCCTTCTAAATCCTCTGGTCGGATTTCGTAATCTGGACGGAAGGCTCCTTCAATTTTCTCTCTGAGCCTATCGATGTATCCAAAAACGGCAGGTACTACGATGAGTGTGATGAGAGTCGATAGGATGAGTCCACCAATGATGGCAATCCCCATTGCAGTTCTCGATTTAGAGGCTTCACCAATCCCAAGTGCAATTGGCAATGTCCCTGCAATCATTGCAAGGGATGTCATAAGGATTGGTCTCAATCGTTTTGCACCCGCATCAAAGATGGCATCGTTTCTAGACATACCATGTTCTTTCATAGCAAGCATCGCATGGTCCACAAGTAAGATGGAGTTTTTAGCAACAAGACCCATTAGTAGGATGAGTCCAATCATACTAAATAAGTTTAACATCTCGCCAGTTAAGGCGAGTGCAAAAAAGGCACCCGATATAGCAGGTGGAATGGCAAACAAAATCGTTATCGGTGTGATAAATGACTCATAAAGAGAAGCTAACACAAGATAAATGAAGATAAGCGCCATCCCAAAGGCAAGGACGATGTTTTGTAACAACTCTTTGAAGTCTTCAGATTGTCCCACAAAGGAATACGTAATGCCAGGAGGTGGTGGTAATTTTTCCTTTAGGATTTTGACTGCGGATTCAGAAGCCGATGCAATGGCACCACCTGGTGCCAGGTTTGCATTGATAGGAACAACCCTCGATCTGTCTTCACGAATGATCCTTGCTGGAGAGGAACTTTCTTTACCATCGGCAATTGCACTTAGAGGAATGAGTTTGTTTTGAATGTTTGGCACTCTTGTTTCATAAAAAGACTTACGTAAATTTCGTTGGTCTTCTTTCAGACGTAACCGCACATCATATTCAATTCCATTTTCCAGGTATTTGGCAACCTCTCCCCCTTCGATGTGGTAACGAAGTTCTGCTCCCATCACCCCTGCAACCACACCAACGGTTTGCATTTTTGCACGATTTGGTACAACTTGGAATTCTGGTTTACCTGTTCTGTAAGTTGTGTCCACATCAGTTAGGTCTGGAATTTTTCTAAGTTCATCCATTACCTTAAACGAATAGCTTTCCAAATCTTTTAAATTTTCCCCTTTTAAGTTAAGGTTAAATGGATATTGTACCCCACCACCAATCGCAGAATAATCGTTAACCTTTGGTCTTGCATGTGGATATGCTTTTAGAAAATCTCTGATCTGGTCTTTTACATCTGCCGTTGTACGTTTGCGGTATTCAGAAGGAAGTAAGGCAACGCCGATCGTAGCGATATTGGATTCTCCATCACTATTCCCCACAACTGTTGCCAATAATTCTAACTCGGGAATGTTTTTGATGATTTCATTTTGGATTTGTTCTACCACTTCAGAAGTACCAGTTAAGGAAGTCCCCGGTGCCATTTCCACATTCACCATAAATTCACCTTGATCGTTTGCAGGAAGGAAGGTCTTTTTCACAAAGGCAAGAGAGAAGATACTTGTGATGAGTGTAAGAATTGTAAGTAAAATGACTGCCCAAGGTTTTTTTAAGGCAAACTTCATAATGATTGCGTACATTCTGTCCAGGAAATCTTGGAACTTATCAAAATTACGGAGAACAAAATTCTTTTCTTTGTGAATGTCAGTTTTCCCTGCAAAATAAGCAGATAACATTGGTGCAACTGTAAGACCATCAAAAAGAGAAATGATCATGGCAAAGACAACTGTGAGTCCAAACTGTTTGAAAAACTGACCTACTATTCCCGATAAAAATCCAATGGGAAGGAAAACCGCAATCACGGTAAGAGAGGTTCCAATTACCGCCAAGGTTACTTCTTCTGTTCCTTTTCGGGCAGCAACAATGACCGATTCCCCTTCTTCTAGTTTACGGAAAATATTTTCCCTAACCACAATCGCATCATCAACCAAAAGACCAACCGCAAGTGATAAGGCAAGAAGTGTCATCACGTTCATGGTAAATCCCATGGCATACATAATGATAAAGGCACCTAACATTGAGTTAGGGAGTGCCATACCAGTGATGATGGTAGAACGAACGTTTCCGAGAAAAAGATACACAACTAAAACAGCAAGAAAAATCCCTAGAATAATGGCGAGAGTTACATCTTCAATGTTAGCTCGGATCCATTTCGAGCCATCTCGGATGAGGATGACTTTCGGAGTGCCCTTCATATCTTTGATTTGGTCATTGATGGTATTAATTTTTGCTAAGATACCATCCGCTACTTCAACGGTGTTTGCTCCCGATTGTTTGTAAACATCTAAGAAAAGAGCTGTTTTTTGAACTCGCTCTTTTTTCGGTGCTTCGTATTTGAATAATAATTTTCCAATGATAGAAGGTTCTTCGTGTTCTTCGGTATTGATAGGAGCATACAATAATCCACGAGTCTGTCGGTCTTGTAATGTGTCTTTGACTTGGCCAAGGTCTTTGACAAGTACCCCTCTACCAAATTCACCACCAAACGAAACAACTGTGTTCTCAATTTGAGATAAGGATTCGTATTTTGCTACCGTACGGAAAGAAGTTTCCTTTTCTCCACCTTCTACTTTTCCTGCAGGGATGTTCACACCAGAATTTTTGATTTGGTTCCCAATGGCAATGGCAGGCACTTGGTAGGCATTTATTTTATTGCGATCAAGTTCGATATGAATCTCACGGCGAGCTCCACCGATAATTTTCACGGCACCAACATTATTCACTTGTTCTAACTTGGTTTTGATTTTTTCTTTTGCTAAATCGTACAACTCACCTTCTGGTAAATCCGCAAATAAAGAGATCCGCATAATGGGTTGGTCTGATGGATCAAACCTCTGTACGAGAGGTTCTTTTGATGATTCAGGGAAAAGTGGTTTGACCCTTGCTGTTTTATCGCGTACTTGTTGTTCGGCATATTTGATATCAGTGGTCAAACTGAACTCAGCAAAAACGAGAGAGATCCCTTCTTGGTTTCGAGAAGTAATCCTTTTAAGTCCAGAGATGGAACTGAGTTCCTCTTCCAAAGGTTTGGAGATAGAAGTCTCAATCTCTTCTGGGCCTGCTCCAGGGTACACAGTGGACACCACAACAAATGGGATGTTGATATCCGGGAATAAATCCACACCGATTCGTTTTAAGGAAATGTATCCTGTGATCACCATGATGATCACGAGGGATGAAATGAAAATGGGGCGTTTGATCGAAAATGAAGCAATACTCATGAATTTTTATCTCTATTGAAGCAGTTTGTATTCTTGTAAACAAGCTGTACCAGAGCTCTCTCTGTAAGTAGACAGCAATGTTGACTTACTGTTCAACATTTTTGTGCGATTTTCAAATTTTTCTTCAACAAAACTATCAGGACAAATATCACTTAATAAGAGAACGGAATCAAAATTTGTCCAATCTTTCCATCTGTATTTGTTGTCATTTCGTACCATCCCCTCTTTGTAGGTGCGAAGTTTCATCGCCAGATCAAAATCGGAGGCTAAAACTCGCCCTTTTGTATCGTATTTTTCTGTAAAATGGAAGGCATTGATGAGGATGTATTTTTTATTGGGAGTCACATGTTCGGCAATTTCTCTTGCAGGTTGGAAATCACCTGCATTCATCCCTCGGTAACAGAACATTTTGGTCTTATAAAATTTTCCAGAAAGAATCCCTTGTTCGTAAACCGAATTATAAAATACAAAACTAGTTGTGAGTAGGATCACTGATATGGAAGTGATCCTTTGAAAATTATGATCCGCTAAATGATAGAGTCGTAAAATCCACAAAAAACCCACTAGACCAATCGCAGGGATAAACTGGAGAACATGCCTTGGTTGTTTGTTCCCAGTGGTAAGTTCCAAAATCAAAAGTTCTAAAAATAGAATAAAAGTACCTGCTACAAGTGGGTCTTTGATTTTATTCCATATTGTTTCTTTCGTACGAACAAGAAAATATAACAAAGACAAGGTGGAAAATAATACCAAAGTTCGGAATCCCCAAATGAAATCAAAAACTCCAGGAACAGATGGGTCTTTTCCTGGTTCCGTCCAAAGGGTCAGGAAAAAACTTCTTGTGTAAGCGTTTACAATCATCTGTGCATCGATAAGAGCATTCACTCTATCTGGATTTAAAAATAACCATAAAAATGCAGGGAAAATTGCATAAGCCCAAAGTACAACGGCTGTTTTTGGGAAGATTTTCTTCATAGCATCGCGATTTCGGAATAAATAAACTGAAAGATCAACAAACAAAACCAAGGTGATCCCAAACATAAACTGTTTGAATCCTTTTTGATTCAGATTGATTTTGGTGACTACTCGTAACACAGGCAAAGAGAATACCATGAGTACAACAAATACTAGGTATAAAAGTCGAATTCCTTTTGCGTAATGTTTTAAGAGATAAAGGATAACTTCTTTGTATTTACCTGGGGAACGAATGAGTTCATAGGCAAAACATGCCATAAAGAATAAAATCCCATATGGATATTTGGTGAAATAAAAACCAAATAAGGAAACAAAAATCATCCATTTGGTAGTGCCATCAATCTCAAGTTCTCGGTTATCTGTATCATACAAACGGTAAATCGCATAAACAGAGAGGAGTAAAAAAAACATCGATTGGGTTTCCAACATAGAAGACAAAGAATACGCAGGCACTTCTACAGTTTGGATGGTCAGGATAAAAATGAGGGATGAAAATAGTCCTGACCAAAAAAGAGATTTTGTCATCCGAAACGATGTATACACCAAACCTGGATACACTAAGATCAAAAAGAAAAGTCCAAGAAAACTATCTCGATAGGTTTCATAAGCATCAATTGGTAAATACAAAGTAACAAATGTTAGAAGCGAACGTAATGGAGGCCAAGTGGGGCTTTCCAGAAATGGCATCATGCCATAAAACCAATTTCCATTTCGAAAATCGACGTACTGGTCCAGGACTTGGTTCAGTCGTATGTTTTCATCCCAAGACAAAAAATCTTTATTGGGACAAATTTGGAGGAAGGCCTCCCAAGATTTTGTAGCATAGAACACGACGAGAAAAACGCCGAAACCGATGAAAAGAACCCCAAAACTGTTCAGAAGAATGTTTTTTGCCTTCATACCAATCCTTGGAATCATTCTTTCTTTGGGGTGGAATTGGGATCAACCGAAGTATTTTTTACGCAAATTTTCTCTTTGATTGTTGTCCAAGGGATTGGATTCTGTCCGTTAGAAGGTTCAAAAAATGCAAGATTTCGTAGACATTGGTGAAAAAATCATCTTTCTCGTGATGTTATTCGCGAGTATCCTCGCCATTGCTGTTTTCATCGAAAGGTTAATTGTTTATAAACGCAATTTTAACAAAGAATCTGAATCACTTCTCGATTCACTCACACTTCTGATTCGCCACCGTGATCTAAAAGGTACGGAAAAACTACTCGAAAGCCATCCTATGGAAAATTCTTATACACGATTCATTCATTTTGTTTTGGAACGTGAAAAAGAAAATCATAAAGGTTTATCGGAACTCATGGAAGGGAAAATTCTAAAAGAACGACTCAGTTTAGAAGAAAGACTTCCGATTCTAAACACTCTTGGGAACAACACTCCCTTCATTGGACTTTTGGGAACTGTGCTTGGAGTCATCAAAGCATTTTATGGTTTGGGTACTTTAGGTAACTCTGGTGCAGAAGTGGTGATGCGTAGTATTTCCACGGCCCTACTTGCTACTGCTGCTGGTCTTGCTGTTGCGATTCCTGTTGTGATGGCCAATAACTACTTCACTCGTAAAATGAAACTGGTATTAGGACAATTAGAAATTCTTTCGAAAGAGATCCATGCAAGTTTTATCACAAGTGGGAAACACAACCAATCCTCTAGTTCCACTCCCAACATTCACCACTAAATACTGGTTATATGAATTCATTTACATTATTTTTACAATACAAACTCAGGCGGTTCGGTCTTTTCCGAGCCAGCTTATTTGTTTCTGTGAGTTTACATGTATTTTGTTATTTGGTATATTTTATTCTAACATTGCCAAGTGAAGCTGCGTTTCAAGAAACTTCAATGGAAGATGTGGATGTATCCTTTGAAGAAATTCCACCAGAACTCATTGGTGGAACTTCAAGCCCCGCTCCCGTCGAAAAACAAGAATGGGTAGAGGGATCGAATAAGGATGCGGAAGACAAACCCGATAATTCAGACTTAAACCCAAACCAACTTTCAGGGAATGGTACAGACAAAGATGGATTTTTGTTTTCATTTAATGGTGACAGGCCTCCCACACCTATCATTGATTTTGATCTAAAAGCATATTTCCCTGAAGCAGCAAAAGCTGCGAACATTAGCCAAAAGACAGTTGTAGTTATGGTGCAAGTTGACGAACAAGGTGTACTCCAAGGAGTCAAAATTGTTTCGGGACGAGCGGGATATGGGTTTGATGAAGCTGCGATTAAAATCATCCAACGTGCAAGGTTTACACCTGGTTATGACAAAGGAAAACCAACTCGGATGGCTCATAGATTGCCCATCAGTTTTGATTTAGAAGAGGATTAAGATGTTCCGGAATACAAAACAAAAAATTGCAATTGGTACTTTATTATTCATTGTTGGACTAATCGTTGTTAGTTTTCAAACAAAACCAATTACAGGGAAAACAGAAACCAAATCTTCTTTAAAAAAACCAGGTCTTACTCCAGACCCATTTGCTTTATACCAAAGTATTCCTCCCTTTACTTCCGATATTTCCCCATCAGATTTACCTTCCAATATCGACTTTAGTGCAGACTTTCCTACACCAATGGACCAAGGCACAGGGAAAGATAACGTAGGATTTACAGTTGGTTATGGCCTTATTTCGTATTTAGAAGCCGGAAAAAAGGGGATTCGCAATCTATCTTCAATTGGTCCAAATTCTGCGAATGGACAAAAACTTCTGTATTCCGCAAATTTCATTTATAACCAATTGAACAGTGGGAAAGACCAAGCAGTTTCCCTACTTGATGCCTTGGTTCTTGCAACGAGTAGAGGATCTGTTCCCATTGAACTCATGAATGAATCAAGTAACAATCTGAGGGTTCGACCAAAAGCAAACATTGTAGAAATAGGACGAAAAGCAAGGCTTGGGCGAATTTTTAAAATTGAACCTCACGACCTCTCTTCCATTAAACTTGCATTAGCTGAGAAAAAACCAGTTTTAATTGGATATTTGGTTTATGAAAATTTTCTAGATCCAAAACCAGATGCCATTTTCCAACAAGGGAATGGAGAAGTTTTAGGAGCACAATCCCTTGTAATTTTGGGATATAATGACAAAAAGAAAGCGTTTAAAGTTTGGAATACTTGGGGAACCAATTGGGGGGACCAAGGGTATCTTTGGATCTCTTATGATAGTTTCCCAAAACACACCAAATCGATTTATGTTGCGAATCCTTCAGAGGGAAACCAATTACTCACAGAATCAAAATTGATGAATGAATTGGAGTCATTGGAATTTGGTGAACATAATTTATTCCCACCGAAAGAAGTTTATGCATCCCGAGGGGATTTTTCTGATCGGATTAGAATCTCATGGTCGAGCGAAAAACGAGCTATTGGGTACGAAGTGTACAGAAAACGTAAAATTGATACGAAATACCAACTTGTAGGACTTTCCAAACAACCCTATTTCGATGATTTTGGTGTTCAAAAGAATACTGCCTACCATTACAAAGTCGCTAGCTTGGATGAAAATTATTTATCCAAACCTTCCATTGATTCAAACGATGGTTATGCGTCAGAGCCAACAAAACCTGCAGGCATTTTACCTGTCACGAATTTAAGAGCATCTGTTGCTCCAACGAATGACCGTATCCTATTGGAATGGGACAATCATTCCATTCCTACTACTTATATTGTCTACAAATGGAACGCAATGGCACGGATTTTCCGCTTTTTAGGAAAAACTGAAAAAAATTCTTACACGGATTTAAAAGCCAGTCGTAACGGTGACAACGAAATTTACCAAGTTGTTCCAGAACGAAACCAATTAGAAGGAGAATCCAGTTATTACGTATCTGCGCATTTAGATCCTTCTGAGGTTTTAAAACCCAGACCTGAACATTTCACCGCTTCCAAAGGATTGTATCCAGGTGTGACCGTCTTACAATGGGAAGGTTCTCCAAGTGCAACAGCTTACCATATCTTTCGAAAAACAAATGGTTCCTGGAAGCGCATTGCCAAAACCACAGATTTACTCTACAAGGACCATGAGCCATCTGAAAAAGAATCCTTTTATGCAGTCACAGCAGAATTCGAAGGGGAATTGTATAGTTTCCCATCTGAACCAGATATAGGATATGCATCACTAGTTGCAGGGAGGTCTTTAAGTGTAAAGGCTCCTGAATTATCAATTACAGAAAATCGTAAATCTGGTGAACTCTGGTTTAGTTGGAATGTAATTCCAAAAGTCACTTCTTATAAAATTCTGATGAGAAAAAAGAATGAAGAAGACTGGAGTCTTGTCAAAGAAACTTCAGAATCTAATTTTAAATTACAAAATCTTTCGAAAAATCAATTTTATTTTTTTGTGATTCAATCTGTGCAAAAAGGAGTTGGGGAAAGTTTGTATTCCTCTCCTGTCACTGCTGTTTTATCGGAAACTGTTCCCGATATTAAGAAAGTAAAAACTTTTGGCGAATCCGCCATACAGAAGTTTATCGGGCCTTGGACCGCTATGTATTGGGATGGAAAAAACAAAGTGAAACCAGTTCGATTGACCATCGAAGCTGAAGACGCTGAAGGGAACATTGTCATGAAATGGAATGACAATCCAATCTTTCGTGGCAAAAATATTGTAGATTCTGATTTAATTGAAGAAAAAGGAAAATGGAAAATTAAACTATCTCCAAACTATGAATCTTTATCAGGTGAATTTGAAGACAAAGGTTTAGTCCCAGAAAAAAGCCAACTATCATTTATCCGTGAATAAACGATAGACCTTCATATGATTCAGAAAAAAGTTTTCGTTAGGCAGTTGTTAGTTGGTCAAAAAAATGTTTTGGAATTTTCCAAGGTCTTTTTTTGGCAAAATCAAAAAATATAGCCGAAAAGATAGCTTCGCAGACTAGAACACCATCGGAAACCCGATACATATTTTGTACGACAGTTCCCCTTACGGCAGTCATATCCCGAAATCCAGTTTCAATTCGAACCGAATCGGGATGATTCAATGGTTTGTGGTAATTTAACTCGGCCTTTAAGACCACAGGACCGACCAGATTCTCTCTCATCTCTCGAATGGAAAACCCAATCTTCTCTAATGCCTGCATCCTTGCTTCATCCAAATAGGATTGGTACACTCCATTATTAACATGCCCATTGGCATCCAAATGGCTCCATAATACGGGAATTTCAGTTGTATGAGTCACTATCATGATCTTCGCTTTCCTCAACGATTCCAAGATTAGACAGAACGATCTGTCTGCCAACAAAAAAACAGACAATTCTGTCTAATTTATGATTCCCAAAATTGCAAATTGGACTCTAGTGGAGACGAATGAAACGTTCACCCAAAATTAGGATTCTCGAAATTGCCAAAAACAGATTTTACAGGCAAGGGTATCACCACACGGGGATCAACCAAATCATCCGAGAATCTGCGACAGCTAAAGCAAGTTTTTATGATCATTTCCCCTCCAAACAAACTTTAGGTGTTCACGTCATTAGAGCCTATGGTGTTGATGTGCTTGTATGGTTTCGCAAAATCCTTCGTAATTCCTCTACACCCAATGACTTTATATCGGAAATGTCCCAAGCAATGTTAGACCAAGTAAGAACGAATGATTCATATTACCAAGGTTGCCCCATTGCCATTTTTTCTAGCCAATTCCCTGTAGGCGAAAAACCATTTAGTGATGAATTCAAAAGGATTGTCATTCGTTGGGAGTCAATTTTAAGTACAGCCATTCAGAAATGGAAATCAAAAGGATTGATACAAAAAAATACAAAAGAATTAGAATTAGCAAGGGATCTGATCAATCTCTACGAAGGATCTCTTATGAACTGGCGAATTTCAATGAATGAAGATTACATCCTCCGTGCGATGTTACAAATCAAAGAAAGATTCAAAACAGAAATTAATAAATAGTTCCACTTTCGCAGTTTTTTCGACAGACTTTTTCTAATCCTAGGCAACTACCCACAATGGCCGCCAAATCTGCGTTACTGTAAGTAGACGCCCCAGTTGATACTCGATAAAATGCATCGTTCCGTAAAAAACATGCACCTTCAATTGTAGAACACTTATTCCGCTCATAACAAGCAGAACGAAACGAAAATGGCGAACCACAATCCAGTAAAAATACAAAAGTGATAGAACCAATCAAACCTCTCATAATGAAATGATTTGGTTTTCAAATTCAGTTTTTGATAAAGATGAAATTTTCTGAAGTGAACCAGAAACGTTTTGGAATTTCACCTTTCCCTTTATTTTCACAGGAACATCAAATAAAATCTCACCTTCCACAACCAATTCTTCACATTCAACTAAAGATGGTAAGGCCACAAACAATGTATCAAATTGTTGGATTTTTTTATAGAATTTTTCATCCAAAGAAACAAGAACTTCGCCAAGTCCTTTTTGCTTTCTTTCTCTTGTCATTGTTAACGAAAAATCTTCATTTAATACATAGGCATCCGAACGGCGGATCAAATAGTCTTCTGTTTTTTTGACAGGTGCAAATCGATCTCTTGGAATGATGATCCCTTTAAACTTTGAAAAATTACCAACCGCACTTCCCATTGCTGTTTCCAGTTGGATGACATCCTTTCCAGAAACTTGTTTTGGATTGACGATGAGAGATAAAGAAAAGTTTCCTTTTTGAAATCTTTCTTTGAGTGCACGCAAATTGATCCAAAGATTATTGGTAGAAAACGTTCTGAATTTTCCAAGTCCACTAAATTCGTGTTCGTGTTCTTTTGGAACTTGAGCCGTTTCCAATAATTCGTATTGAATCATTTTACCACCAACTAACTTACGATAAATGGCTCCACCTTTTTTATCCGCTAAAGTTTTTGGTGTCATTTCCATTGCAAAATGGATATCTTCTTTGAGTAAGTAGGATACGATTTGAGGGTCTACAGTTGCGCCTAAATTATCCCCATTGGAAAGGAAAGCAATTTCAAATCCTTTGGAGAGAAGTTCATCTAAAATCCCTTCTTCCATCATGGTAAAATAAATATCACCATGACCAGGTGGGCACCAATTTTCCTTTTCTACATTGGTTTTGATGGGAGCAAAGGTTTTTGCCTCTAATCTTGGAACTTTATGTTGTAAAAAACTAGAACGTAACGATTGTTTGAATCCACTATGATTTAATTCTTTTTGAGAATCTTCTTGGGTATTATAAGAATCCATGAATAACAAAGGAACATCGATACCATATTGATTACGAAGGTATTCAATTTGTTTTGCCATCACGGATAAAAAAGACAAATTCCCTTTGATCGGGATGAGGGACTTTGCTTTGTCGAGTCCCATACTTGTCCCAAGTCCCCCATTCAACTTGATGACAACAAGTTTCGATAGAAGTGTGGTATCGAGAGGATAAGAATCATGGATGGACTCAAGGGAAATTTCGTCAGATTTGGGGTCTAAATCTCCTACCTCTTCCCAACGTACGATCCCTGTTTCACCATTACGGACTGCGTCTACTTTAAGTATAAAGTCAGCGATGAACGCATCAGAAAGACCTGCCTGTTTCATCGTCTCGCGGATCAGTTGGTCTACGGTTTCTTTCTCCATTTCATTTCCCTTCGTGTGGTTCCCCTAATTCGATCCGGTGGGGTTCATCAATGATTCCCGGATTCCAGAAAAAAAAGACATGAATATTACGACCTTCCCGTTTTGGAACCGGCGTCGTTTCTTTCCTTTCGTACTTTGGCATAAATACTTCGAAATTGTACACCCAATACTTTCCTTTTTTACGAGAAATCTGACGGATCCCCTGATTGAGAGGGTCCTTCTTAATGAGTTTTCCATAAGGAAGTGGGTATTTTGTCTCCCAAATTTCAGGGAGTAATTTGGCTGCATCCTCATAAGTCCCAGGATTTGCCGAGAGATAGGACGGCAAAACCAAAAAGAACAAAAAAAAGCGCACCGAATGTAACATAGCTTACTAAAAGGCAATCCTATGTGGAGTCGGTTAGAGGTCAATTCAGGAATTCTTCCCCTGGAATTGATTTTCCTAGACAAGAATTGTGTCAGATTGAATCATCAAATTCATGTTTCGCTTCATGGAATATCTGGAACGATTTTGGGCTTTTGTATCATTTTACCTGCCTAGTCATTTGTCGATTGATAACAATAAAGATAAAAATATTCTCATTGTGCCTGGGTTTAGAGCCGGTCGTTTTTTTTATGCAAGACTAAAGTCAAATTTAGACAATCTGGGTTTCAAAGTTGGGATTTTGTCTACTTTACGAAACCCCACTTCGTTAGAAGAAGCAATCCAACACTTAGCGAAACAAATTTTAACAGCACCTAACGAAGTTACTTTGATCGCTCATAATACTGGTGGTCTATTGGTTTTGATTTTACCAGATGAAGCGAGACGAAAAGTAAAAAGATTAATCACTCTTGGAACTCCCTTTCATGGATCTGATCGATTTACCAATACAAGATTTTCGTATTGGGGTTTTGAATCGGATTGGGTGAAAACCAATTATAAAAACGCATTATTTTTTCCACTTTTCCAACCACTCTCTGCCATTGAAGATTTTAGTTTTCCCCCTCAAGAAAGTACCGAGTTTGGACAAGGACGTGACCTTTGGTTTGACATTCCAGGGAATTACAATCTTGTACGCAGGAATGAAAACATCCGAACATTACGTGAATTTTTAGGAACACCAAAAGATAATATTAATATCGCACCAAGTCCGAAAGCAAATCCTGACTTTGCAGTCCCTAAAAAAATCGAGGTTGATTTTTCTAAATATGAACCAGCTGTTTATAAAAAGAATCAAGCAACGTTAGCAAAAAAGAAATCTTCTTCTAACAAAGAGTTGTCGAAACCGTCACCAAAAACAAAACAGAAAGTGAAACAGACTCCGAAACCAAAGGCAAAACCGAAAAAGAAATCCAAACGGTAATACATAAAAAAAGCTGTCCACCAAACGATGGACAGCTTCTAAAAATAAAGTTCTAACCCGAACTTAAACTTTTTTTAGTTCTTTTGCACAAGCAAGACAACTGTCTCTACATTCTTTGCAAACTGCATGGTGATTGGCATGTTTATCACATTCTTTTGCACAAGCTTCACAGACTTCCACACATAAATTTGCTAGTTTCTTGGTAAACGTTGAACTTTGGCTCGCAAGTTTCACAAACGAGTCACAAAGGCTAATCACTTCACGAGTGGAGGCCGCACATGCTGCCATCGCTTTATCACCTTTTCCAAGTTCGGTGATACAATGACTGAGGCATACTTCTGCTGATAATTGGCAATGGATTGCTGCCATCATCGCTTTTGCGTATTTGGATTTCCCTGCAGTGGGCATACTTGCACTTTCGTGGTTATGGTCTTCTGCGGAAAGTGTTGATAAAATTCCAGAAACAGCCACTGCCATTCCTGCTTTTTGTAATAATTCTTTGCGATTCATATTCTAATCCTTCTGTAGTGATTTTAATTATTTGAAATCGGTTCACCTCAGTACAAGGTGTGCCATTCTCAAATCAGAAGGTGGATGGTACGAGTGGGAATATGAGGAGGGAGTTTGTGTTGTGATTTGGCAATCCAACTCTCGGTTGGTCGCGGTTTTAACAAGGAAACAAAAGACCCACGGGAATCTGACCAAACAACCAATGTCATCATTGGTTTGCCGATTGAAAGATCCGAATCAGGTGAAGATTGGAGTGATTCTAAGACAATCGGACAATCACAATTGTCTTTTTTGTCCGATTCACCTGCTTGTGTTTGGTGGCAAGGAGGGAGTGAGGATTTCTGAACGAAGGATTCAGGAGATAAACATACCCCAAAAAGGGAAGATTTACACCCTAAATAGAGTAAAAACAGCAGAATGAACCCTAAACTTGCCTTACGTTTCATTGTTGTTCCCTTGTCTTTAGACGAAGAACCCTTACAATCAGATTACCAGTTTAAAATAAATTCTTCAAGCCTTTTCCTGCGACAATAAAGGTTCCAATTGTGGACCCAAATTGGGGGAGGAAAAAAACCAAAAAGATATGCAAAACTCTATTTTTCCAAAACCCTTGAAAGGTTTCTGAATCTTCTGCAATTCTTTCAAAATCTTCTACCAGTGGTTTTCGTAAATAGGACTCAGATAAGGCACTCACCCAACCCGCCTTAAAAATGGGAACAAAAGTTCCAATGGGTGCTGTAATGAAAGCAAGTAAAATGGAAATGGGGTGTGCCCATGCAATGAGTGCTCCGAGAGCAGCAAGCCCTCCTTTGATGTAAATGAGTTTAGAAAACAAATCCAAACCCGCTTCTCCCCCTTGGCTCCAAGTGGTATAACCAATAAGCCCAGCAAAAAACACAGGGTAGATGATAAGACTCAGACTATCCCAAAGTTTTGGTTTGGGTACTTCGTCTAACACCGATAAGTCATTTTGTAAATCTATATTCCTTTCGATCCCAGCGAGGTGGCCTGCTCCCACAACTGCTACTACTTTTTTTACCTTTTTATCTAAGGTAGAAACGCGGATTTTTTCGGCTAAGTATACATCCCTTTCATCAATGATAACATTTTTGATAGATTCGTATTTTTTTGGAATTTGTGAGAATAAATCTTTTAGGATATCATCTGATTTCATTTCTTCAATTTTTTCATCAGAAACATCTTCTTTGACAAGTAATGATGCAAGTAAGGCACTAAAGAGATACATCTTAGAAAAAAATCCAACATTGCCCCACGAACGTTTGAGAGTGGTTTGGATTTCTCGGTCAACTGGAAGGACCGGTTTTTTGAGTGATTTTCCAAGAGAGATGGCTTTACGCATTTCATCTCCTGGTTTGATGTCTTGGTTCCCCATTTTTTTCTGAAACGAAGAGAGGATGAGACTCGAAAGTAATAACCACATCTTTCGTTCTTTGAACACTTTAAAAATATCTAATTTTTTAAGATAGTCTGGGTCTTCCACAGACTTCATGCGTGATTCACATAACTCAACACAAATGACATCCGGTTTGATACTTTGGATCAGTTTTTCAACTTCTTCCACACTTTGTTTGGAGATGTGGGCAGTTCCTAAAATATGGACTTCTGTTTTGTCAATGGTTTTAAATAGGTAAGGTTCTTTGGTTTTGAAACCTTTTTTGGCAGATTTTCTTGGTGGAGTAGTTTTTTTGATTGAACGCATACTGAGAAGTGACTATCTATTATACCTAAATAACGGTTCCTCTCTCTAGAAACAAGAAGAATGTCTATAAAATCCAAAATCATCAATGTGGGAATTGCTGACATTAAGGTCGGAAAAGATACGGATGTACTCCGGACTACATTGGGTTCCTGCATTGGAATCGTCTTGTATGACCCCGACCAAAAAATTGGTGCCATTTCACACATCATGCTCGCAAAAGATCCAACTGGAAAAGACATGAGTAAGTTTCCTCACAAATATGGAGAAACAGCACTTCCAATCCTCATTGATATGATGAAAAAGGAAGGATCAAACATTGGGCAATTCTCTTGCCGAATTTTTGGTGGTGCTTCCATGTTTAAAGGAATCAATTCCCAATTCTTACAAAATATTGGGGAACAGAACATTCTCATCGTCAGAAAGTTTATGGAAGAAAAAAAAATCCCAATCATTGTGGAAGATGTAGCTGGTAACGAGGGAAGAACCATCAGTCTCTACTGCGATGACGGTCGCGTTTTGCTAAAAAAAGCTGGTATGGAAAAATACCTTTATAAGGTGCGTTAGGCGATATGCTAAAATCAAAAGTTGATGAAGTATTACAAGACGTAAATAAACTACCGGCCATTTCATCGGTTGTTTCCAAGGTATTGGAAAAATTACAAAAACCCGATGTCAACATTGCTGACTTAGCACAAGAAATTTCTAAAGACCCAGCCATTACGGCCAATGTAATCAAACTCTCTAATTCGGCTTATTACCGAGCTTCCAAACCGATTCGAACTGTCCAAGAAGCATTGATGACTTTAGGGATCAAAACGGTAAAAGAAATTGTACTTCTTACTGCAGCAAAGGGAATCCTTGCGCAAGACTTAAACAGTTACCAATTGGAAGCGGCACAATTATGGACTGCATCCTTACTTGTTGCAGAACTTTCTAGTAAAATCGTCCAACACAAAAAGTTAAAAATTGATAAAGACTTAGCCTTTACTTCAGGTCTTTTGTGTAGTGTGGGAAAAATTGTATTAGCTCAGTTCTTTAGCCCTGTGATGATGCAACTCAAAGCAGACTTAAAAAACAACCAAGAACCATTCCCTACATTAGAAAAAAAATACTTCGGTTACACACACATGGAAGTTTCCGAAACACTTTTAAAACGATGGAACTTCCCTGTTGACCTTACCGATGTTGTGGCAAACTACCTCACTCCTGAAAATTCCAAAGTAAATCCTCTCCTCACTTCAGTTGTGCATATAGCAAGTATCCTCATTGTCGTATCAGGGATTGGGATTGATATTGGTGGAGAATCAGTTCCGATTTCGCCATTTGCTCTCAGCCAAACAGGTGTTACTGATGCAGATATCGAAACTTACTTTGTTCACATTCCTGACTTACAAGCAGGTCTTGCCGATTTGTTAAATGTTTAAAACAAACTAAGGATTTACTCTTAGATGAACATCATCTTTATTGGGGCCAGAGGAGCGGGGAAATCAAAAGTTTCCCGTAATTTATCAAAACAAACAGAAATTCCAGTAGTTTCAACGGATTCCATAGCGGTTTATGAGGCCGGTGGGTTACCAATCCCTAAGTTTGTAGATAAAAACGGATGGAAGGCTTTTCGTGAATTAGAATATTCTATTTTGCAAAAACTACAAAATGCAAATGGCATTATTTTAGATTGTGGTGGTGGAATCTTATTTGATTTAGATGATGTTGGCAATGAAATTGTGAGCCAAAGAAAGTTGGACTTATTACGAAAGATTGGCCGCATTGTTTACTTAGAACGTGGTATTGAAGAGCTTGTGGAAAAAGTAAAAGGGGATAAAACAAGACCCGACCTTTCGAAAGTAACTTCTTACAAACAGATTTTAGAAAAAAGACTTCCCGTTTACCAAGAAGCTGCACACTTTAAATTGAATTTATCCAAACTTTCCAAAGAAGAAGCAGTTGAACGGATATTAGACTGGCTAGGACTCAAATCCAAATAAAGGAAAGAGGTGTTGTCGGTTACAAGCATTGCGCTTATCAGCATACCATTTTTAGTCGTCCAAATGACAGACAACTTTTGGTTAGGGTTCGGTAATCGAAAAAAAAATGATTTAAAGATTCAGCTAAGCGAGCTTAATTTCATTACCAACTTCCACTCGAACCCCCTCCACCAAAACTTCCTCCTCCACCACTAAATCCACCACTCGAACCTCCTGAAGACCCACTCCCACTACTTCCAGAAAATCCACCGGATGAGAAAAATACATTGTCTGTTACCTTTGATGCAATGTGTTTTACCCATTTCACTTTATCCCTTGTGAGCCTTACAAAAAGAAAACCGAACCCATAAACCAAATTACAAAAAACCCAAGCATAATAACCAAAGAACATTGTTGGTACCCATTGGAAGAACACCAATATGAAAAAAAACATACCAACACCTTCCGCTTCATAATGAAAGGCCGAAATGAAAGCAAATAAAAACAAAACTCCTACAAACAAACAACCCAAAGGGTATAAAAACCAATTCCCTTGGAAATCGAAACCTCGAAAGGATTGGAATTTTTGAAATAGGGATGGTTCTTCTGGAGTGACTCCAATTGTTGCAGTTTGCAACAACTGTTCCAATCCCAATCGAATCCCAGTTGTGTAATCTCCTTTTCGGAAATGAGGGATCATGGTATCTCGTATGATTCGTTTGCAGTACACATCAGTGAGAACACCTTCCAAACCATAACCAACTTCAATCCGAACTTTTCTGTCATCAATGGCAAGTAATACTAGAACTCCATTATCGGAACCTTCCCTACCAAGTTTCCAGTTTTCCGCCACTTTTAAGCTATACTCTTCTAAGATCTCACCTTCAAGTGATTGTACGACAAGAATCGCTACTTGGTTTGATGTTTGTTTTTCGTGTTCGGCTAGGATTGATTCCCATTCTAAAGCCACATCTTTAGGAATTGTTCCTTCTTCAAAAGTAACTCTCGATTCTAATTTCGGAATCTCTTTTGCGAGTAATCTGGAATTGTAAGGAAGCAGGTAAAAAAATCCTAATACAAACCAGGCGGATACAAATCTTATTTTCATTGGCATAAGGCTAGTTGACAAATTGAAAAAAATCAAAAAGATTTTTGATGCGTGGAAACAACATTTTTACAAAATTCTATTTTGATCCAAGGGGCAAATGTGCATCCTTACGTACTATTATCGGGATCGATTGTTTTGGGGATTCTATCTCTACTCGGTATCCTTTTTTGGAAACACTCCACGATCGGAAAAAAAGGGATTCTCTTTTCCCTTCTCACGTTTACCCCACTCAGCTTGGTTTGTGTGAAATCTTATCAGGAAACCAATTCGTTTTCCTACCATGTACAAGTGGACGGAGAGTCGAAACAGGTTCGGTTTGGAGATACTCAAGGAATAAATGATTTGGGAATCCCTTTTTCCGATTGGGTTTCATACCAAATCCATTCTGATGCGGAATCCAAAAAAGATGGCTGGAAATATACAGATACTATTTATCTCAAACATAAGTTAGGTTTACTGATTCCGGTTTCGACCATTACAGTTAGAAAATACACGGACAAATCAAAAGAGTTTAGCCGTTACTTAGATTTAAACCGGGAACTTAAAAAATTCTATCGATTTATGCCACTACCCATTGAAGATGAGTTAGGTGACCCATTCCCAAAATTGCCAATCCCACTAACACCGAATTCCCTATTAAATTCCCATGATTTACCAAACCTTTCATTTGTAAGACCAGATTCGTTGTTCCCGATCCAATGGGATCATTCCATTTCGAATGCAAATTGGTTTTTTTCGTTTTGTTTACTGGCAGTCGGCCATATGGGGCTTTTGGTAACACTTGTGAGTTTAAAACAAGAAGAGAATCAAAACATGAAAACAGGTATTGTCATCCTTCTTGTCGGGTATCTCAGTTTTGGTGTACATTTTTATTATTGGATCGGTAAAAAAATGGGGGTAACCTACCAAATCGAACGTTTGTCGGATGGTTATGCGTTATATGGAATATCAAAGAAGGGAAAAGAGAAATTACAGGAATTGAAACAAACCGAAGATTTGATGGTACGTTTAGAACTTCCCTCAAAATACTTCTGGGTCCAATCCAGAAAAAATTACGAATCCACACGTAAGTTAGCAAAATCCTTACTCGATCCAAATTCCGAACTGACCACCACATTGAACCATACGAAAGAACTGTTCACCTCTTCTCAAATGGAACGTTGGGATTTAAGCGATCTTCCTATGGAAGTTGCAGTTCGCTTCTTTCTTGTACTCCGCCAAACTTTAGACTAAATATAAATATGCTATATTTATAATCCGATTTTGTATATATTATGCTAAATGATCAAATGATAGACATTTTTATGGCTTTAGTTTTGCCTAAAAATAAATCATTTTGCTGAAAACAAAATAATTGGACAGTACACCCAAATTCTAAAACAAGGTACAGTAATTGCTTTAGAGTAGGGTACGTATGTCAAAATCCAACCAACCACCCATCCTTCCGCCACTCGGCCCACAGGCCCAAGGTATGTATGATCCTGCCATGGACAAAGACTCCTGTGGTGTTGGTTTTATCGCAAACTATAAGGGCAAACGTTCCCGTGACATCGTAGACAAAGGCATCCGCCTCATGTGTAACCTCGAACACCGAGGAGCCGAAGGTGCGGATCCAAAAACGGGAGACGGTGCAGGGATTATGATCAACCTGCCAGATGCTTTTTTCCGCAAAAACCTACCCTTCACCCTTCCTAAAGAAGGTGATTATGCTGTTGGATTTTTATTTTTACCTCAAAATGCGGAAGTGAGAGCGGCCGTTGAAAACGTGATCGAAAAGATCATCATCGACGAAGGGGAAGAATTCCTTGGGTTTCGTGATGTTCCAGTTAACAAAGAATATGCGGGAGTGGTTGCCTCCAAAACCATTCCTGTATTCAAACAAGTGTTCATCGGGAAAAAATCCAAAAAAATCAAAACTTCTGATGATTTTGAAAGAAAACTATTCCTTATCAGACGACTCATTGATAGACGAATTCGTGCGGAACTAAAACTCGATCGTTCCCAATACTACGTACCAAGTTTTTCTTCTAGAACCATCGTATACAAAGGGATGTTACTTGGTGACCAAGTTAAAAAATTCTACGAAGACCTAAAGTCACCCGACCTTACTTCGGCGTTCTGTTTGACTCACACCAGATTTTCGACAAACACCTTCCCAACTTGGGATTTGGCTCACCCTTACCGACAAATTGCTCACAATGGTGAGATTAATACATTACGTGGGAACATGAACTGGATGGCAGCCCGCCAAATGGTCATGCAATCTCCGTTATATGGTGATGAACTAAAAAGAATGCTTCCGATCGTCATGGAAGGCCAATCAGATACGGCAACATTTGATACTGTCCTTGAACTACTTGTGATGGGTGGAAGGTCTTTACCTCACTCAGTGATGATGATGATCCCAGAAGCTTGGTCAAAAAATAAAGCTATGGATGCCGACAGACGCGCGTTCTACGAATACCATGCCACATTTATGGAACCATGGGATGGTCCTGCTGCGATTGCTTTTACTGATGGAAGGATTATTGGTGCCACTCTTGACCGGAATGGTTTAAGACCTGCTCGTTATATCGTTACCAAAGATGATGAAGTGATCATGTCTTCCGAAGCGGGAGTACTCAATTTACCACCAGAAGAAGTCCTTGTCCAAGACAGACTTCGCCCAGGAAGGATGCTTCTCATCGATATGGAGAAAGGACAAATCCTTGACGATGAAGAAATCAAAAAACAAATCTCTACCCAAAAACCATACCGCAAATGGGTAGAAGACAATATGATTCGATTGGGTTCTCTACCTGACCCTGAGAACGTAAAACAACCACAACACGAAACCATTTTAGAAAGACAAAGAGCATTTGGATACACACACGAAGACGTGTTTACCCTCATCAAACCGATGGGAGTTTCAGGGGAAGAACCAGTCGGTTCCATGGGAGTGGATTCCTCTCTTGCTGTCCTCAGTGAAAAACCACAACCTCTCTTCCGTTACTTCAAACAAAACTTTGCCCAAGTAACAAACCCACCGATTGACCCTATCCGTGAAGAATTGGTGATGGAACTCACAACTTACATTGGTCCGGAAGGCAACCTTCTTTCGGAAGAACCAGAACATGCTCACAGGCTAGAGTTGGAACACCCAATTCTTACAAACGAAGATTTTGAAAAGATCAAACAAATCAGTGAAGGGCATTTTAAAGCAAAAACCTTTGATATCCTTTTTGATCCTTCCAAAAAACATGATATGCGTAACTCACTCGATAGAGTGTGCGCGGATGCAGCAAAAGCGATCAGGGAACAAGGGGTAAACCTCATCATCCTCACTGACCATGCAGTGGGAGAAAAAAAGGCAGCCATTCCTTCCTTACTCGCAGTCGCTGGACTCCACCACTACCTCATCCGAGAAGGACTCCGTACAAAAGCAGGGATTGTTTTGGAATCTGGAGAACCAAGAGAAGTGGCTCACTTCGCTTTGTTATGCGGATATGGTGCCAATGCCATCAACCCATATTTAGCATTCGAAACCATTGCTGATTTGTCTCTTCAAGGACTTTTACCAGAAGTACCGAATTACAAAGATGCAAAGAAAAAATACATCAAATCCATTGGAAAAGGACTCTTCAAAGTATTCTCTAAAATGGGGATTTCCACATTACAATCGTATTGCGGTGCTCAAATTTTTGAAGCTGTAGGACTTGATTCCGAACTTGTGAACACGTATTTTGCGGGAACACAATCCAGAATTGAAGGACTTTCTCTTGAGATGTTGGAAGAAGAAACTGTCAGAAGGCACAAAGCAGCTTATGACCCAACTTTTTTCCCTAACAACTTAGAACCTGGTGGAGTTCATTATTACCGTAAAAATGGAGATAGCCATCTTTACACTCCGATCACAGTTCATAAATTACAAAAGGCAACACAAGAAAACGATTACAAAACGTTCAAAGAGTTTTCTGCTCTCATCGATAACCAAAACGAAAGAGCGATCACACTTAGAAGTTTGTTCCAATTGGACTTTGAAGGATCAAAGGCAATTCCAATTGAAGAAGTGGAATCGGTAAAATCCATTCTCAAACGTTTCCAAACAGGAGCGATGAGCCATGGTTCTATTTCTTGGGAAGCACATACAACTCTTGCCATTGCCATGAACCGCATTGGAGCAAAATCCAATACGGGAGAAGGTGGAGAAGACCCAGTTCGTTTCAAAACCCTCCCAAATGGAGATAGCATGCGTTCGGCGATCAAACAGGTTGCTTCCGCAAGGTTTGGTGTGACAATGGAATACCTCACGAATGCAGATGACATCCAAATCAAGATGGCACAGGGCGCAAAACCAGGAGAAGGTGGACAGTTACCAGGGCACAAGGTAGACAAATACATTGGATGGTTACGTTACTCAACTCCAGGTGTAACACTCATCTCCCCTCCTCCTCACCATGATATTTATTCGATTGAAGACTTAAAACAGCTCATCTTCGATTTAAAAAACTCAAACCCAAGAGCTCGTATCTCTGTAAAACTAGTTTCAGAATCGGGAGTGGGAACAGTGGCAGCAGGGGTTGCAAAAGCACATGCAGACCATATCCTCATCGCAGGTCACGAAGGGGGAACGGGAGCAAGTCCTATTTCTTCCATCCACCATGCAGGAACACCTTGGGAACTTGGACTTTCGGAAACCCACCAAACACTCGTTGCAAACGGTTTACGTGACCGCGTGTATCTAGCAGTGGATGGAAAACTCCTCACAGGAAAAGACGTAGTTGTGGGAGCCCTCCTCGGCGCTGAAGAGTTTGGATTTTCCACTTCTGCACTGGTATCTGTTGGCTGTATTATGATGCGTAAATGCCATCTCAATACATGCCCAGTGGGAGTTGCAACTCAAGATGAATTTTTAAGAAGTAAGTTCACAGGAAAACCTGAGTATGTTGTGAACTTTATGACCTTTGTTGCGGAAGAAGTACGTGAGATCATGGCAAAACTTGGTTTCAGAACTTTCGAAGAAATGATTGGCCAAGTGGAAAAAATCAAATTCAAACGACCTCACCACCATTGGAAAGCTCGTGGACTTGACTTTAGCAAAGTGCTCCATAGACCAAACCCTGTATTCCCTACAGGACTCTATCGTGCTAAAGAACAAAACCACCACTTGGATGAACAGATTGATAACGAACTCATTCGTAAGTCCCTTGCGGCGATTGATCACAAACAACCTGTGAAAATCCAAACATCCATTGTGAACTTAAACCGTTCTGTCGGAACGATGCTCAGCCACGAAGTCACTAAAAAATACGGAGTGGATGGTCTTTCTGAAGATACAATCGACATTGAGTTTACTGGAACCGCAGGACAGTCGTTTGGTGCATTTGTTACGAAAGGTATGACACTTCGCCTGGTGGGTGAAGGAAATGACTATGTAGGAAAAGGACTTTGTGGTGGAAAACTCATCTTCCAAACTCCTAAAAATGCTCCTTACAAAGCAGAGGAAAACATCGTTATCGGTAACACATGTTTCATCGGTGCCACTAGTGGACATGCTTATGTAAACGGTATGGCCGGTGAACGTTTCTGTGTGAGAAACTCAGGAGCTCATGTCATCGTGGAAGGAACTGGTGACCATGGTTGTGAATACATGACCGGGGGACGAGTGATCATCTTAGGTGAGATTGGTCGTAACTTTGCTGCGGGTATGTCAGGTGGAATTGCTTACCTCTGGGATCCAAAGAAAAACAAAGAAGCTCTCATCAACAAGGAAATGGTCGACTTAGATCCGTTAACTGATGCATCAGAAATTGCAGAAGTTAAAAAAATGGTAGAAGACCATAAAAAATACACTGGGTCCAAACGTGCAGAAGAAGTTCTAAACAATTGGAATGAAGTCGTAAAACAAATGATCAAAGTAATTCCGAGAGATTATAAAAAAGCCTTAGAAAAAATGGCTTCGGAAAATGGATCGGAAAAACAAAAAACAGAGGGGGTAACAACTCGTGGGTAAACCAACAGGATTTTTAGAATTTAAAAAAGAATACCTTCAAAAGATTGATCCGAAGGAAAGAGTTAAAAACTATAAAGAGTTTGAAAAACCTTTTCCTGAGGTTGTTGCCAAAGACCAAGGAGCTCGTTGTATGGACTGCGGGATTCCGTTTTGCCATGGCGACACTGGTTGCCCTGTGGACAACCTCATCCCTGAATTCAATGACTTTGTTTACCGAGGTCGCTGGAAAGAAGCTTGGGAAAATCTTTCGAAAACGAATAACTTCCCTGAGTTTACGGGAAGGTTATGCCCTGCTCCATGTGAGTCTGCTTGTACCCTTGGGATCATTGAACCACCAGTATCCATCAAGTCCATTGAACGAACCATCATCGACCGTGCTTGGGAAGAAGGATGGGTCATCCCGCAATCTCCTGTTTCTAAATCAGGCAAAAAAGTAGCAGTTGTCGGATCGGGACCAGCTGGTCTTGCCGCAGGACAACAGTTAGCTCGTGCAGGTCACACAGTCACTATCTTCGAAAAAAATGATCGGATTGGTGGCCTACTCCGTTACGGAATTCCAGATTTTAAAATGGAAAAAAGACACATCGACCGCCGAATGAAACAAATGGAAGCGGAAGGTGTTACTTTCAAAACCAATGTGAATGTTGGGGTTGATATTACCGCAAAACAATTATTAGATGATTTTGATGCAGTTGTCCTTGCTTGTGGATCCGAAGTGCCAAGAGACCTGCCTGTAGAAGGTAGAAATCACAAAGGAATCCATTTTGCGATGGAGTTTTTGACTAAAAACAACAAACACGTTGCGGGTGATGCGATTGATATCATCAATGCAAAAGACAAACATGTGATTGTGATTGGTGGTGGTGATACAGGATCTGACTGTGTTGGAACATCCAACAGGCATGGTGCAAAGTCCGTCACACAAATTGAATTATTCCCTGAACCTCCTAAGGAAAGAGACAAGTCCACTCCTTGGCCTTTGTATCCAAAGATGTACCGAACATCCACTTCTCATGAAGAAGGTGTGAATCGCAAATGGGCAGTTTCGACAATGGGATTTAAAGCCAATGAGAAAGGTGAAGTCACTGCCATTTACGGATCGGAAGTCAAAGAAGAAAACGGAAAGTTCGTCCCAGTACCTGGAACCGAATTCGAATGGCCTGCTGACCTTGTTTTTTTAGCCATGGGATTTGTGAACCCTGTGAAAGAAGGTTTGCTTGCTGATCTACAAAAAGAAGGGTTAGAACTGGATGCCAGAGGGAATGTCAAAGCAGAATTTGGCACAAAAGCCGGATCATTTGCAACCTCAGTTCAAAAAGTCTATGCTTGCGGAGACGTAAGACGAGGACAATCCCTGATTGTATGGGCGATTTCGGAAGGAAGAAAGTGTGCAGACCAAGTGCACCATTTTTTGACTTCAGAAGTAGACGCTTAAATTTTCAACAACCACACTTAAGATCCACATTTGGAGCAAACTTTCTCGTAACAGGGATAATTTGTTTCCAATTGTGGATTCTGATTCATCTTCTCTTTTGCAAAAAAATTCTTGCCTAACTTCCAAATCGATAAAATCATAGGAGAGATTAATTGGAACGTAGCAAGTAACACTATAAAAATTGTTAAGTAATATTCCAACATTCGAGACTCCCTTGAAACTAATTGTAAAACAAATCTTAAAAATCGCAACACTTTTGGTACTCCTATCAACCAACGTTTCTGCAGAGAACATTCTCCTCAAAAAAGGAGGAACTATCAAAGGGAAAGTTGTAGAACAAGACCAATACAAGCTTAAAATCAGAAAAGAAGATGGAACTACTGTTGTTCTCAATAAAACTGAAATTTTAAAGGTCGTTTATAAAGACCAACTAACAGCTGCAGAAGAAGATAAACTCAGAAAAGCAGAAGAAGAAAAAGAACGTATCAAACGAGAAAAAGAAGAAGCAGCAAGACTCAAAAAAGAGCAGGAAGAAGCAGCTCGTTTGGAAAAAGAAAACGCTAAAAACAATGCGATCCTAGAAGCAGAAGCAAAACGAAAACAAGAAGAAGACGCAAGACTTGCGGAAGCAGAAAAGAAAAATCTAACACGAGCAGGGGCAACATGGCGATCTGCTGTTCTCCCAGGATGGGGACAGTGGAAACAAGGAAGAAAGGTGCAAGCAATTGTTTACCCATCAATCATTGCCATTGGACTCTTTTTTACGTATGACAAACACCGCATGTATCTCAATGCAAAAAGAGATTATAATAATTTAGATAATCCTTATACAACAAACGGACTGATCCGTGCTGCTTTCACACCACAAACCGCTGCTGTTTCACCTGGAGAGGCAGTGGTTGCAAGCCAACTTGGACCTTTTAAGGGCCAAAGAGAATCTGTAGAAAGACACTACCAAGAAATGCAGTACATTGGGATTGCCACCTTACTTGCGTATGCTTGGAACATCTTTGATGCTTATTACTTCCACCCAACAGGTTCTGGTCTCAGTATGGATGATACTAGAAAGGAAAAGTTTTTCCTCCATTCGACTGTAGATAGAGTTGGATACCACCCAACAGCCATTGCTGGGGACAGAGGCATAGAACATCGTACACAATTAGGTTACGAAGTCACCTTCTAACCAGAATTATACTAACTTTAACCTTCCTTAAATTTTAGATCAATTCTAAATCTCAAGTCCATCCTTGACAAAAATCAAGGGTGGAACATAGTCTCGCTTTCCTGTTTTTCTTTCTTTTCTTCGTCTTCTTTGTATAAAGGATTAAGTTCTCTAAAGAAATAGAACTGATAAAGATTAAGGAGAGAAACATTGGCTACGGAAAAAACTCAATATGACGATTTTATCGTAAAAGGGTTTATCATTTCAGCGTTAGTCTGGGGCGTTGCATCAATGACATTTGGTGTCATCATTGCCTTCCAACTTGTGTATCCACAGCTGAATTTGGAATTACCTTGGACGAGCTTCGGAAGGTTACGACCATTACATACCAATGCTGCCATTTTTGGTTTTGCATTGAGCGTAATCTTCGCCACTGCTTATCATACAGTACAAAGACTTTGTCGCACAAGAATGTGGAACGACACTCTTTCCAAACTGCATTTGGCATTATACAATCTATCAATTGTTTTAGCTGCGATCACATTACCACTCGGTTACAGCCAATCAAAAGAATATGCTGAATTAGAATGGCCTATCGACTTACTCATAGTTGTATGGTATGTAATCTTTTTTGCAAACTACCTCATGACGGTACTCAAACGAAAAGAAGAACAAATGTATGTTGCCATTTGGTTTTACATTGCTTCCTTCGTGACAGTTCCCCTACTCTTCATTGTGAATAACATCGTAATCCCTGCAGGATTCTTAAAATCGTATTCGGTTTATGCAGGAGTATTTGATGCCAACATCCAATGGTGGTATGGTCACAATGCGGTGGCATTTGTTCTCACAACTCCATTTTTGGGACTTATGTACTATTACCTCCCAAAACACATCAAACAACCAATTTACTCACATAGACTCTCCATCATTCACTTTTGGTCTCTCATCTTTATTTACATTTGGGCAGGTCCTCACCACTTATTGTATTCACCAATCCCTGAGTGGCTACAAACAACTGGTATGGTATTTTCCATCATGTTATGGATGCCGTCTTGGGGAGGTATGTTAAATGGATTTTTAACACTCACACAAGCCAAAGACAAAATCAAAGTGGATGCAACCCTTAAAATGATGTTAGCTGCCGTAACATTTTATGGTATGTCAACATTCGAAGGACCACTTCTTTCCATCCGTGCCGTTTCTGCTTTAGGTCACAACACAGACTGGATCATTGGTCACGTTCACTCTGGGACTTTAGGTTGGGTTGGTTTTATGTCAGCTGCTGCCTTGTATTACTTAGTCCCTAGACTTTGGAATGCAAACCTCTACAGTGAAAAACTTGCGAATGCACATTTTTGGCTCGGTACGCTTGGTATCCTACTCTACATCATTTCCATGTGGGTATCTGGGATCACAGAAGGATCAATGTGGAGAGCTGTAGGTGAAAACGGTGAACTCGTTTATAAAGATTGGGTTGAGATCGTTGAGTTCTTAAAACCATTCCGTTTATTCCGAGCGATTGGAGGAACACTCTATCTGACAGGGATTATCCTTATGGTGTATAACTTTATCAAAACCATTCAAAACAAAGACAGTGGTTTTGTGGAACAAGACTTACGTATAGGAGTGAAATCATAATGTTTGGTTTTAACAAATTCTTAGATTGGTTTTCAGAAATTGCTGACCGTTGGGATACAAAAGGTGTTAAGTTTACAATTTATACAACCATTGCAGTTGTGATTGGTGGACTTTTTGAACTCATCCCTCCGTTTTTCCTAACCAAAACAGTTACTCCGATTTCCACTGTAAAACCATATTCAGCATTGGAGTTGGCAGGTCGTGATACTTACCAAAGAGAAGGTTGTATTGGTTGTCATACACAAATGGTTCGTCCTTTTAAATGGGAAGTGGATCGTTTTGATCCAACTAAATCGTATGGAAGAAATGGTTATTCCAAAGGTGGAGAGTTTGTTTACGACCATCCATTCCTTTGGGGTTCAAAACGTACGGGACCTGACTTAGCACACGAGTCACAAATGTTACGATCAAATGAGTGGCATAAAAACCACCTCATCAACCCAAGAACCGTAGGTGGTGTACCAAACTCCATTATGCCAGCCTATCCATGGTTATTCGAAGAGTCACACAAAGTAGATGTCGAACAAGTTGTTGCGAACATGAAAGCATTACGATCCATCGGGGTACCATATTCCGAAGAGGATTTAGCAAATGCTCCATCACTTCTCAAAGATAAAACTGAGGGAGATGCACTTGTAGCTTATTTGCAAAAACTAGGACGTGACTCTGCAGAGTTACAAAAAGGGATGAAGTAGAGTCATGAATGACGCCGACCTTCTCTTAATTTATAAAAGTTTGCGATTGCCGATCCTTGTGATCGCAATTGCATACATCACCTACTACGTTTATAAAAAACGCAGTAAAGAAGAAATGGAAAAACCCAAGTATCGAATGCTTGAGGAGGATTAATACGAATGAAAGAACCAAAAGAAGTAGACGGAATCTTCCAAGCCGACAATCCAATGCCACCTTGGTGGAAATTAGTATGGCTCATCAGTATCATCGTATCCATCGGTTATGTTGTATACTTTCACTGGTACTCCGATTGGCCACAAGATGTTGCTTTCGAAAAAGAAGTGGCGGAACACGAAACTAAGTTTCCAACAAAACAAGTTGTTGTAGCAAATCCAGAGGATGGCTCAAATCCATACCGCGATGATGCTGTTGCGATTAAAGAAGGTGAGAGCACTTACAAACAAATTTGCTCAGCTTGCCACGGACCAACTGCAGAAGGTGCGGTAGGACCAAGTTTGGTTGATAAAGATTGGATTCATGGAAATACTGATAAAGAAGTATTTAATAACATCATGAAAGGAATTGGACCAGATAGACAAAAACTCAACCGAGGTGGTATGCCAGCTTGGGAAGGTTTAGGTGCTGAGAAAGTATATGCTGTTATGGCGTGGCTTGCAACAAAGAACAGTAGTTTGGTAAAGGCAAAATAAAGATGATCATATCAAGACCCCAATCAGGAAAAGTAAGGACACGAAGAAATATCGTCATGAGTTTTCTCGTGGGATTATTTTTAGTCGCACCTTGGGTAGTGTTACCAGAAGGTAGCCCTCTCATCCGACTGGACATTCCCAAAAGGATGTTTCACTTGTTTGGTGGTCTTTTTATCCCACAAGAAGGACTAATTTTATGGTTTTTCCTTCTGACGATGGGATTATCACTTTTCTTTTTTACATCCGTCATTGGACGTGTCTGGTGCGGATGGGGTTGCCCCCAAACCATTTATACCGACTTATTCGATCGAATTGGTCGGTTTGTTTTAGATTCTAAATATGGAAAAAAAGACGCATCCATTGTAGGAAAATACACGGTGTATTTTATATGGATCGTAGTCTCATTTATTGCTTCCTTTCACTGGATTGCGTATTTTGTTAGCCCCTATGAAATGTTAGCTGATTATATGAGTTTTTCCGCATTTTCCGAAACCTATTTTTATTTTACCTTATTTTTTACCGCAGCGATGTTCATTGATATCGGGTTTATCAGGGAACAATTTTGTCGTTATGCATGCCCTTATGCAAGATTCCAAACCCTTCTTATGGATGAACATTCCTGGAATGTAACTTACGATTTCAAACGTGGTGAACCTCGTCGTGATGGAAAAACCAAAATCGGAGACTGCATTGCTTGTAATATGTGTGTGGTAGTTTGCCCAACAGGAATTGATATCCGTGATGGCTTACAAGTAGGTTGTGTTGCCTGCGGGAAATGTGTGGATGCATGTACATCCATCATGGCAAAAGAAAACAAAAAAACCTTAATCGGATATTTTTCACTCAAACAAATTGAAACTGGCGATAAAATCAAATGGGTTCGACCACGGACAGTGGTGTATGCGATTTTATTAGGTGTGGTTCTCACAGGGGCAAGTATCCAACTTCTCACAAGAATTCCAATGTCAATGATTGCCGCTTCGAATAAATCGATGCCCCCGATTCTCATTCCTGATAATAAAATCAGAGCCTTCGTAGCCCTCAGAATCCAAAATATTGCACCTGTCGAAAAAGAATTCCAACTTACTGCTTTTGATACGAGGCATGGAAAGGAAATCCTCATTCGTTCAGGTGAAGAAAATAATCAATTCACTTTAGGTTCCGGAGAAATCAAAAGTATTTCCGTTGTATTGGAAACACAAACTCTCTCCGAACAAGAATTAAACGAAGGGTATTTACCTGGTTCCATCGTTTTAAAAAACATACAAGATCCAGATGAAAAACTAGAGAAAAAACTATCACTGTCTCTACCAAGGAAATAATTATGTTCAAAGACTTACACCCTAGTTTACGCAATGCAATGTATGTGGTTTTATTTAGCTTTACTGGACTTGTGGCAGCAACCTTTTATACGATACGCCTTACTTACAAACATTTTGAGCCAGTCATGGACAAAAACTATTATGAAATCGGTTTGAATTATGAAAAGGCAATTGAAAATCAAAAAGAACTGATCAAACAAGGCTACAAATTATCTACCAATTGGGACAAAACAACAATACTTCCTCTTGGTGATTTAGAATTAACGGTTACTTTAAATCAAAACGAATCAATTGTGAAGGCAGATTCAGTTTATGTCATACTGGAACGAAATGCAACTACCAAAAACACAACTCGATATGATTTAAAACCATCAGATTTCACTTTCACTGGAAAAATTCCATTAAAAGAATCAGGTACTTGGAACATGAGGCTGATTGCAAATATCAGCGGAAAATCCTTTGAAAGAGAAGGTAAAATCATAGTTAAATGAAAGAAACAACATCACAAAACACAACAACGGAATGTGACCACTGCGGTAATCCCATTCGTTTGGTTCGTATCGAATCCAAATTGGGAGACGATACAAAGGTTTTCTGTTGTGAAGGTTGTGAAACTGTTTATTCCATTATACATTCATTAGGTGGTAGTTATTATTATAACCTAAAAGGAAATACTAAACTCAGCCCCGTTGAAATCGAAGAAAACGAATCAGAGATTGAGAATGAGTTGGTATACCAAAAGTTTGTAAGGCCCTCCGGAGAATTTTCGGAAGTTTCAATCCAGATCACAAACATCCATTGTTCTGCCTGCGTCTGGATCAATGAAAAAGTTTTGAATGAAGAAGAAGGAATCCTATCTGCTCAAATCAATTTTGCTTCTGGGCGTGCAAGAATCCGATTTGATAAATCTAAGATTAAAATTTCACGTATCCTTTCCCTAATCCGTGCGATTGGTTATAAACCGATTTTATTCTCCCCTACCGAAGGGAATTTACAAAAGTCAAAACAACTTAAGAACTTATTACTTCGCATTGGTGTGGCCGGTTTTTGTTTTGGGAATATCATGATTCTAAGTGTTGCATTGTATTCTGGATACTTCACTGGAATTGATCTCAATCTCAAACGTATGTTTCACTATGCTTCTTGGGTTTTTGCAACACCTGCCTACTTGTATTCTGGGTTTCCTTTTATGTCGGGATTTTTAACAAGTATTAGAAGGCGAACTCTCTCCATGGACTTCCTTCTATTTTTAGGAATTTCGATGGCTTATTTTTATTCTGTTTTTGTCACATTAACTGACAAAGGAGAAGTGTATTTTGATTCCGTAGCGATGATTTATTTCTTTATTTTAATAGGGAAATACTTTGAAGAAAAGGCAAGGGTATTTGCTTCGGATAAATTAGAATCCATCCTTTGTAAACTTCCAGAAACTTCAGTTCGTATCAGTGAAGATGTTGAAACTACAATCCCGAGCAGTGAAATTAGGTTAGGTGATAAAATCCAAGTAGCACCTGGTAAACGTATCCCTGTGGATGCAATTTTATTATCAAAGGAAACCTATGTTGATGAATCATTTTTAACAGGGGAATCTGTCCCGATTCGAAAACAAACAGGAGATTCCATTCTTGCTGGTTCCCTCACAATGGACAATCCAGCTCTCATCCTAGCTAATTCTGATTACCATGCATCCACATTGTCTTCGCTGAAACTGCGTTTAGAGGAAGCACTGCACTTAAAACCAAAAATCCAAATCCTAACGGAAAGAATTGCATCTTATTTTATTTCAGTCGTTTTCCTATTGGCATTTGTTTGTTTTGGAGTCTGGATGTTTGTCACGAATGGCAATCTAGAACAGAGTTTGGTCACAACGATATCTGTTCTGATTGTTGCCTGTCCATGTGCCTTAGGAATCTCAGTTCCCACTGCCCTCGTCACAAATCATATTTTAAATGCTGAAAAAGGTGTACTGTTAAAAAATCCGTCCGTTGTGGAAACTTTAGCAAAGGCAAATACAATTTATTTGGACAAAACAGGAACACTCACGGAAGGGAAATTCCTTGTTCGTTTGGTTACTGTTTCAGAGGAACACCTACCATTTGTTTATCGAATCGAAAAGGAAATTAACCATCCCTTAGCCAAATCTCTTGTAAGGTATCTTTCCCCTTTCCATTTGGTGAAGGAAAAAGCAAAAGAAATGGAACTTCTCCATATACAGAATATCCCAGGACAAGGTGTCAAAGGAACTATCCTTTGGATGGGTAACGAACATTCGGTTCTCATTGGAAACCAAGCTCTTCTCAAAGACCAAAACATAAAAATTGATTCCCATACTGATAAAGAAGGCTCTATCATCTACGTTGCCATTGACAGTAAAATGTTAGGGCAATTTGTACTGGCAGATGAAGTGAGGTTAGGTGCTCATTCATTTGTGACTTTACTGAAACAAATGATACCTAAAATAGCAATCCTTTCTGGTGATCGTTTCCCGGCGGTAAAGTCCATTGCAAATACATTAGGGATCCAACAGTTTTATTCAGACCTTTCACCCGAAGAAAAAGCAAATATCATCCAAGATTCACAAAACAAAGGCAATGTGGTCATTATGGTGGGTGATGGAATCAACGACAGTTTGTCTTTGGCTAGGGCAAATGTTTCCATTTCGCATACGGAAGCTGAAGATATGTCACTCGAAAAATCGGACGTCGTACTTACTTCTGGAAATTTAAACGGACTCATTCATTCTTTACTATCTGCCAAAAAAACAAAAGAAGTCATATTACAAAACATTATCATTTCTTTCTGTTACAATTCGATTATGTTACCACTTGCTATGTTTGGTTTGATGTTACCTGTAATCTGTGCCGTATTTATGGCTTGTTCTAGTTTGACAGTTCTCATTAATTCGTTATCAATACGCATAAGGATCCCCAAATGGAAGCCCTCTATTTAACTATTCCCATGGCAATGTGTATTGCTGGTTTCTTTTTATATGTATTTGTTTTGGCATTCCGAAAAGGTCAATTCGAAGACATTGAGTCACCTAAATATAGAATGTTTTTTGAAGAAGAATACCCTGTTCAATCAAAAGTGGAACCCTCTTTAACAAAAACAGAAGACAAACAAAATGGACCAACTGACAAATCTTAGCTTTTTTGCTTCTATCATTCTTTATGGATTACTGAGTAGTTTTCACTGTGCTTTGATGTGTGGACCGTTTATTTCTCTCCTGCAAACATCGAAACCATCCAAACAAATCCCTGTGATTCTCTATCATGTAGGCCGAATGGTATCGTATTCCTTTTTAGGAATTGTGTTAGGATTGATGGGCAAAGGAGCTAACGCAATAGGAGAACTCAAGTCCATCCAAAGCATTGCAGGAACTTTTACATTTGTCCTGTTACTCTTTTTTTTGATACGAATGCTTTTCCTTCCTACAAATTCCAAATTTGGAACATTACCAAAAGGGATTTCCAATATTTTACAAAAAATCCGTGAAAAGACAAATCTGAATGGTTTAGGGTTTGGAATTGGAATTCTCAGTGCTCTCCTACCCTGTGGTGTTTTATACCCAGCATATGCTGCATCGTTTGCAACAGGAAGTGCAGTGACAGGGGGGATTGTGATGTTTTGTTTTTATCTAGGTACAATCCCAATGCTTACAGGCTTAAGTGTTGTTATGGGGAAAATTCGAAACTACATTCAACCCAAGTGGATTCCAGTTTTTGGCACCGTGATCATTCTCACTTCACTTGGGTTTTTACTCTTCCGTTTGTTCTTTCATGCCCACTCGGAGTCTTGTGATCATTTGATCTAAAAGTTATGCCCTTCCTCGAAAGTATTTTTCTTTGAAGTGACTGACAACACTTGGATTGATTTTTGTTTCGATCGCACTTCCAATCACAGCGATGAGTTTTTTGGCTAAAACACGGTCATGGTTGGCTAACCATCGGCGGTATTCCATATTTAGACCCGATTCACCCACCAGGATCACTTCATTTGGTGAATCTAAAGTTTTGGTAATCTCTGCAAAATCCCATTTATCGGTTTCTTTCAATTTTTCCCAGGACTTTGATTCCATGTGATCTGATTCTAACTTGATCATCTCAATTCGTTTTTTGTTTAGGTAGAGAATGCAAGCGTTCATTTTATATTGTTCCTTATCAAATTATGACGAAACAATTGAATTAAATATACCTAATTCTTCAGTAAGATGCCTCCAAATTGTACTGATATTTGTCAATGACATATATCAATCAAAACTCAAACTCACAATCGATTCAGAACTTAGTTCTTCTACCAAATAACTCATGTTACTGATCATTTCGTTGGGTTCAATGACCCATTGGTGGAACGTAAACGATACCAAAATGATAAAACTTAGCCCAAACGAGACAACTAGGTTTCGATTCTTTCGTTGTGCTTGCACCTTGGTTTCTATTTTACGAACAATACGCGATTCAAAATCAGAATCATTCAATAATTCTTCCCATCTTTTATGATTCTTGGAATTCATTTTTC
Organism: Leptospira ellinghausenii; assembly: GCF_003114815.1. Classification (NCBI taxonomy): domain Bacteria; kingdom Pseudomonadati; phylum Spirochaetota; class Leptospiria; order Leptospirales; family Leptospiraceae; genus Leptospira; species Leptospira ellinghausenii. Next base: position 170,940 of record NZ_BFAZ01000010.1, read on the forward strand.
ACTCCTGGCAACGATTTTCGAATCCATTCTTTTGTGCGAAACAATCTAGATTTTACGGTTCCCTCTTTGATGTTGAGTTCGTTTGCAATTTCGTCCATTGTTTTGCCTGATAAATACAAACGTACTGTCTTTTGGTAAACTTCTGGGATTTTTAGTAAGGTAGATTCAATCCATTCTTGTTTTAAAATGGAGTGATTCTCATCTGATTGGAATAAGTTCGATTTGTTTTTTTGTAAATATCGTTTTGCTTTTTCTTCTTCTCGTAAACGTTTTTCGTTCATACGTAAGGCTTCATTTTTTGCAATTGTGTAGATCCAAGTGGAAAGCTTAGATCGACCATCAAATCCACCTTTTTCGAGGGACTTAAAAACACGAAAATACACTTCCTGAACTACATCCTCAGTGGCATCGTCAAAACGATCGATGAGTGTGTCACCGATCGTTTTTAAAACCAAGTATTTGGTTTCTTTGACTACAGATTCGAAGTCAAAATTTGCCATGTTTTACTCTTCAGGTGATTGGTGACGAGATGCAAATTTTTCAACGAGTTCCGCAAATTTTTCCCTTTGTTCTGGTTTTAGAACCGCATGGAACTCAACAAGTTTTGTTTGGAAAAACTTACGCATTTCTTGGTGGCGTGTTTCTCTTTCTAGACTCATTTTGTCGAGATACTTGGTATCAATTTTTTCAGAACGAATCTGAGTTGCCAATTCTTTAGCCCAAGATTCATGTTTTGGTTTCATCTCCTTGTGTTTGGCGATGAGTTCTGCTTTGATACTTTCTAGTTTTGCTTTCTGAGCATCGTCCAAATCTAATTTTGAAGTGAGTTTGGATGTTACCCATTCGATACGTTTTTCAAAGTCTTTGTGACCACGGCAATTTCCAAAGGCAAACGCCATAACCGAAACAAGACCAAGGGTCGTTGTGATTTTGAGAGCTTTTTTAAAAGAGATCATAAAACCTTCCTTTTTTGTTTTGAGAATATGACCCGGAAGGTTTTGAAATGGTTCCCTGCCCTAAAAAAAAGAGCAGGGAAAAGATTGCTAGATTTAAAGGCTAGGGAACGGATCTCCCGTTACGTAACCGTCTGATTTCAAATCTTGGCAAGAAATGATATTTGTGATTAAAGATCCAAGAACAAATCCTTTGAATCCAGTAATCTCATCAACGCATTTATCTACATCCGCTTTTACATAGTATTTATCTGATTCAATATTTGCAATATCTCCCGCCAAAAGAGAGAGGATTGAAATAGACGCTCTTCCAGCTAAAAGAGTGGAATTGACTAGGTCTGTTTGAATGGCTGCATCAGTGATTCTACCTGCAGCGACAGAACCCTTTTCCCTATCAATTGTTGCACCAAGTGGATTTAAAACCAAACAGTTGGTGAGTGAAAGTGCAATAGCACCTAAAAGCAATTTTTTTAACATAGTGAATCCTTTTACGATTGTTTGTTCTTATTTGTAAACCTATGTTTCGAATATCAAGAAAAAACTATTGGATTTGATAATTTAACAGCTATCAATCGCCAACAATGAATGTTGTTAGATACCATTGCCCATTCTTTTTTTCGAAAAAAGCTCTGTAGTCGAGAGGACTACGGATGAATCGATCACAAACAAATCCGGCTTTTCCCTGAGGTGTACAAATCTTTTTCCAATTACAATTACTTTCCTTCTCCAATCGCCTTCCATCCAAATCATCAGCTTCGGACTTCACAATTTGGTAACTGAGTTGGGCAATCACCTTTGATTCTTTTGATGCATCCTCTCTTACATTTACGTTTTTTCCAATGATGAGGTAATGTGAAAAGGGATCATAATCACTTGGGAATGTTTCAAAAAAATAAGGAGCAACCATTTGGCCTTCTGCATTTTGACGTAAACCTAACTGGATTGTATCATTCATTAAATTCCAAAAATCGGAATCATTTGGTTTTTCTGTCAGTTGGAATGATTTTAAAAAATCTTTTTTGCCAGTTTCTGGACCAAATGTAAAATGAATGTCTTTGTCCAAAAAAGATTCTAAGGATTTTCGATCTTTTGATTTTAAGGTTTTTAAAAATTTGCCTTTGAATTCCGAAAAACTTTTGTCTTTCGATGAATGGTCGATAGGTGACAAAACTTTTGTAACAAAAGGTTCACATGGCAGAAGGACCATAGGAAAAAGGAAAAAACAGAAAATGGGAATGTACTTCAACATATACTTGGCAATAAATTTACTAAATTGAGTCGAAGAATCAATTCTTTTTCGTCACGGATTGGTAGGAATTACATTGTTTGGTAAGCCCCAAATTGTCACGAATCTCTTCTAATGTACGTTTTTTGCGTTTTAACTCACACACTTTCAAAAACAATTCTTGGTATTCTTTGTCCAATTTTTCGCCTTCTTCATCTTCTTCAGTGAGAACAAGTTTTGCAATTTCAGGACAACTCCGATCTGAATCAGGTAAAAGTTGGAATATCGTTTTGATTGTTTCTTCTTTTTGTTTGCAAGTTACTTCCAGGTTTGTCTTTTCAATACCAAATAAAAAGATCGTAGAAAATGGAAGGCTAAAGTAAATAAATAGGAATGTGAATTTCTTCATGCAGAACATAAATCTTCTTCCCAATTCTTTTTGGTCTAGTATCTTTCGTACTCAATTGGAGAAATTCTGAAATGACAGAAACAAATTTTCGGATGGAACATGACCTACTCGGTGAACGAGAAATTCCTAAGGATGTTTATTGGGGTATCCACACATTAAGAGCACTTGAAAATTATCCCATCACGGGGAAGTCCATTGGCACGTATCCTGATTTGGTATGTGCCCTTGCCCATATCAAAAAAGCTTCTGCTTTGGCAAATTTACAATTAGGTCTACTCCCTTCCGAAAAATCAAAATGGATCGTGGAAGCTTGTGATCAAATTTTAAACGGCAAATTCCATTCGGAATTTGTAGTGGATGTCATCCAAGGTGGTGCAGGAACTTCTACGAATATGAATGCCAATGAAGTGATTACAAACATTGCTTTAGAATTAGCAGGCCATCCCAAGGGTGATTACACAATGATCCACCCACTCAATGATGTCAATATGTCACAAAGTACAAATGATGTATATCCTTCCTCGATCAAATTGGCTGCTGTATTTTCCATCATTGGACTACTTTCTGCTTTAGAAAGTTTGCAGGTATCGTTTCGAAAAAAATCTAATGAATTCAAAGATATTTTAAAAATCGGAAGAACTCAGTTACAAGATGCAGTGCCAATGACATTGGGACAAGAATTCTCAACTTACGAAGTTATGTTAGGAGAGGACATTTCGAGATTGAAGGAAGCAACTTCCCTCATAGGCGAAATTAATTTAGGAGCTACTGCAATCGGTACAGGAATCAATACTGACATTCGTTATTCGAAGATTGTAACCGAAATCCTGGCAAAACAAACTGGATTTGATTTAAATGCAGCTCCGAATTTGATCGAAGCAACACAGGATACCGGTGCATTTGTACAATTATCTGGTGTCTTAAAACGGATTGCTACCAAACTTTCAAAGGTATGTAATGATTTACGATTACTCTCAAGTGGCCCACAAGGTGGATTTAACGAAATCAATTTACCAGCAAAGGCTGCGGGTTCCTCCATCATGCCAGGCAAAGTGAATCCCATCATCCCAGAAGTGGTCAATCAAATTGCCTTTGAAGTGATTGGGAATGATATCACAATCACTATGGCGGCAGAAGCAGGACAATTACAATTGAATGCATTTGAGCCAATCATTGCCCATAGTTTATTCAAAAGCATTGAGCACCTAACAGCCGGTTGTAAGACTTTGGAAACTAACTGTGTTTCAGGAATCACTGCAAACCGAAAAATTCTAGAATCCAGAGTCAAAACATCAGCAGGTCTTGCAACTGCACTAAATCCATACATTGGGTATGAAAATGCAACCTTAGTCGCAAAACGTGCTCTTGCCGAAAATCGTTCTGTGGAATCAATCGTCCTTGAACTTGGATTCTTAGAAGAGAAAAAACTAAAAGAAATACTAAGGCCAGAAGTTTTAACCTCTCCTCATTCCTTGTAAAGAGTGGTTTTATCATTTTATTGGTTGCTTCTTTTCCAGAAATCGATAGTTTCTGAGAGAAGTTTTCCAGAATCATGAGCCAAATTTCCAAAGTATTTTTGATTGAAGATGATGTTGTTACAACTTTCCTCATCAAAACCCTAATGGAAAAACTATCGTTTGCTTCTGAAATTTTCACTTACCCGAATGGAGCAGAAGCACTCACTGCCTTACAGTCTTCGGAACAACTACCCGAACTTTTGTTTTTAGATTTGAATATGCCGATCATGGATGGTTGGCAGTTTTTGGATACAATCCAAACGATCACACCCATCTCACAAATCCCGATTTACATTCTCACATCCTCCATAGATCCTTCCGACAAATCCAAAAGTTTGTCCTTTCCCAATGTGAAAGGTTACCTTGTGAAACCACTGGGCGCAAAAGACTTACACCAAATCCAAACTTCCAGATTTTAATAAGAGACATAATTTTTTACTTCAGTTTTCCAAATTTCGACCGAAGGGAATGATGTGAAACTCACTGATATCCCGTCTGTTTCGTCTGTCCTAGGCCGAATGGAATCTTTGTCCCAAATGGCAAAGAATCCTAGTACCCTTGTCTCCTTCCCTGATCTATTAGAAAAGGAATGGAACAAACAAAATGGGGCAAAACAAACGAGTGAGACAAATCCCGTTTCGAATGACTCGATCCAACTTCCTTTTCCTGATACAGCGAAATCCTTGGAGCCTTCTCTTTCACGAGGCCCCAAACAAACGGGGGATCTCATTGGTACCATCGAATCCATTGCAGAAGCTCAAGGGATGGATCCAAATTTAGTGAAGGCTATGGTAAAAGCAGAATCTGGATTTAAAACGAAAGCAGTTTCTCCCAAAGGGGCAATGGGCCTCATGCAACTAATGCCCGAGACAGCAGAAAGTTTGGGTGTAAAGGACCCTTTTGATCCAGAAGAAAACATTACTGGTGGTGTAAAATTCTTAAAAGGTCTCATGAAAGAATTTAAGGATCCAGAAAAGGCAATTGCCGCTTACAATGCAGGTCCTGGTGCTGTGAAACGATACAAAGGCATTCCACCATATGAAGAAACAAAACAATATGTTTCTAAGGTGAAACGATTTTATAAAGACTTTAGTTCTTAATCCGAAGTTTTAGTAAAAACTCAAATAACCAAACTTTTTTTGTAATCCTGCTGTATATTCGTCAAACGGGCGCTTTGCGGGAATATTCATCCACGATTCTTCTATCTTCTTAGAGATAAAACTTAGGTTTTTTTCATTTTTAATTCTATCGAAGGTAGTTTTTTGAATGAGGACATCGTCTTCGCTCAATGGAACAATCCCAATCGACCGATTCGATTTTCGGAACAATCCAGATTTTTGCACTAATTGGATGTCTTGGTTCCATATCCCTTCTACATATAAAAAGGATTTATCAGGAATCACTGTTTCTTTTAAATATTTAGTTTTGGTTCCTGTTTGGAAATACAAAGCAAAGGAAAACTCTTTTGGTAAATAAATAGGATCTGATTTTAGTACAAGAGCCTGACCAAATGATTTGGTTAAATTTTTGGTTTGAGTATCCCACGGTTCCTTGGCAGAAGAACGCAAATCCTTAAAGATAAAATACACGGAAACAAGGATTGAAATGCCTAAGACAACAGAAGCTGTAATTGTATTCAGTTCTTTTTCTGTTTTTAATAATATATGTCCAATCCCAATGGTTAACATAGGAAGTAATATCATCAGTGCTATTTGGTACCAAGTTTTGAAAAGAAAACTGATCGATTTTTCTCCAAAAAAATTGGAGTAAGAGAAAAAGATAAGTGAGATGACAAAAAAAGCTAAGTATCCAAGTAAAAATAAAAACGGAACATTTTTTTTCTTATAAAAAACTGATGTTTTTTGTGCTGCTTTTCTAGAACCACGAATCCCCGTGAAGATCACAAAGAATGTGAAACCCAAATAGAACATGATAAAACTAGAGAAAAAGGCAAGAAGTGTGAATGTTGGAAAAATCAGTAAGTCTGTCATCTTTTCTAATCGAAATGTCAAAAAGACAAGTAACAAAAATACCAAACAAAGTGTTTCTGTGAAATAGGAAGTTGGGAATCCGTAGGAAAATGGTAAAAAGGCAGCAAGATAAACCACAAAATAGTGATTTCGTTTCCATTCTACATTTCTGAGTAACAACAAAAATAGATGTAAAAACAAACTATAAAATAAGCCAGCTAACGCAATGAAGGATGGAATGTAATTGCTACCAAAGATTTTTTTCCAAGTGACTACAAACCAAAAAGCAAGAGGTTCTCTTGCAGAAATGAGTCCCCCCTCCTCCGTTGCAGCTTTGGCATTTGCCAAAAACTCCCATTCTGTTTCTGTCGTCGGGAAAGGTCTAAAATATGAGAACAACGCATAACCCAAACTTAAGAGTAAGATGCTAAAAATGAATGGAATTGGTGAAAAAGGTTTAGGTTCGCGCATCTTGGAAAAGGCTTAAATTGCCTAGTCCTGTATAAATTTTTAGGTGAAAATATTCCAGAAGATTTTCAATTATACATAGAAATTATAAAACGAGGCAAAGAATGTCCGCCGAAAAAAAAGATTACCTTCTCGTTGACGAGAATGGACAGGGAAAACCTGACAAACCATGGATTTTTAGGACCTATGCAGGGCACACCAACGCAAAAGCCTCCAATGAGTTGTACAGAAAGAACCTTTCTAAAGGCCAAACAGGGCTTTCCATTGCATTTGATCTACCCACACAGTGTGGTTATAGCTCCGACCACGAAGTCTCAAGGCCTGAAATCGGAAAAGTGGGAGTTCCTATCAACTCACTTGAAGATTTCCGCATTTTATTTGACCAAATCCCAATCGAGGAGATGAACACATCGATGACCATCAATGGAACCTCTATGTGGCTCTTGTCGCTTTATGTGGCACTTGCGGAAGAACGTGGAGTTCCCCTCGAAAAACTAAACGGAACTACTCAAAACGATCTCATCAAAGAATACCTGGCACGAGGAACTTACATTTATCCACCAAAAGACTCGATGAAAATCATCGTGGATATGTATGAATACTGTCTGCACAATATTCCAAAGTGGAACCCCTCTAACATCTGTTCTTATCACTTACAAGAAGCAGGTGCAACACCTGTACAAGAACTTTCCTTTGCTCTTGCAACAGCGATTGCAGTGTTAGATGCCATTAAAGAAAGAAACTGTTTTACAGAGGATGAATTCGAACAGTGTGTGGGAAGGATTTCCTTTTTTGTCAACGCTGGGATTCGTTTTGTAGAAGAGATGTGCAAAATGCGTGCCTTCACAGAAATGTGGGAAGAGATCACAAAAGAACGTTACGGTGTCAAAAATGCTAAGTACAGAGTGTTCCGATATGGAGTACAAGTAAACTCGCTTGGTCTCACAGAAGAACAACCAGAAAACAATGCATGGAGAATCCTGATCGAAGCGTTGGGTGTGACTTTATCTCGTAACGCAAGGTGCCGTGCTTTACAATTACCAGCATGGAACGAAGCTCTTTCCCTTCCAAGACCTTGGGACCAACAATGGTCACTTCGTTTGCAACAAGTCTTAGCGTATGAAACCGATCTTTTAGAATACCCAGATATTTTTGAAGGTTCAAAAGTCATTGAAGGAAAAGTAAAAGCCCTAAAAGAACAAGCCAAATTAGAAATCCAAAAAATTCTCGATATGGGCGGTGCTCTTGTTGCCATTGAAAACGGTTATATGAAATCACAACTTGTGAAATCGCAAACCGAAAGGCTTTCCAAAATCAATTCCAATGAACTTGTGATCGTTGGTAAAAACAAATGGACTGACGGAATCAAATCTCCACTTATGACTGACTCTGACGGTGGTATTTTCAAAGTTGATCCTAAATCCGCTGAACAAACATTAGGTGTGTTGGCAGAAGCAAAAAGTCGACGAAATGCAGAACTTGCTAAAAAATCTTTAGAAGAACTCAAACAAGCAGCAAAAGATGGAAAAAATCTTATGCCATATTCCATTGCATGTGCAAAAGCACTTGTGACTACAGGAGAATGGGCAGACGCTCTTCGCGAAGTGTATGGCGAATACAACCCACCAACTGGTGTAGATGGACAAAAACTTTTTCTCTCCGATGATAAAGTAGCCACTGTTCGTGGAAAAGTTGAGGCCTTCACAAAAGCCCATGGACATAGACCAAAAATTGTAGTGGGAAAACCGGGACTTGATGGACACTCCAATGGTGCGGAAATGATTGCAGTCTCTGCAAAACACAGTGGATTTGATGTGATTTACTCTGGGATACGACTCTCTCCAGAGGAAATTGTACAATCTGCGGTGGAAGAAAATGCAAATGTGATTGGACTTTCCATTCTTTCTGGTTCCCATAAAGAAATCGCAAAACATCTATTTGATGAACTTGCTCACTACAAAGCAAACATCCCAGTTGTGATTGGTGGGATCATCCCAGAATCCGATTTTGAAGAATTGAAAAAAATGGGAATCCGCGAGATCTTTACTCCAAAAGATTATGATTTGATGTCGATCATGAACAAGATCATCGATATCATTTCAGTTGAACCAGCCCTGGTTTAACCACGAGATCCAACTACCTCCACTATAATTCGAAGTGAATATTAGTGGAGGTTTCAGCTCGAATACTACTCGTTTTACAATGGCAAACTCTTTGATGGATTCCACAGAAACACTATCGCAATTGGTTTCAGAAGCACTCCTTGGTGAGAAGTTTCCCATTGCAAAAATCATCTCCAAAATCGAAACAGAAAACAATCTAACATTTCGTGAAAGTTTGTTCAACGAAATCCAATCTCAAAAACCAAATGCCAAAGATGGTCTTACCATTGGAATCACAGGAACGCCTGGTGCCGGCAAATCATCGTTACTCGGAGAACTTTGTCGTTTGTTCCTGGACTTTGCACCAGTCAAAAAAATGGCAATCGTTGCAATTGACCCCTCTTCCAATATCAGTGGCGGCTCGATACTTGGAGATCGTACAAGAGTTACTCTTCCAAGACGGGACACGAGGATTTATTTTCGATCACAACCTTCTCAACTTGAATTAGGTGGACTCAATCCCTATACCTATCATGTAATTCGTTTTTTAAGAAAGATTTTTGATTATGTATTCATTGAAACGGTTGGTATTGGACAAAACGAAATTTCAGTATCACTCATTTCCGATATTTCATTTCTTGTGATGCAACCTTTGGGTGGTGACCAAGTTCAGTTTATGAAATCAGGAATTATGGAAGTTCCCGAAGCTTTTATCATCAACAAATGTGATGAAGAGTCTTTGGCAAATTCAAGTTATTATATGTTAGAGTCCACTCTCGAATTTATCAAAGACATTCTCCCTGACCAGTCACTTCCACCAATTTTTAAAACATCAGTTGTAAAAAAGAAAGGGATAGAAGAACTATTAAATTTTATTCTAACATATTCGAAACGGAAAGATAAAAATATAGAAACCATAACTCAACTTATGCAGTGGATACGTAATGAATACGGCCGATTTGGGATTGGGATTTGGAAACAATTAGAATCAAATACTTGGAATCAAGCAGTCCGGCTCAATCCCTTAGGTGGCATCCATAAGCTCAGTTATGAGCTAGAAGAAACAAAATTTTTGTCTCTCATTCAAAACAAAATTGCTCAAAACGATAAAAATTAATTCTTAGATTCTTTTTTGATTACACTTAAAAACACTGCTGGGATTGGGCAAGGTTTCCGTTCCGAATAATCAAAAAAGACAATTGCAGTTTTAGCACGAGCAATTTCTTTTCCATCCTTATGTGTGATCACATACAACATATCTAATGATTTTGTTGAGATTTGATCTACGTACAATTGAATGTTCAAATCATCAGGGAAAAAAGCTTCTGATTTATAAACAATAGCCACATCAGAAACAACTATTCCTTTGCCTTCTACATTGATCTCAGTCCATCCATGAGAATAGAAAAATCTAGCTCTACATTCATGTGTTAATGTCAAAATCGCATCATGTGCCAAATGTCCGGCAAAATTGATATCTGATATTCGAACAGATAAAGATGTTTCAAATATTTTATGATTTGGAATATCGATTTTTATTCTTGGCACTTAATCAACAAACCACTGATAACGTTCATCAACTTTTTTGGCTTCTTCTTTCAGGCGATCTGCACTCCAACCAAGTAACTTAGCAATTTTTTTATCTAGACGAGTTCGTTCCGATGTTTCTACTTTCCCAACTGTTCCGACTCCAGACCTTCTGAAATAAAAATCAGTTAAATGATGAATGTCTTCATTTAAAACTATGTATTCCACTTCATCTTCATAATACATCTCGCCATTAGGAATTCGATATGTATCCAATCCTTTTAATGATAATATTTTCCATGTTAAACTGCCATACCGTCTAACTAATGTATCCATTTTAATACCAGGGACTTGTGGAAACTTAAATTGAATTTCGGTAACCAATTCCTTAAGGTTCTGGTATCTTCCACCAAGTAATGGTGTGAACTTTGTGACACAAGGATCAATTTTTCCTTTTGTATAAGTATCAATTGCATTCACTAAACTTTCTGCAACCGCTCTACTTGTTGTGTATTTTCCACCTAATGCTGAAAAAAATCCAGCGAAACCTTCATCTTCATAATGAAATATCTCCGATTTCCTTGAAGCAGAGTATGTTCCTTCAGTACTACCTGGATCTTCCACAAGTGGTCTTAATCCACCGTAATAATAATCGACATCTTTTAATGTTAATTTTGCAAAACCAAAACTATGATTTACTTCATCGATCAAATCAACAATTTCGGATTGTTTGACTTTAAACTTGTCTGGATCATCCTCATATGCAGTATCAGTAGTTCCGATGATCGTTTTGCCACGCCATGGGATCACAAATAAATGTGAGCCATCTCGTTTTGACAATACAACACACTCATTACCGCAAATATTACGAACGACTGCATGAATCCCTTTGGATCGAACTAATTTTTTTTCTGCTGAAATTCCAGCCATAGACTCAATTAAATCCGCCCAAGGTCCTGCCGAATTGACAACTACCTTAGCAGATACCAAAATCTTCTTGCCAGTGATTTCATCCGTCAACCCTACCGTATAACCGCCACTATTTTGTCTTTTTAAGGTAGTAACAGATAAATAATTGAAAGCATGTGCACCTTTTTCTTTTGCAGAAAGGATAAACTCAGTTGTATGTTTCTCTGGATTTGGATTTGCATAGTCGTAGTATTGGAAACTTCCTTTCAGTGATTTTCTACCAAGACCCAGCACCTTATAAATTGTTTCCGCAACGGAATTCCATCGGTATCTGGGAAGTTGAACATCTGGGTCAATTTCTTTGTTTCTATCAAAAGATAATAAATTGTATAACTCCATGCCTAACAATAACTGTATCCTTTGGAAGAGAGACCGAATCGGAATGATAAAACCCATAGGTCGAACAGCATGTGGAGAAATTTTCGCTAAATACCTTCGTTCTGATAAAGATTCACGCACAAGACCTAGTTCAAAATTTTTTAAATAACGTAGTCCGCCGTGGATTAGTTTGGAAGTTGCTTGGCTTGTACCAGATGCATAATCATTTTTTTCCACTAGAAGGCAATTATATCCTCTTAGTGTTGCATCCCATAAAACATTGGCACCAGTAATCCCACCTCCAATGACAAGAATATCGTATTCTTTTTTTAAATGATCTAATCTCGAATTTTCTTGTTTGGTGCTATTTTTCATAAGTTTAACATTTAATTGGTAATACCTTGGAAAGAACTTTAAACTGAGCAGGAAGTTGCCCCATATTTTCTCCATCTACATCGATAAATACATCTTCTTCTGATTCTGCTGTCAGTTCAGTAATTTGTTTTGAAATTACTTTTGCATCATCAGATAATTTTCCTTGGTAAAGATTTCCAAATTTTCGAAGTGTCTCAAAAACGGAAACGTCTTGGATTGCCAATAAATCCATTTTTCCATCATCTAATTTAGCTTTCGGTGCAAACCACATTCCTCCACCAGCAAATTCGCCATTCGCACAAACAATTAACCTACATTTATTTGTGATTTTCTCAAATTTGGAAAGTGTGAGTGTGATTTTTTTATTTGTATATGAAAACAAACAAACAACTGTATAAAAAAGGAATACACCTTTGCCACCAATAAACCTACCTAATTTTGATTGATTCACTCTATATACAACTTCTCCGCCCATTCCAAAATCAGCCAAGTTCAAACACAAATATTTACCTTTTGATTTATCAGGCTTGGTATAGGTAACATCAATTAAATCAATTTGTCTTTCGCTGCCATTTAACGCTTGTTCCAATGCTTTTACTGGATTTTTTGGAACCTTTACAGTTTTGATAAAATCATTTCCCCGGCCAGCAGGGATCGGGCTAAATACAACATTTTGATTGATCAATTTTCCATTTTCAAAAAGTCCATTGATGATATTTGAGAAAGTACCATCTCCTCCAATGCCTAAAATCCAATGATACCCTTGTTTTACAGATTCCTTTGCGATATCTTTTGCGGCTTTTTCTTTGGTAGTTGCTTCATATGAATAGGAAATCCCCTTTTGGATGAGAATAGGTTCAATTTTTTGCCAAACTTTTGCAGAAAGGCCTCCACCCGAAACTGGATTTAAAATTACCTTTATCTTTCTCATCATGTTTCTCCTTTGTTTCCACCTGAAAATAATCCAAAAAATAAAACATGTTCTATCGTTTCTAAATATGCTTTTTCACTTTTTATTTCATTTTGAAAATGCCCATCGAGAATCACTTCTACTGCACCACGGATCATTCCCCATGCAACGGCCACATTGGGATAGGTTCCTCGTGAGTTGATGAGATTTTCAATTTTTGCTTGTTTATAAATTTTTTCTAATAAAGACAATCGATTTGATCGTTCATCTGTGAGCATTTTCCTCATGTCTTCAGAAACATTATCAATGTTTAGATTCACTCCACATTGTTTAGCAACGAGGTACATATGTTTATCACCTAAACAATGATCGATGTAGGCTCGAATGGCCCGCCTAGACATCTCAATAGCAGTTTTTTCTTCAAAAGCTTTTTCAAGCCTTTCCCGAAGACGAACATAATCTTCATATTGGATACGAGCCATCAAATCATCTTTACTTTTAAAATGTAGATAAATTGTCCCTCGTCCAATTTCCAAATGTTTTGCGATATCATCCATCTTCACAAGAGATGGATGTTTTGTTCGAAAAAGTTCAATCGCGCAATTTAGAATGTCCGTTTCTCTTTGTGCAAATTCTCTTTTTTTCCTTTCAGAAACACCCATTATTTTAATCCTAATAATCCACCTGGATTCATAATTCCCTTTGGATCAAAAGTTTTTTTGAGAGAAGATAGGATACGAATCCCTTCTTTCCCAACTTCTTTTTCCATCCATGGAGACAACATTCTTCCGATTCCATGATGATGTGAAAGTGATCCACCATTTTCATGGATACTATCGATAATACCTTTATGAAATTTAACAAAAGAGGAAACTTCATTTTGTTTGTCCATAGGGCTTAGGAAAATGAAGTATAAATTTGCTCCATTTTCATATGCATGGGATATATGGACCATACATGAGGTATTTTCAAAACTTTTAATATATGCTCTTGTGTTTTCCCATAAAGTATGAAGGTTTGACCAACTAACAGCGGTCTCTAAGGTATCAATCCGAATACCTTCATCCATTAAATAATCACGCAAGTAGGCACTTGAATACCTTTGGTGTAGCCATTTGTTAACAGGTGATTCTCCGGTGGAAAATCCCCCATTCGATTTTGCTATCTTTTTGATTTTCTTCAAAACTTCTTTTGTATAAGAAGGGTCTCCATCGATGATGATGTGCATAAGTGACCTTTGCATTGGTTTGTAACCAATAAACCTTAGAAAAAGATCCTCTTTTCCTCCATGTAATCCACTCATATGAAAAGAAATATCAGTTTCCTCAGGATCTTGGATTCGGAAAAAATGAGGTTTTCCAAATCCCCCTTGCATCACTTCTCGCATTGTTTCCACTGCACTTTCAAAGTTTTTGAATATAAAAGAACCTTTAGCAGAATTTTGTGAATGGTATTTTCGAATTTTTAAAGTAGCCTTTGTTATAACACCAAAACTTCCTTCCGTTCCAAGAAACAAACGAAACATATCAGGACCAATGGAAGCTGCAGGATAAATTTTTGATTCAAATTTACCAGAAGGTGTAATCGCTGTTAATCCAAGAAGAATATCTTCTATCTTACCATAACCAGTTGAGGCTTGCCCTGCCCCTTTTGCTGCAATCCAACCACCTACAGTTGAAAATTCGAATGATTGAGGGAAATGTCCGCAGGTATATCCCCTGTCATTTAAATGTTTTTCTAATTCTGGTCCATATACACCAGCTTCGACGGTTACTGTTGAATCAATTGCATTAAATTCAATGATACGATTGAATCGAGACAAATCAAGGGAGATCCCTCCTTTCGGAGCTTGTAATGCTTTTGTGACTGTGGATCCTGCACCAAATGGAATGACGGGAATTTTATTTGCATTCGCAAGAGTTAAAATTTCTTCAATTTCCTTTTCATTTTTTGGAGAGACCACTACATCGACAACATCCGATACTTCACCGAACCGAGCTTTATAAATTTCAGTATAAAACTTTCCCATTGAATGTTTTGCTCGGCTAACATCGTCTAACGACACATTCGTATTCCCAACAATTTTTTTTAGTTTTGAGATGATGTTTGGAGTTAACTTCGATTTCTTTAATGGTTTTAAAGGGAGTTCACCTTTAGGAAGAGCAGATTTAAATTCTTTTGAAACTGGGAATTGATGATTTAAAAAATCCAATGTATGTGAGGGAAGTTTTTCTTCCACTTCTTGTGATCCCCATTTATAGATGTTTCGAGTTTGCATAGAAGTTACCAAAAATCCTTATTTGCTCCAAATTTTGAACCAAATTCACAAACTGACAATCAAAAAACTTTTTTGTTAGTTTTATTTAACCACGTAACTCTTTAAAATACTCAGCACGAACAGATGTTAAAAACTCAATTGATAAAGTAATTCCGAATAATAATGATAAAGTTTCTCTTAAAACTTCATCCAAATCAAATCCAGTTAACAACCATTCTATGAGTTCAAAACAAATATCTAATGCTGGTTGAGAATTTGATGGTGTATTTCCTTTTGCAATTGCTATCAGTAATTTGGGAATTTCACTAGTTTGATTGTTTGTTATTAAATTCCTAATTTCACTAGGATATGAAACCATTAACTTTTGTTTGATTGCGTTTGGAGTAAATACTAACTGATCTTCTCTTAATTCCAAAGCCATGAGTAAATGGTCTTTTAAATTTTTTTCAGAGTGATGGCTATCTTGCCAAACAAGTAGAGCTTTTTCCCCTACGAGAGAGTCTTCAAACGGTAAGAATGGATATGGTTTTTTTTCCATAAAATTCCCAGGTAGTTTCCCACCTGGGAGAATTGATGACATTATTTTTTAGGTGGGACAACCGCATCTTTGCAAGTTTTAGAAAGAGTGAATTTCACAACTGTCTTTGCTGGGATAACAATCGCTTCACCAGTTGCAGGGTTTCTACCTTTTCTTTTCGGACGATTACGTTTAACAAGTTTACCTAGACCAGGAATGACAAATGCACCATTCTTCTTAGTTTCTTTGTAAGCGAGTTCAACGAAAGAGTCCAAAAATGCTGCTACATTTTTTTTGGTCATTCCAGTTGTTTCAGCGAGTTCGCTGAGCATTTCGGACTTTTTCATTGGGGTAGGAGTTGTTGCCATACTTTGATTTTCCTCTAAACCATTTAACGGTTACACATTATTTACAAAACTACCTGTTTTGGTACAAGATTAAAATCATTTTGGATACAATTTTTCTTAAAATTCCCTAAGAAAATCGTAGTTTTTGTAAAAAAACCTTTATTTTCCTAAGGAAAATGGGAATTTCTTCCAAAACTCATGACTTCCATCAAATACAAGAAGATCGTTGTCGTTTTCAAACGAACCAAATACGAGTTGGATTTGGAAACTTATGGTTCCATCCAAGCCTATAAGGAAGTCACTAAACAAAATCCAAATGTATTCCAAAGAACATTTGAATCCCACGAAAGGCAAATTCGTTCCCGTGAGTATCTAAAAACACATGTATTTCCAAAAGCTGATTTTGTTTTCCGAGAACACTTTGACCCTGAATCTGGTTCGAATTATGATTTAGTTGTCGCACATGGTGGTGATAATCATTTTACATATGTTGCTCATTTGGTCGGTAATACTCATTTGATTGGGTGTAATTCGGATCCAGACTCTTCAGTTGGAGCACTTCTTGGCTTTACTGCGGAAGAACTTGGTGAAGCAGTAAAACATAATTTTAAACAAACAAAAATAGAGTCTTGGTCACTATTAGAAACTGAAATTGTGTATCCAAATGGTACAAAACTTAAAACGGTTCCAGCTGTTTGTGAACTATCCATCCGAAACAATAGCCCAGATCTCACTTCAAGATTTTGGATCACGTATTTGGACAAAAAGGAAGAACAAAAATGTTCAGGCTTACTGGTTTACACCGGTGCAGGATCAACAGGTTGGATCAGTTCCTGTTTCCCTAAAAAATTCCCGCCATTTTCGAAACATGAGCCATTTTTCCACGTGTATTCCAGAGAAATACGAGTCAAATCACGAGAAACAGAGTTTTCCTTGGCAGATTTTAGGGCTTTGGATCAAGTGGAAGTTATTTCCGAAATGAATGGTGGATTGGCAGTGGATTCTCTCACGGAGAGACACTATCCTTTTCCACCATATGCAAAAGCGGTAATCAAATTATCGCCTGAGAAATTATTTGTAGTCGTTCCACTAAAGAGAGGGGAATCCATGCAGGACTTACCATACGAAATCGAACAAAAGCGCATCAATGGAACTGTCATTGTTCAAATTAAAGGACGGATGGAATCTGGTCCGTTAGATCGAATCACCCAAACCATACTTGATGAAATGGTTGGTACCGATAGAAAACATTTGATATTAGATTTTTCTGAATTACGTTACATTTCCAGTTTAGGAATACGTATGATTTTAGATGTAAAAATGAACTTACAAAAACGAAATAAAGAAATGGCACTCGTCGGTGTAACAAGTTCTATTTTACAAGTGTTCCATCTGTTAGGTTTATCCAATGCATTCCAATTTTTTTCTGATCGAGAAGATGCTTTAAAGTCTTTTGAGGAGCCATCTAAGTCCTAGATGACTCCACGAATTTCCGTTTGGATCTCCAATTCGGTTTTCGTTTCTTTTTTAGTAATTTCTATATTCTATTCCCTCATTTACTACGAAAACTCCTTCCTAAAAGAGGAGTCCACTTCACTCATCAATGAAAAAAACAGAAGTTTTGCGAGGGTGCAAGAATTGTCTCGAATCAAAAATCAATTCCCAATCGCTTACCAATGCCATTATAATTTTGGTTTATCTGATGGATCTTTATATGAATCTACCGAAAAAATCCCTTATTCCATTTACAAAAGGTTAAGGTTAGGTGATTCAATTGAAATTTACAAAAAGGAATTGCGAATTTTAGGAAAACCTACGGCAATTTCGAGAATTATGGGGAATGAAGAGCCACTCCCCCTTCTAGAGAACTTAGAAAAATATTTTAGACTTAGCTTTTACTATTTCTTTACTTTAACGGCTGTTTTTTTGGCGATTAGGGTTTCGGAATTGTTACTTCGAACTTATCCTTACCGGAAAAAACCAAATGAGACTGACGTGATTGTTGTAAATAATTCTCAGGATTTACATCAAAAGTAACAAAACACATATATTTATCGTATTTCACAACATACATATATTCCATATAATTGAGATGCGTATTTTGAGTCATAAACCCACGTAACCATTTGCTATCACGATAAACTCTTTCGTATTGGATGTTAGTCGCATCTATTTTTTTGATTGATTCTGCTGACTCTTTTGAATAATCACGACTCATGATTTCTTTTTTAAGCGTCTTTATCAGGTTATATTCAAGTTTTGCTTTATTAGGTGGTAAATTTTCTGGACGTGTTTTATAGTAGTACTCGAACAACTCTTTGTCTTGGCCTTCTTTGGCATCGTGATTTTCTTGATTCACGTCGGTAGATGTTGTTTGTGGTTTAGAGTCCTGTGCAGAGATTGAAACAACTGCTAAACTGAACAAAATGGTTAAGAGAAGGCTTTTTTTCGAGAGTTCCATAGTTACTATTATCGGATTTTCTAAGTAAATTTCAAAATAAAATTTTCGGTTTTCAAAAAGAGAAACAAGGTTCAAAACAGTTTTATCATGTCGATTCCCCCACTCATGACATTCCAGGAGGACTTTCTCTCTGGGAAATTGATCACCAAAGAATATGTCCATTTTTCGGAAATCGACTGTCCGGAATTGGACATTTGGATTGGTCGAGTGGTTAGGAGTATTTCTCTGGAATTCCTCCATGAGATTTTATTCACCATCCTAAGTGAACTTTTAGTGAATGGGTGTAAGGCCAATGGGAAACGTGTTTTTTTCTCAGAACAAGGGTTAGACTTATGGAATGAAAAAGATTATGCCAGAGGGATAAGTCTGTATAAGGATGAGTTTGGTCACCATCGCAAACGAGTCTTTTCATCTTTAGAAAAATCAAATTATTCTATTTCTCTTAGTACAATTTACAAGGAGGATTTTATTGAGTTCCGAGTACGCAATAATGCAAAAATCTTACCGGAAGAAAAAAATCGAATCGTTCGCAGGGTCCAAGCTTCAACAAAATACAAAAATATCAATGATGCTTATCGAGAATCCGTAGACAATGAGGAAAGTTCTGGTTTAGGCATTGTATTAATTCATATCCTACTTCGTAATTCAGGAATACCAAATCAATTTTTCGAATTGGTAACTGGTGAAGACTTTACAGAAGTCATCATTCGTATCCCCAAACAATTGATCCCAAAAGATAGCCAATCACGCATCAGGGATCTTTTGATCCGAGAAGTAAATTCACTTCCTCCATTGCCTGCTCAAATTAATAAATTGATCCTGATTGCGAAAAAGAAAGATGTTACTTTCCAAGAAATTGCGACTGAAGCTGAAAAAGACCCAGCGATCGCGGCTGAAATCATCAAAATCGCAAATTCACCATTGTTCGGAGTCCATAAATCCATAGTTTCTGTTTTTGAAGGAGTGAAACGGATTGGTCTAAAAAACCTCGAGTCAATCTTTTTGGCATTGGGTGCAAAAAAGATACTTAACTCTCGTTATGCGAAACAAGTTCTTGTTTGGACTCACTCTTTTAAAACTTCTATGTATGTGAAATTTTTACTGGAAGAAAAGCGAAAACACATCCAACTTTTGGAAACCGCAACAATCGCTGCCCTACTACATGATTTAGGAAGAATGGTTCTTTTATCCCTTGATTTAAGCCAAGTCAATCAGATCCGAGTCTTAAGAAGTGACGATAATACGGAAATTTCTGAATGGGTAGAAGAATACACGGTTGGAACAACTCATTCAGAAATTGGTTATTTAATTTCTGACAAATGGCATTTTCCTGAAGAAATTTTAGATGTAATTCGTTTCCATCACAAACCTTGGCAGTGTAAGTCAAGAAATAACATTTTATGCCAAATCATATACTTAGCAGACATCCTGGCAAATATCGGCAAAGGGAAAGGGAATTACTTTACTGTAGAACCAGAAGTTTTGGACTATTTTGAAATTCACTCAGAAAAAGATTTTCGAGAAATGCAAGATCGTTTTAAAGTAAAATTTGAGGAACATAGAGAAGAATACCAAAATCTCTTTATATAAAAATGGATTGGAAATTATTACTCACACTGGAAGAAAAAGATTTAGAAGATCCGAATTTAGCCGACGAACTCAATTTAGTTGGCCATCCAGAATACCCTTATATATCAAGTTTACCACCTGAAGAAACTTTGGAAATATTGAAAGAATTTGTCCTCGCGGAAGGTCACAAGGTCAATTTGAAGAATTTACTTAGTTATGCGCCTATTTTAGAAATCACTTTGGTCAAAAAAAACTTACCGTCCATTTATGGGTAATGCGATTAAAACTAAACACTTCCCAAATCTTCTTTTAAATCTTTTCCTAATTCTGTACTAAATTCAATTTTCTTAGCAACTGATTTTTCCATACTGCTAATCAACAGTTCATTTGTTTTTGCTAATCGATCCGCCATAATGGAAACCATCTTCGCTGCGAATTTCGGATTTTTAACCAAGAAGTTTTCTAACTGTTGTTTACTCTCAATCACTGCTAATTCACAGTTTGTAATTGTCCTTGCAGTTGCACTCCTTGGATTGGAACTAAACAAAGCCATTTCTCCAAAAAAATCCCCAGGTTTCATGAGCGCCAATCGTGTTTGGCTATTATTAACAGTAAAAAATATTTCTACATTCCCTTGCAAAATGATGTACATAGCATTATTCAACTCCCCTTCTTTGAAGATCCTTTGGTTCGGCGGAATGTTGAGTTTGCTCATAAAATGGTGACTCCTATATCTATTTTTGGCTATTTTGGCTAAAATCTGAATTCATTTTCCTTTCCATCCTGAAATATAAAATGAAAATGTTCGAAAAGGACAATTACGATATGGAATGGGAATTATTAGGGATCATACTAGCAGGGATGTTGGCACTTACGTTTTACGCCTTCCGCATTCCATTATTATTTCCAGTGCCAAACCAATCCAAAAACAGCAGAGAATCACGTTTTGATGTACTGAGAGGGTTTGCAATGATAGGAATTGTAATGATACATATCCACTCTTACTTTCAGTTTTTCCATCCTGGTGATACATTTATCATCCATAATGCATTGATGTTATCTAATTTGGCACGTTTTTCGGTCCCAATGTTTATCCTAACATCAGCTATTTTTCTAAAAATAAAGGAAGGTTATTGGGTTTCAAAATTTAAGAACCTAGTCTTACCATATACGGTATTCTCAATTGTTGGGTATTGGATTAAATACAATCATTATTCCCTTAATGAGTTTCTAACATTTTACGCTTTAGGTAAAGTGTTCACACCCTTTTATTTTGTACCTTTGTTGTTACAATTTTACCTATTATTCTATATTTTGAATCCAATCATGAAAGAAGAAAATTGGCGAAATATAATCCTCTTAGTTTCATTTTTAATTAATTTGATCTCAAATTTAGGTTTTTTTGATACTTTTTTACCGACCGAGTACCTTTCAATTTCGATCTTCAATTATATTTTTTTCTTCGTATTAGGAATTCATATTGGGAAAACTAAACAATCTAACTCTGAAATCAATCAGAATTCAAAATTTATATTTTCAATTTATTTCGTTTTATCCATAATTTTGATTCTAATATTTAGTCATTTATTTAGTGCAGACTTAAAAAATCACCACACCATTTATCCAATACTATTTCTGTTATTCGTTTGGCAATACTTGAATGATTTCAATGGATCAATATCCAAAGTCCTCAGCTATATAGGAAATCAAAGTTTATTTATCTTCTTACTACATCCATTTATCATACACTTTATGCATAGCGTAGATCCGTATACTTTTGGAGGTCCATTTTTTGGGTATCTATTGACACTCATATCCAATGTTGGAATTCCAATTTTAATATCGATTATAATCCAAAGGGGTAAGTTTTTATATCAATCACACCGCTTGACCTAATGGCATTGAACGCTTTTGCATATTCTACTAACACATTCAAAACATAGTTTAATCTACCTCGGATATATGTATCTTCTTTAGATTCTGGTGATTCTGAATTTAAAACTGTTTCTACATGTCTTACAATAACGTGGTCTGGAATGTATACGATTCTTGTATTTTTGTAACTAGACATTCTTAATTCGGCATTTGGGTAACTTCCACCCATTCCACTTGATGCTGTTATAATAAGTCCAGGTTTATGAGCAATGTCCCCACCAGATAAATATAGGAAAAAGTTCTTCATCGCTGGACTAGCCATACCGGCATATTCTGGAGTAATAAATACAAATGCATCCGATTCAGACAATCCTTGATTATATTCGTTCCAAAACTTTTTAATCTCCGAATCTTTTTCCCACATTCCAGGCTCCCAAATTGGTAGTGGTGAATTACCTAAGTCTAGAATTTTAATTTCAATGCCTTTATCTTTTAATATTGAAGCTAAAAAATTTGTTACTTTTAATGATTGTGAATTCTTTCTATGACTTCCGCTTACTAACGTTATCCTCATTTAGGTCCTCCTCCTTGGTTTCTATTTCCCTTATAATGGGATTTCTTTTTATTTTTCCATTTTTTATTATTGTGTCCGCTTGGTTTAGATTCACCTTTGTCTTCATTTTTTCTTTGGTGATGATTTTGTTTTTTTTCAGAAAAATTTCGATCTTTTTTATTTTCTCTATCTTTTGTGAATCTAAGCTTTTCGTCACCAAACAACTGTATGTATCCAAACAAAAAAGAAGCGAGAATTCCATGAATTTTTTCCCATTGTTTTTTATCAAGTTCCCCAAAAACTGGATGTTCAGCAAATGGTCCAGAATGTAATTTAAAAGCAGTTAAAGATGTTCTTAATCGTAATTGTGCAGATTCTGGATCTCCTAAGTCTTTAGGTGGGAAACCGGGGATTTGATTTGCCTTTGTATAATGGCCAGTTGATATAAGTTTCGCGAATTTGTATTTACCTAAAAGTTTGTTTACTGTCGTTCTTTTGGTAGTATACCCTACTCCCTGAATCGATAATTCAATGGACTCAGCCAAAAAATCAAAAATTTGCGATAATGTAATGTCTGATTTCTGTTTTTTTTCACAAGTGATTATAATTGATAATTCTTTTTCGATATCATCTATTGTTTTTAATTTTAAAGTTGATTTCATTTTTCCTCTATTCGCTGATACCGTATTTTTTTTTGAGCGAGTTTAATTCCTTTAAAAAACTCTCCCGTAATTTACTGTTTAGTTTTCCGACATTAATACTAATTTTAGTCTGCGATAATCCAACACGGGGTGAAATGATTTCACCCCCTCTATTTTCTTTTCTTTTAAGCAAATCTTCTAAATTTTTGACTGACAATGGTTTACCACTTATGATCAACTCCATTACTGATTTTTGATCTAATCTCGCTATACTGCTAAGTTGTTTAACATACCTTTCACTGTAACCCAAAAGATTTGAAACTTCATCGGCAGTTTTTTTCTTTTCTTTCCTTAGATATTGGATTGCCTTTCCAACCTCCCAGGGATTTAAATTTTTTCGTTTTTCATTTTCAGCTAAAGACATTTCGTAACAAACATCTTCGTTTGCATCTGTAACAATGGCTGGTATTTCTTTCCATCCGAGCTTTAATGCTGCTCTGTATCTTCGTTCACCAGCAACGATTAAATATTTACCTTTTTCTTTTCGAACCAAAATGGGTTCTATTAATCCTAATCGTTCCATGGAAGGGAGTAAGTCAGAAGTATCTTCTCTACCAATAAGCCGAGGTTGAGTTGGATTTGGGAATATTTGGCTTAACTCAAGATGAGAAGGATTCTTTTTTTTCTCGGAATAAGCGGATATTAAATCTAAGGCTTGGAATTCAGTTTTTTTGGACATTGATTTTCTCTTTCACCTCTATAGCCAATTCTCGAAAATTTTTCATAGTAGCTAGATCGATTTTTGATAAAAAACTCATTTTAGCCTGAGCCTGCGGAATAGATTCACGTCTTTGTATAACGGTTTCAAACACAGGGAAATATTTTTTAACTCCCTCCGCCAAACCAGCCAAAGCTTTTTGCCCTTCGAATTGATTTAAAACAGCACCTAAAAGTTTCAATCGCTGATTGGCTTTTCTTTGAATTTTCTGAATTGTTTCATATAAATCTCGAATCCCTTGTAAACTAAATGCCCTAGTTTGAATCGGTACAAGAATATAATCCGCACATATCAATGCATTTTCCAATATTAATCCTAATGAAGGTGGACAATCTATTATGATATATTCATAATTTGATCTTAATGGCAAAATAGCCTCTTTTAATAATTCGAAGTCATCTCTTTCATAAGGAGTTGTCAGATTTGCAAGTTCCAACGTGGAAGGTAATAGGTCAAAATTTGTCGCTACCGTTTTGATGAGGGGCTCGATGTCCCTTGGTTTTTTTCCACGATATCCCAAATAATCCATAATTGATGTAACATCGTCATTTAGAAATAACTGAGTAGCATTCGCTTGTGGATCCCAATCGATTAATAATACTTTATGGTTTTCCGAAAGTGCTTCTGCTAAGTATAAGCTGATAGTTGTTTTCCCCTCCCCTCCCTTTTGGTTAGAGATTGCTATAACGTTACTATCAAATCCTTCCGATTGATTGATTTCAAAATATTTGGAAAGTACCGACTTCTTAAATTCTCCAGCTTTCAAACCAGGAACTTTTAATGTCGTTACCCTCTGCTGAAAATCATCGAGACTTAACCCAACAAATTTTGCAGCTTCTTCAGAATCAAACACTGTTTCCACGTTACCTTACCTACTCTAACCATTGTATCTTGACGACTATTGTCAATTTAATTATGTCTCCTAGGGGTGAAATCATTTCACCCCTAGGATGTAATTTTTATTTGAATATGATAAGAAATCGAGTCTCCTCAAAACACCAAGAGGAAAACAAATTACGAATTTACAACATTGAGGTAATTTCCATTCTAAGTTGGTGCAAAATTTTTTCAAATTTTTCCTACTTTTTACCTCTCTACTATTGGTTACTTCTCCAATAAAATCTGAAGTTATTTGGGGACCATCCATCGAAAGATCTGGAGGTGAATATATTTTTGAGACTGGCAATAAATACCCTAATCTGTCAGGTATACGTGGTGGTTCCAGAATATCCTTCCCGCGAACTTTTACATTATTTGGAATCCAGGGAATATATATCAAGGATAGATGGGAAATCAATGGAAAACTGAAAACAACGGGTTGGAATCAGAAATCAGGTGACGCTAGGGATGAAGATTTTTTTCTAGGAACTGTTTCAACTGAAAATTCAACAAATATTGCGACTCGAGAATGGAGTTACCGTGACTCAGCAACAGTTTATTCAGGAAGCAGAAATTTTGCCGACGGTAAAGGTAAATCTACAATCATAGAGAACAGAATCGAGCTTTTTGGTCGTTATTATTTTCAAGATGCAAATCCAGATTACTGGAAAGAAGGTTCTGGTTTTTTCTTATCAACAGGAGCCCGTTATTCCTACTTCAAATATCTTTTTTATGATGTGAATCAATTCATAGAAACAACTCCTGTATTTTACGCTCCTATTGGACTAGGATTAAGTTACTCCAATGATCTGTGGGAAGTTTTTTATGGCGGAGGTTACCGTTATTCCAAAAACAATTTATATTTTGATTTTAGTTTTATGCCTTCAATCGGTAGAATAAAAACCAGAGATTTTCACGTTCAGAGATCAATTAACTTTTTCTCAGAAAACTATGGATTCGGATGGAACTCAAAAATTGAAGTAGGTTACCAATTTAATCCGACATGGTTAAGTTATTTCAGACTCAATCACAGACGTTTTTTCTCAGAAGGTAGATTCACTTCCCAAGGCGGTTTGACAGTAGCAGATTTGACATCAAATCTGGTCTCTGGATTTAAATCTCATATCAATATTAAAGACTTTTCAATCGAATTAGGAGTTCTCAACAAAATAGAATGGGGCCGTGGAACCGATAAAACTGAAAAACTGGAATCAGGAACTAAAGAGAAAATCGAAACGAATGAATCAAATTGAAATAGAAAGGAAAATTACAAAAAGTAAAAATATATCCTTAACTGTTTATCAAAACGGAAGAGTTGTATTAAAACACCCCGCAAAAATTTCTAATAATCAATTAGAAGACTTTATTGCTGATAAACAAAATTGGATCTTAAACAAACTACAAAAAATCCCTAAAGACATACCAAAAAATCTCAAATTTGAAAACGGTGAAACAATTCATATATTTGGGGAAAGTGTAAAAATTCATCTCAATGACAGAAAAACTTTCTATGATCCTATGAACGGTTTTTATATCAAAAACGAGAAAAATGAGATATTAAGACAGAAAAAAGCAAAACATTTTTTAAAATCACTATTAGTTAATAAAATTGAACCTTTGGTAGAAAAATTTGAATTAAATTTAAAAACGAAGGTAAACAAAATTAGCGTAAGGACAATGCGATCGTTATGGGGAAGTTGCAATTCTAAAAATGATATATCAGTAAATTTAAGTTTGGTACATTGCCCGGATTATATTATAGAATACATTATCCTACATGAAATTTCACATACGATTGAGCACAACCACTCGCAAAATTTTTGGAATTTAGTAAAAAGCCAAAATCCTAATTTCAAAACCGCAGAAAAATGGCTAAGAGAACACGGTAAAAAATATATTTACTATTTAAATTAAATGAAAGATAAAATAAAAGTTTTGTTTATTTGTTTGGGTAATATTTGTCGATCCCCAGCAGCACAAGGTGCATTCGAAAATTTATTAAAGAAAAGAAACTTAGACCATATGTTCGAAGTTGATTCTTGTGGTACATCCGGTTATCACGATGGAGAACTACCAGACCCTCGGACACGCAAGGTAGCACTTCAACATGGAATCCAGTTGACCCATAAATCTAGAAAACTACAATCTAAGGATCTTCATTACTTTGACTATTTAATTGTAATGGATAATAACAATTATAACGATGTTCTGAGTCTAACAAATGATGAAGCTCTAATAAATAAAATTTATAAATTTGGAAAATTTCGTTCTGATAAAGGTCCTGATATCGTTCCTGACCCGTATTATGGAAGTGAAAAGGACTTTGAAAAAGTTCAAGAATTAGTAGAGAATTGTTCTATTGGCTTCTTAGATTACTTAGGAGTATAAATGTGTCCCATACAAAGAAAAAGATTATAATCATAGGTGCTGGTTTTGGTGGACTACAAGTTATCAAATCACTCGGAAACAATGAAAACTTTGAAATATTAGTTATCGATAAAAAGAATCATCATCTGTTCCAACCATTACTTTACCAAGTAGCAACTGCAGTATTATCTCCAGCTGATATAGCGATTCCAACTCGATCTATCACAACCAATTTTAAAAATGTGAAAATTTTATATGGTGAAGTGACAGATATCAACTTTAATACAAGAGAAGTGTCATTTCAAAACCATAACGAAAAATATGATTATCTGGTAATTGCTACAGGAGCAAAAACCAGTTATTTCGGAAATTCTCAATGGCAATCAAAAACCTTAGGATTAAAAAATTTAAAAGATGCATTGGCAATTCGAAAACAAATTCTATTGTCTTTCGAACAAGCCGAATTAATCGGAGATTACGAAAAAGCAAAAAGTTTAATGCATTATGTGATCATTGGAGGAGGACCAACTGGAGTTGAGTTAGCAGGTTCCATTGCTGAGTTATCACATAATATCATTCGGAAAGACTTTCGCAGTATCGATTCAGGAATGACAAAAGTAACCTTAATAGAAGCTGGTCCAAGATTGTTAAATGCATTCAGCGAAAAATCCAGCTCATTCACAAAGGAAAAGTTAGAAAGTAGGGGTGTTGAAGTTTTAACTAACTCACCTGTATTGGATATAACCGAAACGGGAGTTGTCCTAAAAGATAGAACGATTGTATCTAATACCATCATATGGGCTGCAGGAGTTGAGGGCTCAGAACTATCAAAAAAACTTTCAATTAACAAGGATAAGTCGAACAGAATCATTGTAGATGAATTTTGCAGATCTACAGAATATCCAAATGTATTCGTAATCGGAGATGCAGCCAATTTTAGCAAAGGTTTAAACAGACCTCTCCCAGGAGTTTCTCCTGTTGCCATGCAACAAGGACGATATGTAGCTAAAATCATCCAATCAATTGAAAAAAATAAAACCTTAATACCATTTCAATATTTTGACAAAGGCAATATGGCAACTATCGGAAGGACAGATGCAGTTGCTGAATTTGGCGGAATACGGCTAAAGGGTATAATGGGTTGGTTTGGGTGGCTCTTTGTACACCTTGTTTACCAAGTTGGCTTCAAAAATAAGATGAGCACTCTCATCAGTTGGGTTTGGAGTTATTTGACATTTAGAGCTGGCTCAAGACTGATCCAAGAAGAAGCAAATGATGCATCAATTGGAACGTAAATTGAACTGATTTTTCTTTGCTTCTGAAATGCATTTTTTATAAGCCAATTCTGTATTGCCAATCCAATAGATAGTATTGGTATCGGAAACACCATCTGTTGTGTGTTTTTGAAGAATCGGTATCATATACAAATATCCATTTTTCCGAGTTGTATTACATTCATCATGCAATTGTTCCTCTCTAGAAAGTTGACTGCAATGAATGTTAAAGAGAATGAAAATTACAGAAAAAATAAAACGACTCATTTCGAATTTTGAAGTATTCCTTTTAATTCATTAAATTCTTTAACTTGTTCCGGAGAACAATTAGCTAAATGATTCTCTATAAAGGAAAGGTCTTCTTCCACTTTTTTTAGTTGAGCCTGTTTGTATTCTGGTTTATGAGTAACCTTTAGAATAACTTCTCCCGTGTAACCAGTATCTCCATTCGCTTCTAGAAGAATCGATTTGGCTCTTTTTAGATAAATAGGAATGAGTGATTGAGTTGTCGCATCTTTTGAAAACTCATTGATGCCAGTAGACAAAAGCGTAATTTTTTTTCTATGAATGGAAGTGTTATCTGCCTTTTTTTCACAATCAACTAAGGAGACACATTGATTCAATGTTTTGTTTTGTCCCAATATTGTGTTTACACAAATTAAAAAAACTACACACAGCCGAAGTACTAACATAGCACAAATACCATCAGAGCAAAATAAAGAATCAAGTCTAATTCGCCAGATAAATGTTTACAATCCGAAGGTGCCGAGAAACCATATATTTATGTTGCCGATTTCAATTCGCACCAAATTTCACTCAATCGAGGGATTGGAGTGGGGGAATCCACAAGGCATTCCAATTCTGTGTTTTCATGGTTGGCTCGACAATGCTAATAGTTTTGCACCTCTTGCTCCTTATTTTCCAGAATATAGATTCATCTCAATTGATTTCCCTGGTCATGGCAAATCAAGTCACAAACCCGAAAATACAGTGTATTACTTCGCAGAATACGCATTAGAAATTGTATCCATTGTCCAATCTTTAGGGATTGAAGATTTTATATTAATGGCGCATTCAATGGGAGCAGCCATTTCCACGTTAGTTGCTGGTACAAATTTAGTAAAAATCAAAAAACTTGTTTTGATTGAGGCCCTTGGCCCACTAACAAATGTTTCACAATCTGCGCCCGATATCATGTCGGAGGCAATCAAACAAATTCTACACCCAAGAGGAAAAAAAGAAACCTATTTTCCTGATATGGAGTCCGCGATTACAATTCGCCTTAGAGCAGGGGATATGACTGAAAATTCTGCTACCGTACTAATGGAAAGAGGAATTGAAAAAACTCCGCGTGGTCTTAAACCAAGACGAGATATTCGATTGCATTTTAATTCTTTTTTTCGTTATACGGAAGAACAAGTAGTTTCGTTTTGCGAAAGAATAGAATGTCCAACCTTACTCATACTAGGCGACAAATCCAATTTCCCGATTGCAAATGCCTTCCCTAACAGAAAGTCTGCAATCAAAAACTTATCCGAAGTGATTTTAAGTGGTGGTCATCACTTACATATGGATCACCCTGAAAAAGTTGCACACGTCATCCATCAATTTTTAAACGAAGATACTCCAAAGGATAATCAATGAATTCACCTATCGAAAATCCATCCAGACATGGTTACGAAATCCACCATGACACTTGTTTTGGCTGCGGAAAGGAAAACCCACTTGGACTTGTAGCAGATTTTACTTTCCACGACGATACAGGAGAGGTAAATTTTACGTATAATTTTAAAAAACTTTATAATGGTGCACCAGGATTTGTCCATGGTGGCATTTTATCAACAGTGTTAGACGAGGCAATGGGTGGATTGTGTTTCCATTTAGGTTATATCGTCATGACGGATACAATGAGTTTTAAATTCCATAAAGCAACTCCCGTCGAAACAGAATTATTAATTCGTGCTTGGCCCATCAAAAAGGCAAAAAGAAAGGTACTGCTTGAATGCGAATTAACCTCCTTAAATGGGGAAATTTTATATGTAAAAGGGGAGGGTGCATTTCACATATTACCTCCAAGATTTTTCTCAGAAAAATTGACAGGCGGGAAAATAGCGATTGCGAATGAATTATTATCTGTTAATAAATTGAAACGAGCACATCTCTTTGACAGGATAGAAACATGAATCGAAAATTTTATGCATTAATGATCACAACATTGTTGATCCAATGTTCTGGTGCATCAGTAAAAGATGGATCAGGTGACCAGGAATTTGAACTCAAATTAACAAAGGGTAAATGGATCCGCACCGAACGATTCAAAAATTCAGGTGGAATTCGAGCTGTTGGAGAAGTGAAAGCGGAATGTGGTGGAACAAAATGTACAGAAGACCAGGTTTCTAAATTTGCCGCACCAAAAATTAAATCACTCCCTAAACATGGTTTTTGGGAAGAATACATTCAATTCGAACAACCAGGATCTACTGCTGAAAATCCAAAGTATAAATCGACACTTGACCAAATCGGAGAATACGTTGACGGAAAAAAAACTGGGATTTGGAAAAAACCTGATCCAGAAAATCCTCAAAAATTCATTGCGGAAACTCCATGGGTCGATGGCAAAAAAGAAGGGATCTCCAAAACTTTTGATAAACAAGGAAACGTTACTTCTGAAACTACATATGTAGATGACAAAAAAAATGGCCCGTACTTCCGAAAAAACAATAAAGGTGAGTGGGTAGAAAAAGGTGCCTTCAAAGAGAATGAAGAAGATGGAGAGTGGTTATATTATTTTGTAGGTTCTGATGGCAATGGTATCAAAACAAAAGTTTCCTATTCCAATGGTTTAAAAAATGGATTAGAAATAAATTATTATAAAGATGGTGCCATAGAGTCACAAGGGAATTATTCTGCAGATGTCAGAACAGGCCTTTGGAAAATGTTTGGAAACAAGGGAAATATCTTAGCAGAAGGAAATTATTCTAAAAAAGAAAACTCTGAAAATTTAGATATCAAATACGAAAGAACAGGGATTTGGAAAGAATACTATCCTGATGGAAATTTATTTGGTACAGGACCAAGAAAACATACGAGAACAGGTGAGTGGAAGTTTTATTATAAAAACGGTCAAGTAGCTTACCATGGAAATATGGCCAATGAAAGTATGTTAGAATCTGCTAAAGTTTACGATCAATCAGGAAAAATTTTAGGCGAAGGAAAAATGTTTTTTTCACTTGTCAAAATTGACGAGGAACTCCAAGACCTAAAGTTAAATTATAAACCAAGTATACCTTATACTTACTTCTATCCATCTGGAAAAAAAAGAATGGTGATTCGTTCTACCGAAGATGCGACGGAATATTCTGAGGATGGAAAAGAATTAGGAAGAGGACCTGTAGAACCACAAGGTAGAAAAATGGGATGTTGGACAATCGGTGGTAAAACAGAATATTACATGATTGATAAACCAATGCCAAAGATGACTGCTTCTCAATGCAAATAGACAAAGAACAAATCAAAGAAATCTCCGATCAAATGAAACTCATTCGGTCGGAATTGGCGGAATCTATATCAGGGATGGATGAAGTTATCCAATCCCTATTTGTAGCACTTGTTGCAAATGGACATATTTTACTTGAAGGTATGCCAGGTCTTGCGAAGACATTGGTCGCTAAAAACTTAGCATCCATTACTGATGCCAAGTTTTCTCGAGTTCAATTCACTCCAGATTTGTTACCAGCAGATTTAATTGGAACAAATATATTCAATCCAAAAACTTCCACGTTTGAAATCAGAAAAGGGCCAATCTTCACCAATGTATTATTGGCTGATGAAATCAATCGCGCACCAGCAAAAGTACAATCTGCACTCTTACAATGTATGGAAGAACGACAAGTTTCCATTGCAGACCAAACTTTTGATTTGACTCCTCCATTTTTTGTAATCGCAACTCAAAACCCAATTGACCAAGAAGGAACATATCCACTTCCTGAAGCACAATTAGACCGATTTCTTTTAAAAGTAAATGTAGCTTATCCTAGTTTTGAAGATGAAGTTTCAATCCTTCATCAACACGGGAATGTAAATTTTGAAAAAAAATCTCTAAAAAAAGTGATGAAACCAAAGGAAATCCAACGAATATCAGAGATATCAAACCACGTTTTTGTTGATCCAAAACTATTCTCTTATATTGTTCAATTAACACGTAATACACGGCCAGAATCCACATCAGACAAAGACTTAAAAGTATTCCTTTCACATGGTGTAAGCCCGAGAGCAAGTCTTGCCTTACTAAAAGTAAGCAGAATTAATGCTTTATTAGAAGGAAGAACGTTTGTCATACCAGAGGACATCCAAAGGTATTTTCCTGAAATTGTCAAACATAGACTTCACCTAACAATAGATGCTATCAGCGAGGATGTAAGCACTACTTCCATTATCAAAAGGATTTTAACAGTTACGGAAGTTCCTTAAAATGCTTGATCCCGAATTAAAAAGGTTACTCCAAGTATTACAATGGGAATCAAAGAAAAAATTCATTTCAAATAGACGTGGGCTTATCTTTACGAACGATAAAGGAAGAGGGCTTGATTTTAAAGAAGTAAGAAATTACCAATACGGTGATGACATTCGTTATATTGATTGGAATGTAACATCTCGGACTGGTGAACTCCATACAAAAGAATTTTACGAAGAAAAAGATGCCACAATTCTAATCTTCATTGATTTGAGCCAATCTATGGAAGGTATAAAGGCAAAAACTGCCTTTCAAATTGCATTATTTTTATCTCTATTTCATATCAAAATCGGGAACCGAATTTTTTTAGTTAGTTTTTCGAATCATACAATTTCATCCAACAAATGGTTAAAAACGGAAACGGAAGTACTCACCTATTTCGAAAATCTAAATAAACAGAAACATGGCAACCAAACAAACTATACAATTGCAAATCAATATGCTTTTAAAATCCACCCAAAGTATGCAGTTACTTATTGGATCAGCGATTTTAATCATCTAGCAGATTGGACAAAAACTTTTTCGATCCCAAAAGTTTGGGACCAATATGGAATTTGGATTTCGGATCCTATCGATGATTTGAATTTTCCATTTTGGTTAAAGTGGTTCCAACCAATATCACAGGAAGGGATCACTCTTAAAAGTCCAATGACATCTTATGACCACGATAAAACGGCAGCAAAAAATTTATTCGGGAACAAACTGATCAAAATAAACCCTAGTTTTAAATTAAACAACCAAATCCTTCCTTTGTTCAAATCACAAAAACATGGCTAAAATAGTTTATATTTTTATTTTCTCTGCTTTCCTTTTTTCGATTTTCCCAGCACCAAAGGAAACATTACCGACAGGAGAACTATTTGTTGGAGACACCATTCAATATACCATTGAATGGGAAAATAATGTAACAGACGTTAGTCTAGAGGAAGGTAAGTTTTTCGAAGACCATACTTTGCCAACTTTCGAAATTCAAACCGTAAAAAAAGAGAAAAACAAAATCATCGCTTCAGTTATTTTTTTTGTGCCTGGAGATTACTTTTTACCGGTGAAATGGAAGGAAGATGGGATAGAAACGGATTCGAAACTTAAAATTTCAGTTCTTAGCAACTTATCAGGCAATGAAACTGAAATTGAAGACATAGAGCCACCAATCCTTTTTTCAGGTCCTTATGCGTTCAGACTGATTGGACTTATCGCTTTTACAATTTTAAATTTTTATTTATTATATGCTTTGTATTTATATTGGAAATCAAAGCCAAAGATCATCGATGCTATCTGGGAAAAACCTCCCAAATTATTAGAATCAACTAGACGACTACACCACTTAGAACAATACCTCAATTCCGAAACTATAGACGAAAAAGAACTTACCTTCCGAATTAGCAATTACTTAAAGGAAGTATATTCGGAAAAATTTGAAGAGAACTTATTAGGCACAACTGACTCTGAATTTTTAGCAATTTTACATGATAAAACGCATATACCTGACTCTTCCATTCGCGACTTAAGACTTTATTTTAGAGATCTAAAATACAATCAAAATACAAATTCGATTTCAAACGAGGACGCAAGAATCATTTGGAATCGTATCAAAAAGGATTTTCTTTTATAATATGGATTACTTCCAGAGACCATATTTATTATTACTCTTGGTCCCAATCATCATTGTTTTCATCTATCAATGGAAAACAAATCCATATGGCCCAATTTTTTTTGTTCACTCCGACAGATTCCAAGAGCACAAATCAACTATTTGGGTAAGATTCAAAAAACAATTTTATATTTTTAATGAGATATTGATTTATCTTGCTATGTTATCTTTGGTTTTTGCTTCCGCAGGTCCAGGAGCAAAATACAACCTAATGCCTGATAACACCAAAGGTGTTGATATTATGATCGCACTTGATATTTCCGGTTCTATGGTAAATTCTTATGATTTTTTACCAAAAAATCGTCTCTCTGTATCAAAAGATTTATTAAGAGCATTCATCCAAAAAAGAATATATGATCGAATTGGGATTGTTGTATTTGCTGGGGCAGCTTACCTACAGTCACCACTTTCAAGTGACCGAACCGCCTTGGATGAGTTAATTGAAGATACTTCGAATGAAGATATAGAAGAACAAGGTACAGCGATTGGAGATGCACTTGTTTTATCTACATATCGATTAAAAAATTCGGAAGCTAAATCGAAAGTGATCATCCTTTTAACAGATGGAGTATCAAATACTGGGAAACTAGACCCAGAAACTGCAGCTTATACTTCAAAAACATTAGGCATCAAAGTGTATTGTGTCGGTATTGGCAAAGAAGAAGGTCAATATGAAGTGAATTATGAATCATTACAGAAAATTTCATCCGATACCAGTGGAAAATTTTTTAGAGCCGAATCACCCGAAGTTTTGGGAGAAGTATTGAACGAAATTGATAGGTTAGAAGTTGTCGAATTACCTTCAAAACCTCTTGAAATCCAAGAAACGAAATTCCCTACTTTTATATTTATTGTTTTTCTATTCCTTTTCTTAAATCTAATTCTTAAAATTTTTCCCTTACAAGAGAAACTCTAATGGAAATGAAAACTATCATTTTATTTGGATCATTCACTATTCTTTTGGGCATTCTCGTAGCTAGTATCAAAATCTTTATCAATTTCAAAGCCACACAACTTACAAAAAAACATATAGAACTTATCTCAAGGCTTACAACTTCAAATCAGTTTTTATTATTCTTACGTTATATATCACTATTATTTGCTCTCATACTGTGTTTATTGTCTTTATACAAAATTAAATCAATTGATGTGGAATCTACAAAGGAATTTGAATCTACGGATATCTTATTTGTTGTTGATGTTAGTTTATCTATGAATGCAATTGATGTAAAACCAAATCGTCTCAAACGTTTTCAGGATCTAATATTGAGAACACTTCCTGAATTAAAAGGAAATCGAATTGGGATCATTGTATTTGCAGGACAATCATTTTCGTTTTGTCCGATGACCACCGATTTATCCGCTGTCTCAGATTACATACAATCGTTAGGCGTAGAGATGGTCGGGACAAAAGGCACAAATTTGGCTATTGCTCTAAAAAGAGTAGGAAAAGTTCTAAATAAAAACCAAGGAATTAGATCATCCGTCACTGTCATTGTTACTGACGGGGAAGATCACGAAAAACAGTCGTTACCTGACCTCGAAAATGAAGTAATGGTTTGGGGGGTTGGAACAGAAGAAGGTGGACCTATCGAATTTAGGGACCCGAGTACTGGGAAAGGGGGGTTTGTTACGTATGACTCCAATTTGGTGGACTCACCTTATGGAAACAATGTTATAGTATCCAAATTGAATAAGGAATTTTTAGAAACGATCGCAGAAAGATATAATGGCGAATATTCCAACATATCCTTTTATGCAGATGGGAGTTTCCAACTCATCGACAAGGTGAAGGAAATGAAAAAAAATAAAATCCAAAGATTGGAAAAATTTAAAAATGAAGACGGGGCACATCCATATTTGTTACTCTCTCTATTGTTTTTTTTACTCGAACGACTTTTATCCATTGGGATTCAGAAAAAATCCCCACTCAAAATGATTACTTTCCTATTTTGTGTCTTCTTTATCCAAAATCGCGTAGAGGCTTGGGAGTTGGATCCTGGAGGGAACGCTGTGGAAAGAGGAGTTAAATCTTACTTAGATCAAAATTTTAACGAGAGCCAAAAAGAATTTTCGAAAGCAAAGGATTACTTCCAAGATGATCCAAGATTAATTTACAATGAAGCAGCAAGTGCTTATCAATTAGGAAAGTACAAAGAAGCAAAAGAACTTTCAGAAAAGATTCTTTCCCATCCAAAAGCAAACTCCAACCTCAAATCCAAAGCAAATCTAACTTTGGGAAACATTTTCAGTAAATTAGGCCAAAAAGAAAATGCCCTCAACTCCTATGTGGAAAGTTTAAAACAAAATCCAAAGCAAATCGCGGCAAAAAAAAACATAGAACATTTAACAAAAAAGAGCCAATCGAGTCAAAACCCATCGGAAAACCAAAAACAAGGGAATAGCGAAAATTCGAATCCTTCCGAATCAAAATCGCAAAATGATAAAACAAATCCTTCCAAACAGAAACAATCCGATATCGAAAGGATGTTTGAGCCATTTTCCAACGACTCCATTTTAAAAAATATGCGGGGAGGACCAATTGATAATGAGAAATTTTGGTAAATTGATTCCGTTTGTATTCTCCTTTCTCTTTGCCTCTATTACAAACTTATACTCTGCAGATGTGGAATTTTTTTTTCATCCTAACGAATTTTCTTTAGGAGAATTTGCTAAATTAGAAGTAAAAGCTTATGGAGACAAACCCTTTCGGACCCTACAAACGAACGTTAAACGAAATGGTGTTAGAATACGATATGTTGGGAGTGGAACGGAAACTCAAATCGTAAATTTTAAAGTATCCAAATCGCAAATCATCAATTTTTATGTTGATACAGAACAAGAAGGAAATTTCCAATTGCCTGAAATAACAGTTGAGTATGCTGGCAAACAATATTCTTCACCTCCTTTTGACTTCAAAGTCAGCAAAAAAACTAAAAATCTTCCAAATAGTTTTTTTAAGTCTTTTCCATTTGATTTAGATGAGCCAACTACCGAAGAAAATCCTGAAGTATCCTTTCATACGAATAAGTCGGTATTTTACAAGGGTGAACCTATAGTTGGCTACTTTGTTTTGTACTATGATCAATATAGACAACCTTTCCTGGAGAGAGATCCGAATCAATCCATCTCTTTTCCATTTTTTCTTTCGGAAACTTTAAGACAAGTGACAGTCCAAATTGA
Organism: Leptospira ellinghausenii; assembly: GCF_003114815.1. NCBI lineage: Bacteria > Pseudomonadati > Spirochaetota > Leptospiria > Leptospirales > Leptospiraceae > Leptospira > Leptospira ellinghausenii. The sequence continues at coordinate 208,569 of NZ_BFAZ01000010.1, forward strand.
ACCAGAAGTAGTTAGGAATAATGTACCTAAAAAAACTCTGGTGTTTGCAAAAGAAATTTATGGACTAACAGCACTTCGATCAGGAACTTACCTGTTAGGTAAAACGAAATTTATAACAGGCGATAGTTTACGATTCAACTCTCTCCAACAAACAATAGATACAAAACCTGCCAAAGTAATTGTTTTAGACCTTCCGAAAAACTCACCTCTTGATTTTAATGGCGCGATTGGAAACTTTAAAATGTACATTCTCAAATCACCTAAACAGGTGTACGTTGGTGAGACTGCGTATATAGAGATTATGATAGAAGGAGAGGGTGGATTTGAAGGCATTACACCTATGCTCTTTTCTAATCCAAAAATTCAATGTATCAACCAATCTAAAGTAAAAAATTTCCAACAATTAGAGTCGGGAGAGTATGGCTTCCATTCAAAAGTAAAATTTCTCTACGGTTATCAAATCGAAAAAATATCAAAAGAAAATGTGGAACCTATCCGTTTTACTTATTTCTCCCTAGCTGAAAAAAAATATAAAACTCTCTCCGTCAATTTCCCAGATTTCCAAATTTTACCGAAGAGAAAAACAGCTGAAGTTATTCCTCCAAAAAAAGAAAAATTAGAATTAGAATTACCTTTCTTCTCTTTAGTTTTACTTGCAGTTTTAGGAATCTTTGGTTACGTAGCACTTAAAAAGTATAAACTAAATGTGGAGACCAATTCTTTTGTTCGTATGGTTGAAAGTTTTGGCAGAAAACGAGATTTTTTCTTAATAGAACATTTAGAAAATAGGGGAGTGCCAAAATCCGAATCCATATGGCTCACTGAAATGATCAGTAGTCAAACTGATCCCTCCCATTTATTTAAACAATTATCGAAAAAAGATCAGATAAAGGCATTACACATTGCCAATAAATTAAAACCAAAGGAGTAACATATGTCAGCTGAAGAAAAAGGCAAAATAAGTGTCGAAACAGAAAACATTTTCCCAATCATTAAAAAATGGCTCTATTCCGAAAAGGATATCTTCCTAAGGGAACTTGTATCTAACGCAAGTGACGCAATCACCAAACTTAAAAAAGTCGCTTTGACTGAAGAGTTTGAAGGTGGAAGTGATTATCGAATCGACCTAAATTTTGACGTTGAAAAACGGATTTTAACCATCGAAGACAACGGGATTGGCATGACCATCGATGAAGTCAAAAAATACATCAATCAAATTGCTTTTTCTGGTGCAACAGACTTCGCCAAACAATACCAGAACGCTGAAAATAAAGCAGAGATCATCGGCCATTTTGGTCTGGGTTTTTATTCGAGTTTTATGGTCTCAAAACAAGTAACCATTGAGACCAAATCATACAAATCTGGCCAAGCGGCAGTTATGTGGTCTAGCGAATCAGGTACCGACTTCTCCATTACACCCATTGAAAAAAACACTAGAGGTACAAAAATTTCTTTGTACTTGGACAGTGAATCAGGTGAATACCTTGATAAGTGGAAATTAAAGGAACTAATCAAAAAATACTGTGATTTTTTGCCCGTTTCTATCTATGTCCAAGGAGAAAAGACAAACAGAGAAAAACCACTTTGGTCTGAGGAACCTTCTAAACTGTCTCCTGAGGATTATAAGGATTTTTATTCTTACTTGTTTCCTTTTTCAGGAGAATCTTTATTTCACATCCACCTCAATGTGGATTACCCTTTTCGTTTACAAGGAATCTTATACTTTCCAAAACTCACCCATGAATTAGAAGCTTCAAAAAATGGGATTAAACTTTTTTGCAATCATGTGTTTGTCAGCGATAACGCAAGTGAGTTGATCCCTCAATTTTTGACCATCCTCAAAGGTACAATTGACATTCCTGACTTACCTCTGAATGTCTCTCGTTCCTATTTACAAAACGATCCACTCGTTAAAAAAATCTCCAACCATATCATTAAAAAAGTAGCAGACCGACTTATTGATGATTTCAAAAAGAATCGTGCAAAGTATGAAGAAAACTGGAACGATATCTCTATCTTTGTCAAATATGGAGTATTAACAGATGAAAAATTTTATGATTCAATGAAGGATCATATCATCTTTAAAAATTCCGAAAATGGCTTCTCAACTGTTTCTGAATATTGGGAAAAGAACAAAGAAAAAAACCAAAACAAAATCTTTTATGCTAATGAAACAGAAATGGGTTCTGTTTATATGGAACTTCTCAAATCACAAGGACTAGAAGCCCTCTTAGTTGATTCTAAAATTGATTCACATCTCATCCAACATTTGGAAGGTAAAAATCCAGATTGGAAATTCCAAAGAGTGGATTCAGAAATTGCTGATCAAGTTTTAGACAAAGAATCAAAGACAGAAATTGTAAACGAATCTAATGAAACAGAATCGAATCGAATCACCAAACTCTTTGAAGTTGCATTGCCTAAGGAAGGAGTTCAAGTCAAAGTAGAAGCACTAAAATCAGTAGATGTCCCAGGGGTTATTTTACTCCCTGAATTTATGCGTAGAATGACGGAAATGAATTCTATGTTTAACAAAGAGGATACTAAATCAATGCTTAAGTCTCACACATTGATGGTAAACTCAAAATCACCTCTCGTAAAATCCGCCTTACAGGCGTTTGAGGGAGTTAACCCAGAGAAGGGTAAAAAATTGGCACGTGTCATTTACGATTTATCGTTACTGTCTGCCAAGGTAATGGACGAAAAAGAAGTCTCAGAGTATACAAAAAGGACAACAGAATTTCTTCAGGAGATTTTTTCTACTTAAGGTAAATTCCTATCATAAAGATTTGGCAACGATTCCTATCAATGGAATTGTTGCCAAGTGATCCAAATTTGTATTACAAGCCGACTCAGCTCCTTACCCATCGTGGTTGCCTACAAAAAAGGTTACTTCGAAGAATTTGGAGTCAAAGTTACGCTTCACCTCAATACTCACCATAAAGCAATTTTACCTTTATTGGATGCTGGACGAGTGGAAGCCGGGGAAGTTCCAACAATCGCATACTTACAAGACAGTTTTTTAAAAAAATCAAAACTCAAAAGAATCTATCGAGGAATTTATCTTTATCATTCGCCTCTCTCTTTTTATTCTAGATTTCAATTCAAACCAGAAGACTTAACCAGAAACAAAGCCTATATCCTTCCTGTTCCCCATATCAATTCCATCGAAAGATTATTCGCAGAAAAATTCCTAGAAGAATATGCACCTAAAAATCCCGTAAAGGTGCGTTATATTGACACACCAGGATTTTTAGAAGAAAAAGAATTCTTAAAACCAAACTGCTTAGGGCTTGTATCTGATCCATTTTCAAGTCCTTTCCTCCGAAACTTCCAAGACTTTGCCAATAACTTAGAACTTCCTATCTTAAAAAAGGACACGATTTATCCATCCACCTTACTTGCATTTAGCGGTGATGCCATTTTAAAAACAGGAAGAGAAGTATCAGGAGTATTATTGGCTGTCAAAAAAGCCATCGATTTCCTTCAAAATGCAAACAAGGATTATCATGGTAATTTATGGGACGACTTACAACTTTCTCATTTTTACCCACACTTAAGAGTAGGGGAAACAAAAAACCTACTCACCGAACATCCATTAATCCAAAAAGGAGTTTTTTCTTACCATGGTGACGAAACAACTCTCTTCCCATTACTAAAAGATGTTTATTTTCGCTTAATTCGAAGGGTCATTCAACCAGAGGCTGTGCAAGCTGCTCTAAACTTTGAAGAAATTTTATCAGCATTGGAACCTAAAAAAGTATTCGATGTTAGAAAATTATCTAGCTTCCAAGAACCAACAAATGTGAAATTGCATGCACCTTCACAAATCAATTACCGAAAGCTAAATGCAGTAAGACACTTAATTGTTGATGTTAATTCTTTGGTTTTGGACATGCTCCAAGGAAATTATAGTTCTCGCCTTAATACGGATGAAACACTTCAATTGGACAACAGAGTCAAAGTACTCGTAAATTCAATGTTAGACTCTTTTAATGCTAAAATTGAGTTACAAAGAGAAGAGATCACTGAATTGGAAAATTTAATTTCGATTTTGGAAATTAAATTGGATAGATCCGCTGTTGACTTACAATACTCAGAAGAAAAATACCGTTACCTATTTGAATTTTCAAGAGAGGCGATAGCCTTAGTTGATGCTGATACAGGGAGTATCCTGGAAGCAAATAACCAATTCCGTTCTTTAACTGGATACACCAGAGGTGATATCACAAAAATGAATATCGAAGATATCATAATCGGAAACCAAGTATCCAACCAATTACGATTTGGATCCGATTTATCCTCTGATACTATGTTATCACTTCCTGATGTTGAAATTTTAGTAAAAGATGGCTCCAAACTAGAAGTAGATATCAGTTTTACTTCCATACTATTATCTCCAAAAAAGAGATACCAAGTTCAATTCCGCCCCAACTCCGAACGAAAAGAACAAGAAAGACTCCAACATGAATTTATCTCTAATGTAAGCCACGAATTACGTAGCCCGATGACGAATATTCGTGGGTACTTAGAATTTTTTAAATCTGACTCTTCGTTACCATTCAACAAAGAACACATCAATATGTTGGAAGTAATCGATAAAAACGCAAAAAGACTTAGTTTTTTAATCGAAAACCTACTAAAATTAACAACCTCACGAGAAAAAGATAAAGAAGCGGAAGTGATAGAAATTTTTGATCCAGTCCCTGTGATTGAAGATGTCATTCATATGAATTCACATCTTGCGAAAGGAAAACCAATCGAATGGGAACTTTCTTTGAAAAAAGGCCTTTTGATTCGCGGAATTAAATTCGAATTTTCGCAAATTATAACAAACTTATATGTAAATGCCTTAAAATACACTTTCAAAGGAAAAATTGGTATCTCGTTACGCGACGCCAACGGGAAAGTGGAAATTATAGTTGAAGACACTGGAATCGGAATTGATCCCAACTACAAAAATCAAATCTTCGATCGATTTTTCCGAATCCCATCCACAGATAATAAAAAAATAGGTGGAACGGGCCTTGGACTTTCCATTGTTAAATCACTTGTAGAAAAGATGTCCGGAGAAATATTCGTTGAAAGTACAATGGGTGAGGGAAGTAAATTTACCATTCACTTCCCAATCATCAATGGGAACGTTTAACCACCTTCTTCTTTTTAGGTGCTGCTTTTTTCTTTGGCGAAACTTTTGATTTTTGTTTTTCCAAAACAACGGGTTTGGAATGTAAATGGGAAGGGATGTTCTGTAAGTCTAAATTCATTTTAGACAAAAGAACCGACAATTCCATCATTTCCCTTGTACCTAAAAGTTGCATCATTGCCAATGCCTGGTTCATACCTAATTTTTTAAAAATTTCCAATACATTCGAAACACCAAAAAACTTTAGAAGGATCGGCAATTCTTCTAATCCTCTTTGTTTGATCCATTTTTTACAATCAGCAACAGAAAGTTCATTTACCAATTGAATGATAGGCTGAAGCTGAATCTTATCAACTAACCACAAAAAATCTCGCATTGGAATTTCTTTTAGTAAAGATATCGACTTTTGAATACCGAGTGATTTTAAAACTTCAACACTTGCCTCAGGGCCTAATGTTTTTGCCAATAGACCTACATCGTGTGGAGGGATACTTTTAGATACAATGGCAAGATCCGCAATTGATAACGAATGAATGAAATAAACCAAATCATCATCATCATTTTCACGAATCATCTCCACCAAAATTTTTTCAGGGATTTGATTCACTAACTCAACGACTGTTTCTTCACTCAATTTTTGTGTTAAAACAATGAGGCGTTCCTTCGGAACTTTTCCAGTAAGGGAAAGAAGTTTTTCGTATCCCAAATTTTTCAATATTTGAAAGGACTTTTTTGGACCCAATTTTTCTAAATACTGATACACCGTTTGTATGGTAACGAGAACTTCTTTCATTTGCCCCAACTTTGGATACAAACTGTCAGAATCTTGTTAAAATTCCAGAGAAATTCCTTTCAAAATCTATTAATTTTTACAAAATGGGAGAGTGAAACCGCGTCAACTCTGCATAACCATGTTTTTTTTCATTTTGGGAGTAATGGGGATCATTCAATTTAAAATATCTCCCTACAACCACTCACTGTCTGCATTAATTGGGATTTGGGAAGGATTTTATGAAATCAATCCAAACTTAGTCGATCCAAATTTTGTCGTATATAAATCAGGCGGATATGATGGACAATTTTTTTACCTACTCGCAAAAGATTTGTTTAACGATTCCGATTGGAACTTAATTGTAGATAGTTTTTATTTTCGTTACCATAGAATAGGATTATCGCTCATTTCTGGACTTGTTTCTCATTTATTAGGCAGTGAACACTACCCACTCATAACACTTACGATTTTATTTTCGACGTTTCTATTTTCTGTATATTGTTTATACCAACTACTTCCCGAAAAATCGAAATGGTTAGTTTTGTTTTATATCTTTTCTCCCTATTCATTAAATTCCAATTTATTATTAGTCGCTGATTCTTTTTTTGTGAGTTTAGCAATAATTAGTTATTATTTTTACACAAAAAAAAATCTAACTACCTCGTTTTTATTTTTCCTGATCACAGTCTTCACAAGGGAATTGGGGGTTTTATTTTTAGCTCCGATTGTTTTGGGAGCTCTATACCATAAACAATGGAAAGAAGTTTTTCTATTTTCCTTACCAGGCATCTTGTTTTTGGGTTTTTTGTATGTCGGATGGAAAAACTCCCCAAATCATTTAGGCACAAACCCACTTGGTTTCAAAGATATGATAGATATTCCCTTATTCGGATTTGTAAAAAGTTTTTTTGACCATAACCAATTTCAATTCAAACTAAAAGAATTCCCCAAACTACTTTTCCTAGTATCGTTTTTAAGTATGATCATGATTTCTATCGCATCTATCAGGAACTCATTTCAAAAGGATCTAAACATACTCGTTCCTATCCTTGGAAGTTTATTCGTCATTGCAATTGCAGAAGAGGGGTATTGGAGGTCTTTTGATAATTTGAGTAGAATGTTTACACTCATTTTACCTTTCAGTTTACTACTGGAAGGTGTAACCAAAAAATTGAGTTTTAAGATCTTTCTTGGCACTTCCATTACCTTATTTTTCTTTTTACTAGTTCGAATTTTTTTCATCACACCAACAAAGGAATATTTTTTAGCACTATGATTTCACTTGCGTATTCACCTTGCCCAAATGACACTTTCCTCTTTTATCACCTGATTCGTAATACAGACTACCCGGTCAAAGAAGAACTTTACGATGTCGAAAACTTAAATGAATTTGCATTTGAAGGTAAATTCCCAGTAACTAAACTTTCGTTTGCTGCTTTTTTCCACATTATCGATAAATACATATTATTGGAAACGGGTTCTGCTTTGGGTCGAGGTTGTGGTCCACTTCTCGTCAGAAAAAAAAATACCAATACCAACTTAGAAAATTGTCAATCTTTATATATCCCAGGACAACTGACTACTGCCAATTTACTATTATCCCTTTATACAAATGGGACACATAAACCAACTGCACTTCGTTATGATGAAATCATTCCTAAACTTTTAACGGAAGAAAACAGTTTAGGAGTGATCATTCACGAAGAAAGATTCACATTCGAAGAAAGAGGATTGGAGAAGGTGGTTGATCTCGGTGAATGGTGGGAATCATCAACAGGATACCCAATTCCTCTTGGTGCTATTGCCATAAGAAGGGACATCCCAAGAGAAGAAGCACTCAAATTCCAATCGGAACTTCAGAAAAGCCTAAGAGATGCTTACCAAGAACCAAAAGCAATGATGGATTACATCAAGGAAAATTCTCAGAATAAAGAAGATTCCGTAATCAAAGCTCATATTGATTTATACGTGAACGAATTTACGAAATCATTGGGAAAAGAAGGACACGATGCTGTGACTTACCTTTTCCAAAGAGCGATTGAAGCAGGTTTTATCAAAAAACCCACCTCAACACTACCTTTGTTTTTAGGAGAAAGTTAAGAGGCAAAGGATATGTCCTTTATCTCGTTTGCAAGCTTCCATTGCCTTTGCCACCAACATTCCTGGTTTTAATTTGGAAGGATCCGCTTTGATCGCATGACCAGAAGTGAGTCCTGATACCAAAAGATCTCCAGGGTAAATGGGCACCTGTGTAGCATCCACGTGAAGTTTCGCCACTCCAAGAAGTGCCACTAACACGTATTCTACGCCTTTTTCTCTTTTCCCAAAAACCAGATTGGCATTTGAGACAGCAACACCGATCACATTGGTAGAGTAGGGGTGTTTGCTCCTCCCGAGAACTCCCGTTTCTTCGGTAGCCACAAGTAAATCACCAGAAGTGATAACATCTTTCCCATCGAGTCTAAAATAACGAGCGATACATTCTTCACCACCATCCTTCGTTATGCGAAGATTCCCCTCAAAAACCGACTCTCCATTAGCATAAATTGCTTTTCCAGAACCAATTAATTCATATTCAGGAATACCTTTTCCATCAACAACAATGGCAAACTCTGACTGTGAAACAAACCTACCACCTGGTGACGTTGTACCGGCACCTAAAATTCCAGCCGACCGAGTTGTTTCTTTTCCTTTGGAAATACCATAAACTCCGATGGATTCTCCAAATCCAACAACTCCAGAACCAGAAGAGACCCCTACAAGTCCTGAACCATTTTTCGTATTTTTTCCGTAAATGATCGCATCGTTTGATTGTGGTGGAACAAATCCTTTGGAGATAGACTCAGCTTCGCCTGTAATCTTTAATAAGCCAGTATGTGAGTTAAAATCATGTTCTTTTTCGGCATATGGATGTGTATGAGGTTTTGGTTCTCTTTTATCAGACAATCTTGGATCATCGGACAATACTACCTTCCCAGGGACAGCTTCTCCATGGTTTGCCAATACAACAATACCTGCATCGTCAAACCCTGCTTTGGCGAGACGTTTGTCGTTTCCTTGCACAACAACACCAGCTTTAGTTTCGCCTGAATGTGCGAGTTGGACAATTCCATGTGCTTCCGTATTGGCAAGTTTTAGACGTTTATCATTCCCTTGCACAACGGTATTTGATTCCTCTCCACCATTCGGAGCTAATTGTACAATTCCTTTTGCAGTGGTTGTGGCATCCTTTAACCTTGGATCGTCACCTGTTACCACTTTATCAATCGCAGTTTCACCAGCTTCCGCCAGTTGTACAAGTCCTACTGATTTTTTTGTCGCAATTTTTAATCGGGAATCATTGCCTTGGACAGCAACCCCTGGACGCGTTTCGCCATCTAACGCAAGCTCTACGATTCCTGGATGATCTGTAGAAGCATTCCGTAACCTCTCATCATCCGATTGGACGACGAGACCCGGTCTTGCTTCTCCACTCCTTGCAAGTCTCACGAGACCATGAGTGAGTTCGGTGGCGATTTTTAGGCGTTTATCATTTCCTTGGACAACAACACCTGGTTTTTCTTCTCCATCAGATGCAAGTTCCACAATCCCACGGTATTCGGTTGTTGCATCTCTTAACCTTCTATCATTAGATTGGACAACAACACCTTCTTTTACTTCACCATCAACTGCGAGTCGAATGATCCCGGATCTTAAAACAGAAGCATAGGGAAGTGGTTCTCTGGTTGGCCCACCTGATTCCTTTTTATCTGCACTAGAGTACAATTCGAGTTCAATGACTTCGGTAGTGTATTCTTTTTTGTTAGTTTGTTTTTCATCGATAAAAACAATTTTTAAAAATCGTAAATTGACAGGTGGGAAACGCCACTTGTACCAAGTACCTGGTTCAGATAAGAAATAATTTTCCTCATGTAACTGGTGCCAAGTTAGATCATCTTCGCTGTAATAAACAATAAACCTTTCGGGAAAATTGGTGATGGCATCGTTTTTCGTTAACATCCGAAATTCTTCAATCCGGTTAACAGATCCCATATCCAAAATCACGTATTCATCAGCAGGTTCTTCTTTTTTCTTTGAAGACCATCCGTAATCAGGTCTTGTATCAAATAAATTTTCTTTCACATAGAGTCTATCTAACTCTGAACTAACTTGAATAGACTGAACACCACTGATTAAGATTTTTAATGGACCAAAACTAATCCGATTTTTCCCGTTACTTGCTTTTCTTGAAATTTTAGAAATAAACTTCACATAACGAGCGCTTGTTAATGAAAACAACCATTTAGCGGAAGTTTTAAATGATTTGCGAAAGGATGATTCTTGTAAAATGGGTTCCCAATACTTACCATCATGTGATAACTCAAACCGGAAAGAATCGGGGAAAAAATCCAACCCATCCTTTCCTGGTAATAACTCGATTCCATTAAAAAAAACAACATCGTCAAATTGGAAAATGATCGAGGAGAGAGAAGACTGTTCCTTTTCTTCAAAAAATGACAAAAACTCATTATTTTTGATTTCATACGTTCCTGTTGTGGAAACAGATTGGATGGGCAAAGAGTAGGGGTGGCTTGTGCGAATTAAATGATCTTTCATGCGCTTTTTCAGTTATGATTCCTTCCAAAAAATACCGTTTTTCTATTCAGTCTATCGAATTTCACCGACACGTGAGCCTTCTTCTTTTTCTGTAAAAACTACAAGTACAACTGGTTTTACCCGTTCTGTGAAATACATTTGGATGATTTGGCGTAAATGCCCAAGTATCGGAGAGGTGACGATGATCACATTTCCATCTGTTGTCACCTGGATTTTTTCCAATTGGCGAAAGGATGATTCTGTCAATTGTTTCGAAGCCCAAGTCAAAAACCCAGACCAAGAAGCTGGGTGAGGAAGGCTTGATTCCTTTCCCAAATCATGCCCAGAATTAAGCACTTCTTTTCGTTGGGCACTCACTAATTCCCTGCAAAGGGTTTGTACATACGAAACATTCGATTCCATATGGAGGTCCACAGCCTTACGATACGCCTCAAGAGCAATTTCAGGACCAAATAAATCGACAAGAGTTTCGAAGTCTTTTTTCCCTTCTTTTGAATCTCTCTTACTTTCGCTTTGGTCCTTTATTTCTGGTACATGGTTTGTATTGGATATAGTTATATTAATATGGTTAGGGGATCCATCCGTAACCCCCTTTGTTTGTGAATTGAATCCCCCAGCGGTCTCGGACTCGGCCCCCCTGAGGTGTATCGATGTATCTCCCAGAGGGGTAATTCTGGAACCCTCATAATGGAAAGAAAAATGATACCTTGTGGAAGTCCTTCCACTTCCTGGAACTTGGTAGAGTAAACCTGCTTGTGTTAATTCTTTTTTGGCAGTCACTATGGATTTTTTGGTTTTGAATCCAGTTAGGCGCATGAGGGTTTCTGTATTTGGCCAAACAGGTTTGAAGTTGTAGTCACTGAATTTTAAAAGCACAGGATACAACGTCTTTGCAGCATGGGATAACCCTGCCCAAACACCGGAATCGATGATGTCGGTCATCAGACGGATATAGGGATGTCGCTGGTCGCTCAAGGAAGCTCCTCCGATTTCTGCAAAAATTAAACTAAATTTAAGCAAATAATTCGAAGGAGTTGACATTATCTGACATAATGTTAATTATGTCTCATCCAACAACATTCCTTCGGGAAACCCCGACCCCCTGGTGTTCCAGGGGATTTTTTTTATATGTCGGGTTAGGGCAATGGAATGCCCCCACACCTTTTCTCAAGAAAAGGTGTTTGCTCAAACCTATCAAAAGTTTTATTATGTCACATTATTGTCGGATTCTGGTAACTGTCAAGTTCGTACAGTATTTTTCCCTGCTCAGGCCAAAAAATTTTTTCCTAAGTACTTGACTGCTAAGTACTTGTTTGGGTTATGCCGAATCACCATACTTTTTTGAGAGTTCTTTTCTGATGAATTTATAAATATCTCCCAGCAAAATTTCGTCTTCCGATTGGATTTGGATCCCACTGCTTGTGCGTCTGATTTTGTAACCAGAAAGAGGGGAGGATTTTTGAATTGCCCCATCACCCGCTTTTACTTGTTTATTGAAGTCTTTTGCATCTCTTACGGTCTTGAGTGTACCTTTGTGGTAAAGGGTGAGGAATTCATCCAAACTTCCTTTTTTAGCTGCTTGGGCAGCTTGTACGAGGAGGTTTTTATTATAAATTTCATTCTTTTTGCATTTCTCCAAATCGGCTTTGGACATCGATGTAATGGAAAGTACTTCCGTCATGTAACTGCGACTTTTTCCAAATAGGTCGCCTAATTCCTGGTCCGTATACTGGTACGAATTTTTTAAAAAGAGAAGGGCATCTACTTCTTCGTAGGGAGAAAGGTTTTCCCTCTGCAGGTTTTCGATGACAGCAAGTTTATAGATTTCTTTATCGGGTCGGTTTAAGATCTTACATTCAATCTCTGCCCATCCTAAGGATTTGGCAGCATGGTAACGCCTCTCTCCTGCAATGATTTTATAACTGCCTTCTTTTTCGCCTTTTGAAACGATGATTGGTTGTAAAAGGCCATCGGCTTTTAGGGTCTGGGCTAATTCTTCGATCCCTTTTTTTCGTTCTTGCCTGGGTTGGTGTTCGGAAGGTTGGATTCTGTCCATTCGGATGGTACGAATGGTCCCGTCCAAATTTTCAGCTTGGTAGATGTCGGCGAGAGTTCCTAGGCGTTTACTTTTTAAGCTCACTTAAAACCTCCTCGATAAAACCTTCATATTCTTGGGATTGCCTGGACGATCTGTTGTAATCGAAGACGGATTTTTTGGCCAGATGGCTTTCGCCAATCGCAACTCCGTCAGATATCGTATGTTCAAAAATCCTGAAATATTTTGTGAGGACAGGTAAGATTGTCTTCGTCAATAAAGTTTGGGGTTTCAGTTGGGTGATGAGGGCACCTAAAATTTCCAGGTCTGGGTTGATCCTTTTTTTAATGGAGGAGATGGTCTGTTGTAGGCCCATAATCCCATCCATCGAAAATTTTTCTGCTTGGAGTGGGATCAAAACATAATTGGCAGCAACCAAACTGTTCACTGTGAAAATGGAGAGGGAAGGTGGGCAGTCAATGATGACAAAGTCGAAATCCTTAAGTCCGGAAAGTGAGTCTCTAAGGATATAAGGTGCTTCTACCGAGTTCACCGAAACTGTTTCCATTTCCGCCAAGCGCATGCTAGATGGTGCTATCCACAAATGCTCGTTATACGCTGGAGCAATGATGTCTTTCATGTTCGCCGAATTTTGAAATAAGTGGGCAAGGTCCTTTTCGACAGTTTCAGGATTTAGAAAAATTCCGGTAGAATTTGCCTGGGGGTCCATATCGATAAGTAAAGTTTTGAGATTTCGGCGAGCCAATCCCATGGCAAGATTCAAAGAAGTAGTTGTTTTGCCCTCTCCGCCTTTCTGATTTGCAACTGCAATAGTGATCATCTATCTCTCTTTTTCCTTCCCATTTGGTATGCTTTCCATTGGAAAATTTGGGATCAATTGTATTTTTGAAAGGGAACAAAAAAAGGGATTTTTGTCCGTTTCTACCTACATTGTCGGACATCCGACATGGCAAAAATTAGCAAAAACTATCTCTTCTGTTTCTGTCGGACATCCGACATTCAAACTGGTACGTACTTGACAAAGTGATTAAATTTAAACAGTTTCATAGCATGCCCCCTCATACCGCTTCCTTGTTTGCATCCAGCCAAACAGGCAAAGAATGGATGGAAACAATCCTTCCTTCTTTGTGGGCAGAGTTGTGTACCGAGTTTGGGTTGGCCTCCGGTGTCGTAGTTCTCAAAGCAGAAGACGAAGATTCGTTTTATGAATCAGCTAGTTTTGGCTACGGAGAAGATGGTTTTTATTATTCGTTTCTGAATCGTGGTTCTGCGGAATGGGAGACTCTTATGAGTTCCAGGGAACCTGTTTTCTTTTCCGGGAAAGAATTTCCTTTGTTTGGAAAAACAACAAATGCAATGTCGATCCGGATTGTTGCAAAAGAAAGTATTGGTTTCCTTCTTGTCGAATTTGAAGGTGAAACATCATTTCCTATGTTCGCACTCCTTTCTCTTTTTGCAGATAAAATTGGGAAAGAATGGAATGGTAATCAACCACAGATGGTTCGTCTCGAGCCAAAAGATTCTGATGAATCGTATCTCCAATTCAGAGAAAAAATTCCCAATCTAGAAGCCGCAATCCATCGGTTTGGATCCGAGAGGTTGGTTTCAATTTTTGGGGCCCCTGGGTCAGGAAAAAAAAGTTTAGCTAAATGGATCCACCAAAACATGCTTTCAGGTGCTCCCTTTCTGGTTGTAGAATCCGTGCCCGATCATTTTGGGAAATTTGAAAAAGCTCTCCAAGAATGGGGAATAGAAGCAAATTTTGGAAGTCTGGTATTTACGAACCCAGAACATTTTTCCTTAGGGCAACAACAAATCCTTGCGGATTGGTGGGCAAAATCTGGGTTCAAAGGTAACCTCTTTCTCTTGGGTGATTCAAATGGAAACGGAGAAGTCCTTCCTGAATTCCTCCTATTGTTGCAAAAAAATCCCGTGTATGTGCCGGCATTAAATCATTTGCCAAAACCTACGTTTTCAAAAATCATCCAGTCCATTTTTCAAACATTATGCCACGAGCAAAATCGCTCCGATCTTACTCTGAGTCAGGCAGGTGAAACGGAACTTCTCAATCGAATTTATAAAGAAAATTTCGTCGAACTGAGAAGTGCCATTCTCTCTGGAATTTTAACTTGTCGTACCAAAATCGTAGATGTTTCTGATCTTCTGGTCGGCCGGAACAGGATGGATATTGAGATTCCGGATGCCGAAGATTTAGACTTGCGGCGAGGGATAGAAGCCTTAGAAAGGCAGAAGATTCTTTTGGCAATGCGTATCTTTTCGGGAAACCAAATTCGAATGGCAAAGGCATTGGGAATTTCGAGAGGTTCTCTCCAATATAAAATGAAACAACTTGGTTTGATGTAAAGATGGATGATACTGTATATGAAGAACGGAAAACTCCGGCAGGGTTTCTCGTAAAAGTCCGGATTTCCAAACTGACCTACGTAGTTTTTACCGAATCAGGTCCCGAAGTTCCAAAAGGTGCCAAAAATAATTCCATCGTTGTCAACGTCCCGAGAGTGGGCTTTTTTGGAGATGATTTCGACGTTTCCCATTTCCATTTGGGAGAACTTTCCTTCGTCAATGTAAAAGCTGGAAAGATGGTCATTCCGTACCAACATGGTTTCTCGAATGAAATCAAAACCATTTATCTGGGAACGGGAAGCCAAAGTGATGTTTTACCTGTTGTTATTTACCACTACAAAAACAAAGAAGATTTGATGGCTGCTTGGGAGCGGGGGGAACAGGCTCAATTTTTGGTTGTCGATGAAGAAATCCCGAGATCGGACATGGTCTCGTTTAAAATCCGATACCCAAGTATGAACATCCTTGTGATTAAAAAAAGGATCAATACTTCCGCAGAATCCCAATCTCCAAAAACCGAAGAATCCAAAGACAAGGGAGTGGTGGATTATGACAAGGTGCGTGCGACGGATGTTGCCAAAAACCAAAACCTAAATACATATAGTGAGAACCCAGTCTTTTTAGCAAGGATCCACCTCCGGGCTATGGAGTTAGATAAAGTAAAACAACTCCTCCTCGATTTCCATTTATCTTCTGACGATGTAATGTTCATCCGAACCTTTTTGGATGTAATGATCAAAAATGAGTATAAGAAACCCGAACTAGACACAGTCAAACCACAACTCATTGCCATGAACGAAGCATTTCGATTGGCTGTCTTGATTTTGGAATTCCAAGTGGAAGCTTTTGAAAAAGAATTGGATGGAGGATTTTCAAAAGACATCTCTCACATGATTTATGCCCTCTTAGCCAAAGAACAAGACTCGGCCAAAGACCTAGAACACGAAATTGTTTTGTGGGAATGGAAACTCAGAGTCCGGGCATCCCTGTATAAAAAATAAGAAAAAACACTAAAAAATGCTTTATTTTTCTCGAATTTCGGGGAAAACTATAGATATTCATATGGTTTTCTTGGAAATAACAGAGAAGTTGGCACAAAAATTGCAAAAAAATGTACCGTTTTTTTGTGCACTCGTTTTTGTCCTTTTTTCCCAAGGAGCCCTATTTGCAAATGAATGGGAAGAACCAGTTGTCCTCTTAAACGATCCACTTGTTCCTGCCATCGAACTACGAGAAGGTGTCATCAGTGAAGTTGTGGTAGTTTCAAACCAAGAGCTTGCCATTCCAACGAACGAAAGTGAAGGACAAGGTCTCTTCCAAATCCCAAACACCCAAGTGGAAAAACATACGGTCCAGATTGTTACATCGAATCATCCATCCATTTTAATCGTTTCTCTTTCAGAAAAAAAGGGGATGGGTTTGTTTCACTGCCAAATTTTCCAGGGGAACAATTCAAAACCGAGAATGGAAGGGGAGAATCTACCTGTAAAATCGATTGCCAGCCCAGGACTTATTGGTTTTCTGGGGATATGTCTCAACCGAAGCGAGTTGCCTTCCAAAAATTTCTCAACGCCATGCGAAAACTGTCTACTGAGGTCAATGACTCTGAGATCTGCAAGCGATTGGAGATTCTCATGGCAACCAGTAAGGACGACCTCCCATTGGCTCTCGTCAACCAACTCCTCCAAGAGCCAAAAGAATTTGATCCAAAGGCCATTCCTGAACCATACACACAATACGTCCGACATTTCATCTACATGGTCAAACGGAATGGGCGAATGCCAAGTGAAGTCCTCTCCCATGAAGAAAATGGCGCTGGAGGATCTGGGAATTCTCGCGGAAGTCAAAAGGAATCCAAACCTACTGCCAAAAACAGCTCTAATGCAAAAAGTAAACGATCAGACTCTCCCAGTTCAAAATCCTCGTCGGCTCCTGTAAAAAAAGCCAAAACCACCACCGCATCTAAAACTAAAAAATAAACGAAACGAAGACTCCTCATGTGACCACAATCTCATGGGGTTTCCTTTGGCAGTCATTCCCTGTGCTCACTACAGGAGGAAAATGCCAAAATTGACAAAAACCAGCCCATTCCCGAGAGGCACCCCGGAGGTTAAATATTTGCCTAAAATTAGGCAAATATAGTCGAAATCTACTGCCAAACGTCTCGCAATGACAGGAAATCCGATTCTGAAGGAAAAGGGTCGTTATAACCAAGGAAAACTGCCCATATTTAGGCAATTAAAGCTGATGGGAGTTGCTGGTCAGAATTGCCTGGAGTTCGGCACGCCATTTATGACAGATCATTCCTAGAGACCAACTTTCGGCAGCGAGTGCCCTAGTGAGGTCGAGATTTGGGAGAGGTGACTAGGATTCGGCAGCCCGTATTACGTCAATTCCAGACAAAAAATTTGCCGCCGGAATTTCGTCAGGGAACCTATTCCTTACGGTTCTTGCGGAATCGTTCCGTTTTGATTCAGGCTTTTTTGGGACTTCCAGTCCCCCTCCTGGTTTGGTGACCAAAATCGGTCATTTCGTTCAAAACAAGAGCTGAGTAAACGAACTGAACGCAGGGAATAAAATCCCTGCAAATAAGCCAAATTTGTAAGGAAACTGGTGTCGTTTGAGCAGTTCCTTTGTAGATCCTTGGAATAGGAAAACAAAGAAACAAGGGCCTCTTATTAACCAAAATCGACCCAAATTGCCGAAATCTGGGCGTTTAAACCAAAAATCTGTCCACCGAAAGGCATTTCTCCCTGTGCCTAGGCCCTGCATTTTTGGACAAAATCCCCACCCCTTACCACCCTTAAATAGGGTCATAATCTGCCAATATGTCATGTGTACCCTGATTTCATCGGTATGTAAAATTGGCAGAAAATCGAATATTAGTTGCCTGGCGGGCTAGCCCTCCCATCTTTCCTTGGTATGGCAGAAACAATACGTCTAAGGGTGAAATGTCACGCCTGCTCCAATGTGATTGAAGGGACGGCCAAGTATGGGTCCGGTCACTTTGTGCCAGAAGGTGTTAATTTTGAATTTGTGGCAGTTGGGAAGGTAGAAGGTGCAAAAGGCAGACGCGTGAAGGCTGAAGTGACCTGTACTTGCCCCAATTGTGGGGTGAAATGCAAATACAATGTTTAATGACTAAATATAAGCTAAAATATGCTTTTTAATTCCCCCATATTTGGCATTTTTTTAATCACAACACTGCTCCTGTGGCATTTTGGTTCACTGGGACTGGCTCTTTTGGATCAGAAAAGTGCTGAAAATAGATCAAAATATAAGAGTAAGAAGTCCATTTACTTGCTTTTTGTTAGCCTGATATTTTACGGTTTTTGGAATATTAATTACTTAATTTTAATCATTTGGATTTCGTTTGTCGACTTTGTTTTGGCTTTGGTGATCCACGGTGCCAAATCTAAACGATTTCGACTCTTTTTTTTGTTGGCTTCTCTTTCGAATAGTCTCGGATTGCTGTTATTCTTTAAATATGGGCATTTTATTGCTGAAAATTGGGCAATAGTTGCTGGTTCCACTCAGGCCCCAGAGACCTTTTGGAGTCGCTGGTTGTTGCCGGTGGGGATTTCCTTTTATACCTTCCAGTCGATCTCTTATGTAGTGGATGTTTACCATAGGGAACTAGTTCCTGAAAGAAAATTTTCCTCTTACCTTTTGTTTCTTAGTTTTTTCCCGCAGTTAGTTGCAGGTCCCATTGTCACGGCAAAGTCTTTTTTGCCTCAAATCAGAAGGCCGCTCCACTTCCTAAGGATCCCCTTCTTATTTGGGACATTTTTGATAATACTCGGTCTTTTTAAAAAAATGGTGTTGGCTGACCATCTGGCAGAGGTCGCTGACATCGTTTTTTCCCATCCAGACAGTATGTCATCCCGTGCGCTCTGGATGGGAATGTTTTCCTATTCTCTCCAAATTTACTGCGATTTTTCAGGATACACTGATATTGCCCAAGGCACGGCAGTTCTTTTTGGATTCCATTTGCCTGAGAATTTTCGGATGCCCTACCTATCGAGTGGATTTTCAGAATTTTGGACTCGTTGGCATATTTCACTTTCCCAATGGTTAAAAAAATACTTATACATTCCTCTTGGTGGGAATCGTATGGGAATTTTTTTAACCTATCGAAATCTGATCCTTGTGATGGCCATTGGAGGTCTGTGGCATGGTGCTTCATGGAATTTTGTGGTTTGGGGGGTTGGGCACGGCATCTTCCTTGTGATGGAAAGATGGGTGGGGATTCGTTACTCTATTAAGGCATTACCGGCACTGAGGCCATTCAAAATTTTATTCACTTTTTTTTCGGTCACTCTTTTGTGGATATTCTTCCGAAGTGCAAATTTGGTTGATTCCCTGTGTTACCTACAGGGGATTTTTACTAAAAAAGAGGGTTTTTTGTTACCATACACTCTCGAAATGAAATTTGTTTATTGTTTTCTATTGATTTTGATTGGCCATCTGATCGGGAATCGCGTGTTTAAGGAAAACAAACAACTGTTAGATATTTTTGAAAAAATGCAAAATTCCTTAGGAAAATTGGCATTTTTGGCTTTTGTTGCAGTTTTAAGTTTGATTATAATCGTATTGTATTCTGCTGAAAGTAAACCGTTTGTTTACTTTGTATTTTAGGAATTGAGATGAAAAAACGAATATTTTTCCTAATATGTATGATTGTCTTTTTGTTCGGGATTGATACTTTGTTTTTCCGAAAAATCCAATTCATTTTGCCAAATGAATCTCCTTGGAATACCAATCATTTTTTCAATTTTTTATATGAATATGAAAGGATACGTTCCCTACCCAAAATTAAAAAACGGATCATCATCGTGGGAAGTTCTGTTGCTTATTATTCCATTGATGCGCGGTCCTTGGAAAAAACCTTAAAGGAAAAATTTGCATTAGATGTAGATGTTTTTTATTTAGCGTATGCAGGCAATAGTCCTCTGTATGTGTATTTGCTTCTCAATTGGCTTGCACCCTTGGGACCAGACTTAGTAGTTTATCCTGTTAATTTTATTGATTATCGTCTCCACCGAACTTATGTTTTGTTTCCGGATGGAAGGAATGATACAGTTGATGAGTCATTCATGATACGAGATGCACTTACCTTTGGTGAAGCACCTCAATCATTATGGGTTTTTCCTTGGGAAACACTAATGGAAGTAGGTTCGGAGATGGACACGGAAACTTTGTCTCGTTACATTATATCTTCTAGTTTCACTTTTTACCGATACAAAGACATTTACGAACAAAACCTGCAGAACCTTATCCAACACCGATTTGGTCGAAATACAAGTTATCATTCTTATATGGGTGTCAACATTCCAGAAGGAGTCAATGGACTTGGTTGGACAGGGAAACAATTTAGTTTTTTCCCAACACATAAAATGGAAGAAAAAGGGATTTGGTTGGAAGTCACTCCCTATTTGCTTGCTGGTTCCACTTGTAAACTAACCTTTTCAAATGGCGATACAAACCAAGTAGTGAACCTAAAAGATGCCCGATGGACGAATGTTCGTTTGGATCCAATTTTCTTTCGGGAAAAAAAGCAAATCACTGCTACTTTGGAACGAGTATGGTATGCACATGAAGCTACGGGAGCTTATTTGGATTACCATTATGATCCCATGGGTGTCCGATTGGAACAGACCTTTGGCCTAGAATTGGCAAAGTCAGGTGTCCAATACACACGGGAACCTCGTACGGAAGACTATCGCTACCAAGGGATGGATGATAGGACCTATACTCGTTATTTTTACTATCGATTGTTAGAAGGTTTGGACAAACGACCTGGAATCGGTTATTTAGTCGCATTAAAACTTGCCAAAGAAAGAATCCGAAAGGAAAAATTCCGACCGTTTTTTCATTTTCAGTACCTGCAAAAAATTGCAGACCATTTTCGAAATCGAAATATCCCGTTTTTGCTCATCAATAACCCCGAAAACCCAATCTCTCTCTCTTGGTATGAGGATTCGGACTGGTATAGGGACCATTTGCTTTTTCTGAAATCCTTGGATTCGGGTTCGGTACATTTTTGGGACATCCACGACGTACTTCCTATGCAAGGGTTTTCTGATTTTCATCACTTCACTTATGCAGGAATGGAACAAATGAATTCGATTTATGCGGAAAGAATTGGAAATCTCTTTCCGAAATAACATGTTTTTCAATCCTTACATTAGATAAGGAAAATTATGGAAAAAATCAAAGTTGGAGTCCTGGGAGCAACAGGATCCGTCGGTCAAAGATTCATTCAACTTTTGGAGAATCACCCTTATTTTACGGTGACTCATTTAGCAGCTTCTGAAAAAAGTGCGGGCCAATCTTATGGTGACGTGATGAAGTCTCGTTGGAAGATTTCTTCTGACATTCCTTCTTATGCAAAAGACATTATCATTTCATTACCAGATCCAAATGTAACAAAAGGCGTACAACTTGTGTTTAGTGGTCTAGACGCATCCATTGCAGGGGAAGTGGAGACTGCTTATGCGGAAGCTGGAGTGATGGTATTATCCAATTCCAAAAACCATAGAATGGACCCGAATGTTCCTATCCTTTCTGCAGAAGTTAACTCACATCATTTGGATGTACTTTCTGCACAAAAAACAAAAGGGAAAATCATCACAAATTCCAATTGTACAATTATGGGAGTTACGATCTC
Organism: Leptospira ellinghausenii; assembly: GCF_003114815.1. Taxonomy (NCBI): domain Bacteria; kingdom Pseudomonadati; phylum Spirochaetota; class Leptospiria; order Leptospirales; family Leptospiraceae; genus Leptospira; species Leptospira ellinghausenii. The sequence continues at coordinate 230,173 of NZ_BFAZ01000010.1, forward strand.
ACTTAAACCACTGATGGATGCATTTGGATTAAAGTCAGTTATGTTATTTTCAATGCAGGCAATTTCAGGTGCGGGATATCCTGGTGTTCCAACCATGGATATCCTTGGGAATGTTGTGCCTTATATCGGTGGAGAAGAAGACAAAGCAGAAGTGGAACCTCAAAAATGTTTAGGGACAGTGGAAGGTGGTGTCATCAAATCCGCAGACTTTAAAATCTCTGCTCATTGTAACCGAGTTCCTGTATTTGATGGGCACACTGTTTGTGTTTCTGTATCCTTTGATAAAAAACCAAAAAAAGAAGAGATTTTAAAGGTTTGGGCAGATTTTCAAGGGGAACCACAGAAATTGGGATTGCCGTTTGCACCGAACCCCGCTATTCTTTACCGCGAAGAAAACGACCGCCCTCAACCTCGTCTCGATTTGGACACAGGAAAGGGAATGACAACTGTTGTGGGAAGGTTACGAGAAGATTCAATCTTGGACTGGAAATGGGTAGTTCTTTCGCATAACACGATTCGAGGTGCCGCTGGTGCTGCTATCTTGAATGCTGAGTTATTGTATAAAAAAGGATATTTTAAGTAAGGATTATCAAACCACATGTTGGATCCAAATCTCCCAGAATTAAAAGTCATGGACTACACGGCCTGCCTCCAAAAGGTGCAGGCTATGGATTCTCGCGGAGATTTTTCCTACAAGGGGATCTATAAAGTTCTACTTGTTATCTTTGAATGGACAGATAAATTTTTACAAAACAAAGTTTTGCCTAATGTCGAACAGATTGAACGGGATAGTTCCATTGACAGAGATCGGACAGAAAACTATGTGATCGATCTAAGTTATAAACAAAACCCTGCAATCATCAAGAAATTAAATGTTTTGGAGTTCCATCCGAATGAAGCGGGGGATCCAGAAAATCCTAAAACCTACATCAAACACAATACAGTTTTTGCAAGGCCAACTACATCTGATGGTGGAACGGCTTTCCGATACGCACTTGGTTTAAACGAACTTTCAACGTCTGCCATCAAGGGATGGTTCAATGAAAAACGTAAGTATGTTGGTAAAGAAAAAATGCGGAAAGTCATCAAGGCGGCTGTTGATGCCAATAGACTTTTTGACACATATGCTTCTACGGAATTAGGAAATTTGTTCCAATGCCCTTATGACAAAACAAAGGTGCAAAAAGATGCAACGATTGTCATCCACCTCAAGCCAATTCTCAAACAATTGGTAGATGATAAAATTTTATTTTTCTTTCGAAACGACTCTGCTTCTAGGCCAGCAAACAAAAGTGTATTCTTATACAATCGGCCATCGGAGATTTCGGATCGGTATGATGCTTATGTGGATTATGCTAAAAATACCATTTATCCTGCGTTAAAAAATTTGGGTGTAATGGGTGAGATCACTGAAGACTCTTGGAATTCACCTAAAAACATATTAACCGAAATCAAAGGATATATGAATGAATCGTATGGTGACCAAAAAACTCTGATGGAAGAGTGTTTGGTGTTAAATGAAATCATCGAAAAAGATAGAGAAAAAGAAGAAAAACAAAAACGAAAACAACAAATTGAAGATCTAATGGCTTTCCTTGCAGAAGCAGGTAGGATTGTTGAGGTAAATTTACTTCGTGTGAGTGGAGAACCTCTGACAGATGAATTTCGAGCTATGTTATTGTCTCAGCCAGACGTTTTGTACGCTGAATATGCAGACAAACGAGTGTTCAATGAATTTATTTTGCATAAATCTTGTATCCCACAGGCGATTGAATCAGCAAAACGAACTTTCCAAATCAAACATTCTGATCTAGAAATCCGTGTGCTGAATCAAATGAATGTAACACTGCATTTGAATGATGAAAGCCCAAAAAGGCTTTTAGAAGAAATTGAAGCTCAAAGTTTGTTTCAATTTTTGCCATTTTTTACAAGGTTATGGAGGATGATTATGGGTAATATGACAGTCCATAAATTCGAAATCCCTCCCATCAAAGCGAGGCTCCAACAACAACTCACAAAAGATTTAGCTAGTCAGAAAGTTAAAAAGATATCACAAGAAAAAGAAAAACTCGTCAAAGCTAGACTGAAAGAAAGAGAAGAAGCAGAAAAAGACGCAGAACGAAAATCAAAACAAAGCCATACGCAAACCTCAACTTCAAACAATTCACAAGATGATGATGAAGATTCAGAACCAGTGAAACAAGGTAGTCCTGAAGAAGAGAAAAAATGGAAAGAATCCATTGAGTCCATTGTGCGTATCTTGGATGAAGCTTGGGAGTTTGGTGTGTATCCTGATCGTGAATATGTTTTATCCAAACTCAACGGAAAGTTTACTGAAGAGAATTTGATCTTTTTTCTAAAAAAATTTGGCGGAAAAGAAATCTACAGTTTCCCAATCCGTAACCAAAGAGAAAAGTTTCCTTGGCCCATTTTGATATCAACTGGGTATTTGAAACGACATGGCAAAAAACTATTTGATAAAGTTTCTGCAGAAAGTGAACGCCAAAGAAATGATAAGTTCCCCAACCAAGAAAAATTCGACCTTGCGGAATCGCAGTTAGATTTTTTAAACCGAATTTTACCCAAATTAAAACCATAAAATTATGCCAGCAATTGAACAACTAAGAGCAAGAAAAACAAAGATCGTATGCACCATCGGTCCTGCGACAGCATCCAAAGAAATGATCCGAAGTTTAGCTTTGGCGGGGATGAATATCGCAAGGATCAACATGAGCCATGGTGACCATGAATTTCATCGTAAGATCATTCGAATCATTAAATCTTTAAACAAGGATGAGTTACACAAACATCCAATTTCGATTCTATTGGATACACAAGGACCTGAAATTCGAACTGGGGATGTACAGAATGACTTACACTTAAAGGTGGGAGAAACATTTACATTTCATATCATACCAGGTATGGAAGCTGAAGCGCAGAGTGTTTTTGTAAACTACCGAGATATCGTAAAAGATTTAAAAGTAGGTGATAAGGTCACAGTTGATAACGGTTTGATTAACCTCGCCGTCCAAGAAATCAGAGAAAATGAATTGATTTGCACTGTGTTAGACGGTGGAAAACTAGGATCCAGAAAACATATCAACTTACCTGGAATTCGTGTAAACATTCCTTCGATCACACCCAAAGACCAAAAGGATATTCTCTTTGGATTAGAAGAGGATATTGATTTTGTAGCTCTTTCGTTTGTTCGATCAAAAGAAGATGTCTTACAATTGCGAGAGATCATCGAAGAAAAAAAACACCATGCACAAATCATTGCCAAAATTGAAGACCAAGAAGGTCTAAAAAACCTAGATGAGATTATCAAAACTTCTGATGGAATCATGGTGGCGCGTGGAGATTTGGGTGTTGAAATTGAAATTGAAGAACTCCCGATTGTGCAACGACGGATTGTCAAACGTTGCCAAGAAGAGGGGAAACGAGTTATCGTTGCGACTCACTTACTCGAATCAATGATCCACAATCCCTCTCCTACTAGGGCAGAAGTCACTGATGTTGCGAATGCAGTTTACGAAGAAGCAGATGCCATCATGCTTTCTGGGGAAACAGCAATGGGGAAATACCCAGTTCGTTGTGTTGAAATGTTGGATAAAATTGCACGTCGAATGGAGATGTCGATAAACTTAGGTCTTGCGGCACAAAGAAAACCTAAAGACCAAAAGGAAGAAATGGCAAGATCAGCTGCTAGTTTAGCGGATTCGATGCAAGCACATGCGATCATAGCCATCACAAGACGTGGAATCACTGCGAATAATTTAGCATCCTTTCACCCAAGGTATCCAATCGTTCATGCATTCACCAATATGACATCCGTTAGGCGAAAGCTTTGGTTAACACGTGGAGTTATCCCTTACCGAGTGGATTTTTCTTCTGATCCAGAAAAAACGATTAATCTTGCAATCCAAACACTTGTGAATAATGGTTATTTACAAACTGGTGAAAAGGTAGTTATTTTATCCGACATCATTGCCGGAGAGGATCGAGTCGAAACGATTCAAGTCCGCGAAGTAAAATAAGTTCATGTCATTTTGGAAATCGATGATTGGGTTGGTATTTTTATCAACAATTGTCGTTCTTCCAATTTATTCGGAAGATAGAAGTTCTGATGTTCCTGAATGGTTGGGTGAGTTCAAAAAGTTAGATGAAAAGGAACTCGCTAATAAAAAAGAAGGCTGGTATGCAACTGGCTTACCCCTTTTTGGGAATGATGCAGTTAATGGATCTGGACTTGGGCTTTTAGCCAATATATTTTATAACGGAACAAAAAATGATTCCTCCTTCAAGTATACACCATACGAACATATGTTCAATGTCGGTGTATACCGAACCAATCGTGGCACTGAAAACAATTACCTTGCTTGGGATGCTCCTTATTTTTTAGATACAGCCTACCGATTACGATCCTATGTGGGCCATGATGCAAGTTATTATAACCAATATTTTGGTGTTGGGACCGAAAGTTTACAACCATTGTATTTCAGAGATCGGAATGCAGATGGGAGCAGAATTGTTCGAAACGCAACCTATTCAGATTTTGAGAATGCCAATTCGTATGCAAAGAACAGAGGCCCAGGACGTGAATTAACATCGACTCAACATTATCATGACTACCAATTTGAAACAACCTATGGTCAATTCAACGCTGATAAAACGATTTTCCAAGTTTTTAGAGTTTGGGGAGGTGTTGAGTTTTCGAAAAATGTTGTTAGGCAGTATGACGGTAATTCGGTTGCTGCTAAAGAGCCACTAACCGGGATTACGGTTCCTGCAATTGAAGATTCTTCAAAATTAACAGAAGATTCAAACTCTGGGAAAATCATAGGTGTACATGGTGGAAATTTAAACTATGTGAGGAGTGGCATTGCTTTTGATACCAGAGATTATGAACCTGATCCAGATCGGGGTTGGCTTATCGAATACAATGTCAATAAAGCGGAAAGAACAATAGGTTCGGATTTTAATTACCTAAGACATTTTGGTCAAATTAAGAATTTTTACCAACCATTTCCTAAATTATTCGAAGAGTTTGTCATCGCACAACGGGTTGCACTGACTAAGATAGAAGGCGAAGTGCCTTTTTTTGAATATCGATATTTATTTTCTATTGATGGACCTATGGGAGCATTAGGTGGACAGAACACATTACGTGGGTATAGGCAAGAACGTTTTGTAGGTCCTGTGATCGGTTTTTATAATATTGAACTTCGTTATCGGGTTGGAAGTTTTTCACTTTGGGATCAGTTTTTCCAATTGAGCATTGTTCCATTTTACGATGTTGGTCGAGTTTGGGATAAAATCAAACAGGTAAGCACAATGGATTATAAACATTCACGTGGATTAGGATTACGGCTGATTTGGGACCAAGCCACCGTAATCCTAATGGACTATGCTTATTCACGTGAAGACCAATTATTTTATTTAGACATTGGCCATACTTTTTAATTTTTTAGTTAAATCTTTCTTTTCGAATCACTTCTACATCGTTCATAAAGATCACCATAGGATATTTCTCTAAATATTTTTCTGAAATAATTTGAAATATCTTTAGTGCTTTACCTTCCGAAACCAATGATTCTAATCTTATGTTTTTTCCTTCCCAAGATGTTAGGTGCTCGTTATTGATTCCCTCTCCTTTTGCTTCACTGATCGTATATCCTTTGACATTCATAGATTTGAGCTCTGACACTAATCGATCTTGGAGAGCTTCATCAGCAATCATTGTAATGAGTTTTGCTTTTTCTAATTTCATTTTAAACTCCGTAAAGGTATTTCGAAACAGTTAAATAGAACGGTAATCCAACTGATAGGTTAAAAGGGAAGGTAATGGCAAGTGATGCTGTGAGATAAATGGCGGGACTCGCTTCCGGAATCGCAATCCTAACAGCTGCAGGTGCAGCAATATAGGATGCACTTGCACTGAGAGTTCCAAGCACCATGGCTCCACCCATCGAGAGACCTATGAACTTTCCTAAGTACAACCCAAACATGGCGGTGCAAATTGGGAAAAGAATACCAAACCCAATTAAAAATACACCAGCTTTTTTTAGATCGGCAAGTCTCCTACCTGTTACAATTCCAACTTCCAATAAGAATAAAATTAACATTCCACGGAATGGTGCTTCAAATAGGGGAGCAAATTGTTCATGACCTTTTTTCCCAGAGATCATTCCTATGATAAGGCCTCCCAATAGTAATAAGGTTCCTTTCCCTGTTAGCAGTTCGTGTAAAATTTTTCCCCAAGAAGATTCTTCGGTCTTATCAGTTGGATTCATTTTTACAAGTAATAATGCTACAAGGATTGCCGGAATTTCCATGATAGCAAGCATACTAGGCATAAAACCTTCATAGGTAATTTGCAAAGAATCCAAAAAAGCGAGAGCTTCACTGAATGTAACAGCTGATACCGATCCGTAGTGCGCTGCCAGAGCAGCTGCATTTGCTCTGTCATATTTACCGAATTTTGTAAGTAATCCATAGGCGATTAGCGGTATTGAAATACATAATAACAATGCTGCCATCGCTGGTTTATAAAATTCTACTAAGGTTGTATTACTTAATTTAACTCCTCCTTTTAGCCCGATAGCAAATAAAAGATAGATGGTTAAACCTGCATACATACCATCTGGGAATTTTAAATCACTTTTGATGATGGTTGCAATGATTCCTAGTAAAAATGCTAGGAACATTGGTGTTTGTAAATTTGCAACTAATGCATGTAAAATGTCCATCGTGGTTACCTATTTTGTAATAGTAGAGATGTATTCTTCAGAAAGATAATTTACTTTCCCAGTTTCTAAATCGTAAACAGCTCCTACGATTTGTAATTGGCCTTTGTTATAATATTTAGATAGGATGGGGTCTAGTTTACGTAAGGAAACAACTTGGAATGCAACGTTGGCTTTTACTGCGTTGTCCAAATAATCACCTTCCATATGTTTTACTTTTTCTGCAGCGGGTTTAATCGAATTGGTTAAAGCAATGATGTGACCAGGAACATCATCGGCCTTACAAGCAGCACCAACAGCACCACAACTCGTATGGCCGAGAACAACAATCAAATTGACTCCTAACACTGCCACAGAAAATTCAATCGAACCCCAAGAAGCATATGTCGAAACTTGGCCTGCTGTTCTTAAAATGAATAGATCACCAAGTCCTTGGTCGAAAATGATTTCATTTGGAACTCTTGAATCAGAACATCCAACGATGGTTGCAAATGGGTTTTGCTTTTTTGAAACTTCTTTAACACGTTCTACTGATTGGTTTGGACGAATTGATTTTCCTTGTACAAATCTTAAATTCCCTTCTACCAATCGTTGTAGTGCATCTTTTGCCGAAATTCCGGCACTGTTTGTTTGCGCCACTACCTGAGTAGAAATCGATAAAATCAGAAAACTGATGAGGAACTTGGTACCTTTCATTGAAATTCTCCTTAGTGCTTCCAATCCAACTTGGAAGTCCCAAATATACACAAAAATAATTCGCGAATATAAATACACGAAAAAAAATACGTATGATTGAAAAAATGTTCCCTGTCCCAAGTCCAAACGTTTGAAAGTGGCTTTTATTTGGAGAGGGCCGATAGGGAAAAGGGTTGGATAGGGAGCCAAGTGGCTCAATTTTCAATTAATTTTGATTTTGGAGGAATTGGTTGGCTTAAAAAGGAAAAGTGATCTGGTTTTTTTGTATTCCCAGATCTACTTTCCGACTTCGTTTCCAAGGAACCCTTTTTCTATTTCATTGGAATTTCAATGACGAGTAACTCGGATTTTACATCTGCTTGGATTTTGTATTCATCTACTCCCCAAAGTCCCAATGCATCTCTGCGTTCTAAGGTTGTGCCTTCCGTAGAAATTTTCCCTTGGATGAGGAATACATAAATCCCTTGGTTAGGAGCGTGTACTTTGTAAGATAGTGAATGATTTGGTTCCAAAGTAGCGAGCGAAAAGTACGCGTCTTGGTTGATCCATACAGCTTCTTCATCAATTGGGGAAACGACTGTTTGGAATCGGTTCAAACGACCAGCTTCTGGAAATGTTTTTTGGTCATACCTAGGTTGGATATTGGCTACCTTTGGTAAGATCCAGATTTGTAAAAAATTGACTTTCTTATCTGAGCTGTGATTGAATTCGGAATGTTGGATCCCAGACCCGGCAGACATGATTTGTACATCCCCTGTTTTGATGATACCATTCGTACCTGTACTATCTTTATGCGCCAATTCTCCAAAGAGTGGGATGGATATAATTTCCATATTTTGGTGGGGGTGAGTCCCAAATCCCATGCTAGGTTCTACGATATCATCATTTAATACACGAAGTGCACCAAAATTGGTTTTGTCAGGGTGGTACCAGTGGCCGAAACTGAAGGAATGGTGGCTGTCCAACCAACCAAAATTGACATGCCCTCTTTCTGAGGCAGGGTAGAATTTTTTTTGAATGTAGGTTTTGATCGGGTTCGTTGTTTCCATATTAAATAGTTTAATATTAAACTAAAATTTGTCAACTGAGTTTCTATTTCCATTCACTAAAAAAAGAAAATCACTTTCCAATCACTTTGAATCTTAAAGGATCATCCTATGTCGAAAAGATCCTTAGAATCGATTCAAAAGAAAAAAAATTGGTTAGAATTAGGCCCAGTTTATGTCAATCGAGTGAGGTTTTTACTCGCTGGTTTTTATATTATCGCTACTTTAGGTTCGTTCAAAACGTCCACAACCCTTCAAACTACAAGTTATTTAGTAGGTATTACTTGTATGTTTCTCTATGGAGGTTTGCAGGCTTATTTATTTAAAATTGGCAGACTCAATGCCTTTTTCCCGAAGTTATTCATTGTTTTGGATATTACCGTATTATTTGCAGTCACTGCATCTGGACTGATGGGTGGAAGTACAGTTGCTGCCGATTTAATTAAATCACCAACCTTATACGTATTGTATTATTTTTATGTTGTATACTCTGCATTTCTCTTTTCGAAACGGACGTTACTCACGAGTACTTATTACTCAGCTTTTTGTTTGGTATTAATTTTAATCATCGGTTATGGACAAGGTGTTTCCTTTAAAGAGGCAGAAGGATTACAAAGTGAGAAGGGAACTGTTGCCATTTCAAATGAAGTATTTAAAATTTTATTTCTAATTTGTTTCGGTTACCTAACTTCTACTGTTTTAAATTTATTAAATGAAATCAAAAATGAGTCAGATGAAAAACATAAACTTGCTGAACTGGAAAGAGAAAATGCAAACACTCTAAACCAAGATTTAAAAAGAATTGGATCTGAATTATTTAATACACTCAAAAGTATTCGTGAACTTACAAACGATTTTAATTTTCAAATAGAATCTCAAGACGTTTCGATTCGAGATCTTACAGAATTTGTTTCATCATTTTCAGAGAGTATACAAACTTCAGTAGAGAATATTGGAAAACAACATTCTCAAATTACTTTACTCAATCATAAATCGGATACATTAAAGTTGAGTATCGCTGAAATTGGGAAAGTAGTGGAAGATCTCAATTCCAATATGAGTGATTTCCAAGATAGGAGTAATGTACTTTCAGATACTGTAAAAAATTTAGAAGAAAGATTACGTTCTGTCAATATTTCCCAAAAGGAAGTAAGTGAAGTGAATGATATCATGGCAGAAATTGCTGATCGTACCAATTTATTGGCATTAAATGCATCCATAGAAGCAGCAAGGGCTGGGGAACATGGTCGAGGTTTTGCAGTAGTTGCCCAAGAAGTAGCGAAACTAGCAGAAAATTCGAATGAAAATGCAACGAAGATTAAAAAGATCATCACAACTTCTAACCGTTATATTCAAGAGGGAACAGAACTAGCTTCCACTGCCTTTAATCAAACAGAGACCCTTCAATCAAAATATGATCTGCTAAGTGGTGTGATGAAAACTGCGACATCCAAAATTAATTCACAAAAAGATATAAATAATGAAGTGCTGGAAGCTCTTGATTTAATTGAATCGATTTCTAAAGTATTGGACCAGGAATCGAAAATATTAGATAAAGATAAAGAACAAATGGTTGCAGTTGTTCACCAAATGGAAGAAATAAATCGAAAAGTTGTGATAAATGCTAGAAAAATGGGTGATAACACATCAAGTTTGGAAAATCAGGCAAAAGAACTTGCATCTGAATAAACAATTTTAATGAAATCAAAAATTCTAATATTCTTAATGATAGCAATGCCAAGTCTTTTGAAAGCCGAGCCAATTGGGAAAAGATTCGCATTCGTTGTTGGCGTTAATGAATATAAGGATTTGTCCTTGGCAAATTTAAAAACCGCAAAGAATGATGCGCTTGGGATGACAAAAATTTTATTCAGTTATGGATCGTATAATCGTATCCAAACTTTAGTCCAGGAAGGATCCGTTAGTTCCATACCTACTAAATTTAACATTTTAACTCAACTTGAATTAGTATTAGAAGAAACCAATCCGGAAGATCTTTTCGTTTTTTATTTTTCGGGGCATGGTGTTGTTGATTATAATGATAAGGTTTATCTTTTACCAGAAGATGCAAACCCTCAAAAACCATTTGAGACTGGGATAGCCGTTGAACATCTGATTGAATTAACTAGAAAGTTTAAGCTCAAACGGGTAGTTTTTTTTATCGATGCTTGCAGAAATCCAGAAGATGGAAAGGAAGAAGTTGGAAGAAAATACTTAGAAGGAACAAGTTTTAAAGACTCAGAAATTGTCTCTGTGTTTTATTCAACAAAAGTAGGTTATTCCAGTTTTGAAGATCCAAAATCTGGATATGGTATTTATACAAAATATTTAATTTATGGATTAGAAGGTAGAGCGGATTCCAATTTTAATGGTGAAGTAACTTATTCCGAATTATCGAATTATGTAATCCAGTCAATGAAAGATTGGACCAAAGAAAATCAAAAATTACAGAAACCATATACCAAAGAATATGCGGAAAAAGCAGAAGATACGATCTTAACCTATGCAGTGAATCCAGAAACTTCATTGGCTGATGCACCACTATTTAATCCATATAACCCAACTTATGCGTTTCGATCTTTCCTGATTCCCGGTTGGGGACAATATGCAAGGGGACAGGAGGAAAAAGGTAAAATTTACATGTCGATTTTTGCGTTGGGAGTATTGTATGCAGGTTACCAATACAACCAATTCCGATCGGACAAACATGCATATGAATCTGCAATAGGGATCCCTCCGAATCCGAGAATTACTGAGACAGTATTGCTAAATTATTATTTAATCGAACCACACAGACAACAAATGGAAACATCACGAGCAAACTTATCTCATGCTCTAACTGCATTACTCTTCATTTGGTCCGCAAATGTGTTTGATTTTTATCTGTTAGGTCCAAATCCTAAAGAAAAATCGGGTGTTTTTTTAGATTTAGACTTGGAAAATCAAGGTTATATGGGAATCAATCGAGTTGGGAAATTGGGTTATGCGATTAGGTTTTAATTTAATTTCAATCTTCTTGGTTCTGCATTGTAATGTGAAAGCACCCAATCAGAATGTTTTTGATCCGACGAATATTATTGGAAGTTCTGCTGTTGTATTACTCGGATTGGGATTAGGTGATGAATTAAAGATCACTTCCAGATATAAACAAAATGATTATCCAATTTTTGTAAAAACAGAATACCTAGATTTAGATTTAAGTGCTCCAGCTGCCAATTATTTCTCAAAATCAAATTTTAAGATTTCAGATCCTTACCAAAATGATTTAATTTTGCGTGATGTATTCCCACTATCGGATTCCCGGTTAAGAGTTTTGTTTTCTGTGTCATCCAGGTCTGAATGGAGAGAGCCAGTTCTTTTATCCATCACAAAACCAGAAACAATGAATGAGTTTTCTTTCCCAGGGAAACAACTCGAGTTTCGATTTCCATATCCAAGATTTTATGGTTCGATCTCGGAAGCAAAGGGGAAAATCTCAGCATCATATTTAAATGATGGAAGAATCATTTTGGTTGGTGGAGTTAACCCTTCTGGCTCAACATTGTCAACGGTAGAGATTTGGGATCCAGAGACGGGTGTATCAAAGGTATTACCTTCGTTAAACGAGGGTATGACGGGTCTATCGATCTGTGTTCAAAAAACCGGGAAGGTGTTTGTTTCAGGTGGGAAAACTGTAGCTGGGAATGTATCTACAACCACTCAAATTTCAGACAAAATTTATTCTATCGATCCATCTACTGAAACTGTCACAGAACTTTCCTTCCGTATGGTCCGGAGGCGTTTTGGTCATTCCATGGTTTGCCTTGGTGATGGAAGTATCCTGGTTTCAGGCGGACAATTTCAAGTAGGAGTCGATCCATCTGCCATCACAAAAGATCATGAATTGATTTCGTTAGCTGGAAATTCCTCTGTTTTACTCGATGGAGCATCAGACTTCCCAATAGGAATTATTTTCCATGCAATTGAATATGACGAAGCGAATTCTCGCATTTTATATTTTGGTGGCAGAGATCGACTGGATTCATACGCATTTTTTTCCAACACAGTTTATACAATTAACACAAACAACTTCAGTTTGACGAGTTTACCAGGAAACTTCGCAACTGCAAGATCAAACGTAACCAATTTAAAAATGCCGAACATGGATCGTGTGTTATTCGGTGGGATGAACCGCGAAGCTACTGGTTCAAAGGCGATCGAATCATGGAACGAAAGTTTATCATCTACTACTAGTCTTGGGTTTACAAGTCGATTTAAAAATGGTAGTTCAATCGTTAGATTTTCTGATGAACAAGTATTTTTCACTGGAGGAGTCGACACTTATTATAAATCGGGAATTTTAGAGATATATGATCATTTTGAACGTAAGAATTTTATAGTAGACACTATGATGTCTCCAAGATCGGAACATTCCGCCTTTTTAACGACAAAGGGCATTGTGATTTTTGGGGATTCAGCTTTGACTGATAATAGGGTGGAAGTGTATGGGAAAGATTAGATTTTTCTTTTTCGCCTTACTTTTGATATCCTGTAAAATACCTTCAGGATCGAATCCATTAGATCCTTCGTCTCCAGTAAATCTTGGATTGTTGATGTTAGGTGGCGATTCGGTTGTGAAAATGGAGTTCTCTTCCAATCGTGTTCAGCCTGGAGGAGTCCTGTATGTTTCAACAAATCATGATTTTACAACGAAAGCAAATGGTTTAAGATTGCCTATCTCCAATTCAGGAATGAATCCAATTTCACAAGTAATTCCACGAAGTAAATTTTTATATGAAATTCGGATGTCGCCATCAGTAACAACTGGTAAATTCACTTTAAATTTAAAAGACTATTATCTGAATGAATCCCTGTTGGTGAATCCAGAGTCTTTTGAATTTGAGATAGATTCAAATCCTCCGTTATTACAGTTAAAAACTGGGAATAGTATTGATATCTCTGAGTTACAAACTGGTTTTTTGGATATAGAAGCAAATGAAGAAATTGTTTGGGATGGAAATATATCTCAAGTGAATCTTTCGGGGAATGCAAAAAATACGTTGGTTGTATCCGATATCATCGTCTCACAAAAAAATATTCGATTGTTGTTTGCGGGGAATCCAAACGCCAATGGAGGAATTCTTACCATCAGTTTTAATGGCGTAAAGGACAAAGCTTCTAATACCCAAGGTACAATTGCAGTGCCAGTAAAAGTTTTTGCATTTAAAAGTGGTCCCAATATGAACATTGCTAGGCGTTCTTGCGTAGGAATGGAACTCAATGATGGGCGTAAAATGGTTTTAGGTGGTAGAGCAAAGTCTGGTGTTTTGATTAATGGGAACGGTACATTAAGTAGTGCAGAATATTATAATTCTGTGACGAAGGAATTCACGTTTGCTCCCGATATGATTTACCGTCGGCAGGAATTTGCTATCGTTAAACTTTTAGATGGAAGGTTATTGGTTTCAGGAGGATTTGGGGGAAAGGTTGGAAACCCATCGAATGGAAGTTTAAATTCCACTGAAATATTTGATCCCATTACTAATTCATGGACAGAAGGACCATTACTTACGACACCTAGACAACTTCATAAAATGACTGTATTACCAAATGGTGATGTTTTAGTTGTTGGAGGGCTTAGTCCATTTTCTCCGTTTCAATCTGTTTCGATGGTAGAACTGATTCATGTTACTGCTGATCCTTACAGTATGACGGTCGAAACGATTGGTAATCTTGTTGATTCTCGCGGCAAACAATCACAGGTGGTTTCGGTAATTGCTGGTAAGGTGATCATTACGGGAGGGGAAAGATCGGATGTAACAGGGCCGAATCCAACCGATTATTATGCGCGTTCGATTGATAGCATTGAAATATATGATATCAGTACGAAAACCCTATCGACTTCCTCTACAAAAGTAACAAAACGTTTCAATCATTTTACTCATGCATTAAGTAATGGTGAAGTTTTAATATTAGGTGGAATTAGTTCCCGTTTTGATGACAACCAGCCAATATTGCGAGCCCAGATTTATAATCCTATGACGGATACCATTCGTGACCATAAAAATCTTTTATTTGGAAGAGAATGGGGAAGTTCCTTTATGTTTCCATATGGTAAAGACCAAATTATTATTGCAGGTGGTTTGGAATATCGAACTGTCAATGGTAATACATATGATACAATTTTGGATACAGAATCATGGTCCGAATCTGATCATCGATTTTATCTGACTGGTAGATCTCTAAATGCAAGATGGGATGGATGCGAAATCCAATATTCCTCCACTGGTGGTGGAATGATATTAGGTGGTAGGATAGGAAGTATACTTGCAAATACGGAGGAATATAGTTTTGAATAAAATTTATTTCTCATTTGTACTCTTATTCTTTGGATGTATTGTTCCGGGTGACTTTAAGAATGTTTTTGATCCAAAATCAATTTCAGGTCTTTTACTTGCTTCCGTGGGAAATGCTGGTGCATTTGAATGCAAAGAAAAGTCAAATACCAAATCATTTGGCAATATTGACCAAGTATTATTGCAATGTAACCGAGAACTTGCATCCTTAGACACGTCATTCCTGGCCGATCTTAACGAACAAACATTTTCAAATATTAGTTTTACCAAAATAGGCAATGATCAACTTTTGATTCAATTTGACCCTATTACAAGTGATGGTTGTTACGAAGTAAATTTATCGAGTGTTGTATCTGGTTTAGGTGAAACATTATCTCAAAGTAAATATCCTATTATTGTAGATACACAACTACCAACAGTTAGTTTAGTTTCGTATTTACCAATTACCGATTATACATTTTTTACTGCTAGGTATTGGGATTTTGAGAGTACTGAGCCTCTCAATCAATTTGGTCTTCCTTCCTTAAGTGGAAAATTAGCTCCTTTTATTGTATTTCGTTCTATCCAAAAAATAAGTGATACTAAATTTCGTGTTTATTTCGAAACTAATTTTTCTTCGAATGAACCTGGCTCCATTACCTTTAGTTTTCCAAATGCAAATGATAAGGCACTCAATGTAGTAACCAATACAATCACAATAAGACTCATAGGATTGGTTCCAGGACCAAGTTTAAACTTTGGACGTTCTGAATTTGATGCATTTCAAAATCAGAATGGAGATGTAATTGCAATTTATGGATACAATTCCAGTGCCGAGATCCTACGTCGTGGTACAAACTCTTTCCAATTAACAAATCCTAGTTTACCTGAAATCCATCGTGGTGAAAGGGGAGTAATGTTAGATGGGAAACGATTGCTGATTACGGGTGGGATCAAGTTTGCAGTGGCGACTGCTCTCACTGAGAGTTATGTATTTGATACGGAAACCACATCCTTTACCCAATCTGGTTCTATGGTGGAACCTCGGCACATGCATGATATTGTAAAATTACCGAATGGGAAGGTAATGGTGATTGGTGGTATTAGCAATTATACACCTGTTTTACCAGGTATGTATTTTACTACATTAAACACGGCCGAAATTTATGATCCAAATACAGAAACATTCACTCAACTTTCAAATCGATTAAAAACACCAAGGTCATTTTCTTGTTCGGTGGTTTTGAATGATGGAAGAGTGATGATCATTGGTGGAACCGACGGAGTTTTTGCTCCAAAAGATACGACCGAGTTTTTTGATCCAAATACAGAAACATTTAGTTGGGGACCTAATTTGCCAACACCAGTTGGTGCATTAAAATGTTTAAAACTTTCTGACGGGAATGTTCTGATTTACGGTGCACAATTGTCAAATTTAAGTAATGCGACTATGTTATATGATGTTTCAAAGAATCGAATATTGACAGTTGCAAATTCATTGTATAGAAGAGAATGGAGTTTTGCTTTAGAACTTCCAGATGGTGGAGTTTTATTTTATGGTGGAGCTTATCGTTATAATACAAGTGAACCAAGTCGGATGATTGAAAAATTGGATTATGCCAAGAGTAATAGTTTTTTTGAAATGGGAATGTCCAGGATCAGTGTATCCAAACATAGTGGTGTAAAATTTTCAGATGGAACCTTCTTGTTTTTAGGAGGAGAATCTGGTGGATTTTTCAATCATGGAACTGATTTTTACGGATTGATAGAATAAAATGCCACATGACAAGGGACAAATTTATGGTTCATTTAAAAAGATTTGTATCCCTGAAGTTTTGCTCCCAATGGAAGCAAGTGAGCTCAGACCAAAGTTATTAGAGTTAAAATCTGAATGGGAAAACAACAAACTCACTGGTAGTGAAGTTTCCTATCAAATTGTATTATTATATTTAGAAAAAAGGGTCAAACGACATCCATTTCTCAGAATGGGACAAAAACTTCCAAATCGTGATTCTTCAAAAGACTTTTTAGAAGTAGTTAGGTTTTATGGAATGCCAGATACGGTTCGATATGCGCTTTGGAAATGGAGTCGATCTGAATGGAACATACAACTCATAGATTATAATCCCAACTCTTTGGAGATGTTGGAATCTCAGAGTAAAGGAATTCGTTATGCAACGATTAGTTGGGATGATGCATTGGCTGGCACTTTGGTAGAAGGGAAAAGAGACGCTTTTGAACATCTACTCCACGATTTAGCACATGCGTATATGTTTTTTCGTGAAGATTATGATTTTATTGGTCAAACGAAATTCTTTCAACTTATGTTGGATGAGTATGATGATTATAAATCTTACTTGGAAAACGATCTAAGATTTAAACAAAAATTTGAATATTGTATATCCGATATGAATTCTCATCCAGCTCATTTATCTGCGTATTGGAATGCAATTCGTAGGGAAGCTGGTATTCCAGTATTTGAACTAGAAACAAAGATTTAAAGTTTTGGATTGTTTTTATGACGATTTAAATCACGATTAGTGTTTTTTTGAATGGTTGACTTGATAACATCTTGGAGAGAGATCCCCATTTGATTGGCTAGACAAGTTAAAACAAATAAAATATCCCCAATTTCACTTGGAATCTGTTCTGCTGATTCACCTGATTTAAAAGATTGATCTCCATACTTTCTAGCCATCAATCGAGACAATTCTCCTACCTCTTCTACAAGAATTGCTAAATTTGTAAGTTCCGAAAAATAGCGAACACCAATTGTTTGAATCCAATCATTTACTTCGTTTTGTAACTGATTTAGGGTGATCTCATTTTGGTCCAAGTTTTTTCTCCAATTCTTTGGAAAGAATATTTGAAAATTCAATCATACCTTGTTGGTTTAAGTGAATTAAATCGAAACAGAATTGTCCATTTTTGTCACCTAACGAATCTTGTAAGTCCATTTCATCAAGTGTTTGATGCCCTTGTAAGGCTTCTGACAATCCATCCTTCCAAACTTTCATTCGTCCTTCGTTATTGACTTTACGGATAACGTCTGAATAAGGAGCAAAAACATTGATGATGTGAATCTTTCGATTCCCAATAAAATCGTACATTTTGGTAAGCCTTCGAAAATAACGTTTGGTATCTTCGGTAGCATCTGAATCTTTGGGGACAATACTTGCAATACCACAAGTTTCAAACAACATCCTTCGATGATCAGGATTGGAACCTTTTGGAATTTCGATGGGTAAGTGTAGTGCAAGTCGGTTCATACAATCTTCAACACTTGTTAGATTGTATTCATCAATCGATTCGGGATGATCATTTTCATAATCCCAAGGATTTTCATTTGGATTTTTATTTTTGCGTGAGATCGCTTTGAGTCGTTCATTGAAATTAATCACAAAATCAGACATATCTTTTCGATATGCTACTGATTTAGAAATTAGATAGAGATAATTCGAAAAATTTAATTGGTATTCAAAATCTAAAACGGTTGGTATCGCTTTAAAATTTCCGAGTTCGGATAACATTGCAAGTGTAGGGTCTACTACATAATTGCGATCAACCCAAGGCATGCCAGGTTCCATTACATGAAGAATGATTTTAACATTAGGGAATTGGTCTAAGTATTCTTCTAAAATACGATGTTGGACCACTAATTCTGATCCTCTGACAGCAATGGATTGTGTTTTCCATCCTAATTTTTTCAAATTCTCATTGAGAATACGAATGCTAATGCCTTCGAACGCAACAGATGTTCCAACTATCAGAATATCAGGATTTAGAACTTCCTTTTTTGATACAACATGTTCCGTAACACGATTGATATTGGATGCATAAGAATTCTTTTTCAAAAACGGTTTGTAAAAACCCAGTTGTAATATGAGTTCAAAAAGCAGAAGAAAAATAAATACAGTAACTATCTTCTTATCTTTCAAAAAATGGATTGTTTCTTTTGTTAAGCTCATAATTAAAATTGAAAGTAGAGGAAGTTCTGACTTTCAGTTACTCCAAATAATAGTAAAAGTAATAGATTCACGATAACAAAAATTGAATATTTCATCCAACTTCCTGTAAGTAAAGTTGGGATTTGTCTCTTAGAGAAAATATAACTTGCTGTAAAACATATGACTAATAGAATCCCAAATCGATAATTCATCCAACGTGTAATGGGAACTCCCGAATCATTCATGAATAATAAAGCTTTCATCATCGGAATTGCTTTTTCCATTGTCTCTGCTCTAAACATGATAAAACCAAATGCTAAACAAAACATGGTAAAAATCCGAGAGAATAATTCGTATGATTTTCCACCTTTTTCATTTAAGAATTTTGAAACAGGAGTGTCACCGTAGAACTTATGAGTTAGTAACATAGTCCCTTGCCAAATGCCCCAACCCACATAATGGTAAGCAGCGCCATGCCACAATCCAGCAAATAACCAAGTGATCATGATGTTACGAATGTACATAATGACACTGACCCTGGATCCACCTAATGGGATATAGATGTAATCTCGTATCCAAGTGGAGAAGGAGATATGCCATCTAGACCAATGGTCTGCAATATTTTTGCATGACATTGGAAAATTAAAATTAGCATTAAATTGAAATCCGAACAATCGGGCGACACCAATTGCAATGTCCGTATAACCCGCAAAATCAAAATAAATTTGCCATCCAAAAGCCAAAGCACCTGTCCATATTTCGATAGAATTCAAATTTTGATAGTTTGCAAATGTAGAATCTACTACTTTTGCTAAATTATCAGCAAAGACAATTTTTCTTGTAAATCCGATTAAAATTAGAGCAAAAGCTGCTTCTATATGTTCTTTATGAACACTTAGTCGATAATCCAAATCACGGAAAAACGTTTCTGCACGAACAATGGGACCTGCAACCAATTGAGGGAAAAAGGCTACATATAAAGCAAAGTCTAAAAAGGATTTGCGGGCCTCAATCTTACGGTTGTAAACATCAATCGTATAACTCATAGATTGGAATGTATAAAAAGAGATACCCACTGGTAATATGATATTTTGTTTTTCAAACTGAAAGGATCCTAATAAGTGGATATCGTTTATCACTCCTAATAAAAAATCGGTGTATTTGAAAAAACCAAGTGTTCCAATGTTAACTACAAGAGATAAAACAAGTAACCATCCTCGTTTAGAATCACCGTCTTGTTTTGATTCAATCGCTCTTGCTGCAAAATAGTCGATGATGGTTGAAAAAATTAGAATAAACACATATGGATTGATTTTTAGATCACAATACATTCTGTCCGAGAAGTATTTTAATCCACTGTCCGCCATCGCCGAACATGAGATTGATGATGGTTGCCATGCCATGTAAAAATAATAACTGGCAAGTAAGAAGAATAACCTTTGCCATCTATTTTTTAGGATATTGCCAATGATAATGGTGATCAAAAAGAAGACTAAAAATTCAAGTGAGTTAAATAACATAATGGATTACCTATCTGTATATGGATTCTTCTGCTAATTTTTCGACAGGTCCCTGGATTCCTTCTGTGTAACCAAACTTTGGTCCAATGGATCTAGGTAATGTTGAAAAAGTGAAGTTTGTTAAGAAATAGAAAATAAAAAGAAAAGAATAAGACATATGTAAAATTGCATTGGAAAATTTTGGCAGGACTTTGATTTGGAAAGAACTTAGGATATAAGAATTTAGAATCCAAAGGCCAATGATGGTTCCAACCCAGAATTCAAAAAAATACCCTTCCCACCATGTATAAAATCCAATGGAAGGAACTAACCAAAAGAACATAATTAAGATTTCTGGTTTGAATTTTGTCCACATTGTACGGAAATTCAAAATTCCTAAACTCAAACTAAAAATCCAGAACAAAAGATTTAAATTGTAGGGTAGGTGTTTTGGATTTTGGAAATCAAAAAGATTCACTCGTAATTTCGGAATCACATTTTGGAAAACGAGGAATGCATCTCCGATCCCTCGATAAAAGTACAATACATAATTTTTGTCCTCTCCTAGGCTTGTTCCCCAGCGGTTGATGGCTGCATATAAGAACATCCAAAATGAAAAATGTTTTTCATCAATTGGACCTAACCCTCGTTTTAAGATGATGAAACCTACAAATAAGTAAGAAAGGATAGTTGCTGCGCCTAAACATGTTAAGTAGATGAAAATAATCCTTAATTTTTTACCTAAACTTCTATTAGGAGACAAAAATATTGCCATCGGTACCATTCCAAAATGAATCACATTTGATTGGTGGAAGTAAATAGAAAAAAGTTGGATTAACCACAAAATCGCTATGTGTTTTTGATTTAATCCCTTTCGTAAGAAGTAAATAGTAAATAGAAATAATAAAGCCATCAAACAAGAATGAATGAGTGGTGTATCGTTGTGTAGACTGTAAAACCAAAATGCTTGGCTCACTTGGATGACCATCGCAAGTACTACTGCAAGAAAAAAATCTTTGTATAACTTATAATAAATCCAAATGAAAACACCCAAGAAAAAAAGAGAAAAAGTTAATATTCTCAATCTTAAAAAAAACATAATATCCGTTGTAGGGTAAATGGAACGTATCATTTTCCAATACAATAGACCCGAGGATTCAAATCCGAGATGGTGAGGATTAAAAAAAGCAGATTCAATCCTATCTTTTTGGATATTTAGCGCGTATACACATGAATCCCAATCAAAGGCTCTGGATAAATACCTGAGGTGGAATAAAAACAGTCCTAAGAGGAGTAGGATAATAAAAAGTTTTTTCAAACTGAGTTTGCCTTCTTATCGTTTTAACAATCGATTGATGATGATTTTATTTTTTTTATATGGGAAAAAATAAGGAGATGAAAATATCTCTTTCCCTTCTTTTTTCCAAACCAGTCGGTTGAGTCCCAAAAAATCAATGAGTCCACCATGTTCATATGATAATGATAGACCTTCTACATCTAATTGGTATTGGTTTAGTTTTTTGCCAAGTCCAGAATGACTGATTTGCCAAACTTCGTTTTTGACAATTACAGTGCGCACATTCCACTTTGAAAGTAATCGACTAATATCAATTAATAGAGAGAAAGAAATATAAAAGTAAACAAAAGCGGATAAATAGTGATAATACCTGAGTTCATCTAAAAATGGAATTTTTAAAACTTTTGTGATTTCCAATACACCAACAAACCAAAAGAAAAAATTTCCAAGGAAATGAATATAAGGTAAACTGAAATAAAAGAAAAGTGATGCGCCTACAATCAATATAAGAGATGGGATTGGGTTTGTATACAATTCATCATAAAGCGAAGTACCAAAATACTTTGATTCTTTTTTGGATTTGTATTCTTTCCATTTTGAAAGTAATCGTAGGATATGTTTCATAAAAATAGTACCTCTTCAATTTTTTTAGCGGTTTCTTGCCATGTCCACTTCTTTGTTGGGAATTTTGGCGTTCTTTCTTTGGTGTTGTTGGACATGATATGAAATGCATTTGCCCAAGCATTTGTATCTTTTGCGGGAATGTACAAATCACACTGATCCGATAAAATTTCTTTGAAGACTGGAATGTCGGATGCAACACAACGTTTGTCTTCTAACATCGCTTCTAATAGGGGTAATCCAAAACCTTCATGTAAAGACGGGAAAAAAAATGCCTTACAAGATTGGAATGCAGAAGCCAAAGTGTTTTCATCTGGGTTTTCTATGAATTGGATTCCTTTGGCTCTGATCTCTCGATCATTTAACTTTTGGTAAAGTAAATCACCTTCTTCTCCCCAACCTTTTCTTCCCATAATCAGGAGAGAATTTTTATCTTTTGGGTATTTGGTTTTGAATTGTATGAATGCGTCCACCAATCGATTGATATTTTTTCTAGGTTCTAATGTGCCCACTGTTAGAAAAAAATCTTTTGGGAATTTGATTTTTAACTTAGATCGATTGGTTTTGACCTTAGTTACACCAGGGTAAACAACAATGCATTTGTCTTTGCAATTGGGCCGAAATTCGATGATTTCTTCTTTTGTATTTTTGGATAAACAAAAGATCATATCAGCATTTTTTAATGTGATAGGGGATAAAAATTTATGTTGCCAATAATTCCATTTTGCCATGGTTTCTGGAGCGGAAATAAAATTGAGATCATGGTAGTTTACGTAACTGGGAATTGGTAACTTAAAGATAGGCAACATTTGGATGGTTCCCCAAAACACTTCGATTTTATTTTGTTTTAGCCTTTTTGGTAAAATAAAATTTAGATAGAGGGGGCCTGGGATAGACTTTGGTTCAACCACCAAACATACGTTTGGGTATGACAGATCATTAAAAACAACATGGATGGGTTTGTTGCTAAAAAAATAAAATTCTTTGTCTTTATGTTTTGGTATGATTACCTTTAGGACTTCCGCCAAATAACGAGAATTCCCGGTAATGCCATAAGCAAGGGGTCTGGCATCAATTCCGATTTTTGTTTTCATTGAGTGCAAACCTAACAATATAAAAATACAAAAAACTAGTAGAATAAAAAAGAATGGAAAACATAGAAAGGAAGGATTCGACTTTTTGACCAACAAAGGTTCTATGACTGAAAATAGGTAAACATAAAATCAAAATTAGAATATACAATTCCTTAGTTTCGATTTGGTTCGAAAAAACCTTGTTGAGTATAAAATAAACAGGGATCAAACAAATGATATAACTATGGATCCAACTGATCCCACTAAAAAGGGCAGAGATTAAAAATAACAAGGAGATAATCGTCCATTTTTGGTTTGGTTTTCTCCACAAAAGTAGTAATGGTATTCCATAAACAAAAATGAAAAGCAATTGGATTAGTTTGAGAACAGAAATGGAAAGGTTCAAAAAAGGTAATCCGTAAGTAGGTTGGTTGATAAAATCAGCACCTGAAACAAAATACTTCGCAAGTGTTGAACTTAATGATTGGTTGTTTTTCCAAGAACGTAGTAGTGGATTGTTTAAAGCATTCCCAAGAATTTCAGTCATCCATTCTTTTGACATTTGAATTGTATAATCCCAATGATACAACAATGGAAGAGCATTCCATAAAACCAAACCAATCAAAAACCAGAAAATCCGACTGTATTTTTTTTCATAAACAAAAACAAAAAGAAAAACAAGAGGAGTGATCTTGATACTCACAGCTAACGCAAGTAATAAGCCACCTAAAAAATGATTTTTAACCAAAATAGAAATCAATACAAATAAGATGAGGAGGATACCTACTTGGTTGTTTTGGATATGGCTTTCTATGAATCGAAAATTAAAAAGGATTGTAAGGATTAGAATTAAATATGGAAACTTTGTTTTTTGGAGATTCAACTCTTTGTTTTGAAAAAGGAGGAACAATAGAATTAAAAATGAAATCCAACTTACGATCTCAAATACAAGAGCTGCATTCGTTTCTGATAAGTAGGTGATTGGAATGAGTAAAAAAGAAAATACGGGAGGGTAGATGTAGGTAGCCGTTTCATTTTGAAGGGCTAGAAGTAAAGGTAGATTTTCAGGCCGAAATAAATCTTCTGCTGTTTTGATTTTGGATTGGAGGTCAAAAGCTACATCGAATCGGTATAAATTTTCTCCTGTTACCCATCGTTCACTCGCATGGTAATAGTCCAAAAAATCAGATTTTTGGTGGGAACGATTCACAGAAGTGACTAAAAGGAATAAAAAAAGAACAGTGAGGATCCATTTCCCCTGTCTTTCCATAAGTTCTAAAAATTTCCACATAGTTCTCCTACCATTCCCAATATTTCTGGTTAATTGACAAGGTTTTCCTAAGGTGATTCCAAGATGGATTTTTTAGAAGAATTTGATTTTCATTTACCAGAAGAACAAATTGCGCGTTTCCCTGCTAAAAATCGAGATGAATCGAGATTACTCCTTGTAGACAAATCGAAGGAAACGTTTTGGGAAGCACCACATTTTCGCAACATTGGGCAATGGTTACGACCTGGCGATGTTTTAGTATTTAATGATACAAAAGTTTCGTATCGCAGGGTGTTTTTACAAGTGGAATCAGGTCGAATTCACGAATCCATTTTTTTAGAAACTGTGGATGATTCTTCCTTAGTTTGGACTTGTATCCTGAAAAATAGGGCAAAATTAAAGTTAGGTGATAGCTTATGGCCTGTGGGATTCCCAAATTTTCGTTTTCGATATGATGGGAAAGAGGAAGAATTGTCATTACTCGTATCCGACAAAGAAATTTCAGATTCAGACTTTGAGATTTTTGGAACAATTCCAATCCCTCCTTATTTAAAACGCAAAGTCAACGAAGAAGATAAAATACGATACCAAACCATCTTTGCAAAAAAATCAGGTTCTGTTGCAGCACCAACAGCGGGCCTTCATTTTACAGATTCCTTAAAAGAAGAACTTGTCCAACAGGGAATCGAATTTGTTCCAGTGAACCTGCAAGTAGGTTATGGGACATTCCGTCCATTGACCGCCGAACAATGGCAAACTAAAACCTTACACAAAGAAAAATATGAGATCACGGAAGAAACAGCGAGTCGATTGAACACTGCAAAAAAAGAAGGTCGTCGTATCATTGCGATCGGAACTACGTCTCTTCGTGTACTCGAAACTGTATTTGATTCTCAACAACAGAAATATAAGGTAGGTCTGGGTCAAACTGACATATTTTTGTCGCCAGGTGACAACATTAAATCCGTACAAGGACTGATCACAAACTTTCATTTACCGAAATCGAGTTTGTTATTACTCGTTAGTGCCTTTGCAAATAGTCGACTCGTGATGAATGTTTACCGGTATGCATTACAGAACCATTTTCGTTTTTACTCATATGGTGACTCTATGTTCTTATTTTAAAAATAGGTTTACATTCACTTTGGATTAGGAAATATGTTTTTACAGTTTCTTTATGAACTCCCCTCAAGCTTCTGTTTTTGTTTCACTCATTTCTGGCTTTGGTCTTCTTGCAGTGGTCACTTTGACACCGATCCAAGAAAACCAAGTCAAAAAATTGGAAAACTCAACAAAACTCTCGTTAGCTGAAAAAAAAACTCTAAATTCTCAGATTGAATCCAATCAAAGTTACTCCTATCCAAAACAATCTGAATTTTCAAGAGTCCCACGTGAGACCCTCGTATCTTTTTCACTGGGAACTCCTGGCGTTTCCTTTCGTCGCGGGGTTAAACGTAGCAATTTTTCTTACTCTTATTCACGAATTGATTCCGATTTTTCTCCTTCTTTGTATTCGGCACTAGATGCAAAACAAAGTGGAGAACCATCTTTATCTCAATTCATTTTAAATGCGCCATTAAATCCATCTGCGAGTTTGATTTTCCGTCAAATAGAAGCAAACAAACGTACGTTATATGATCCAAAATTACTTTTTGAATACCAAGGTAATTTTTCTGCTTCTCCCTTCTTAAAAGTACAAACTTCAGTTTATAATGTAAAAACTGATAACGCAGTAGTATCGAGTGGAATTGATGGTGGTAAATTTTCTTTTTTTTTCGGCTGTGACAAAATCCAACTAAACCTTCGTTATAATTATGTGAACCAAAGACCCAATGCTTCCAATGGCCAACTTAGTTTTATTCCAGCACAGGACATTGCTTCCCTCGGATTCGTTCTCTTTTTGGGTCCAAACAAAAATTATTCACTCTATGTTGGTAACCAAATTTTTAATGTTTTTAATGACCCTTTATTACAAGTGAGAGACCAAAATGGTCGATCCCCCGAAACATTTTCAGCATCGTTTCGTGGCAAACACCCAGGCAAACTCAAAACGACTTTTTTTCTCAATTTTCAAAATCAATTTTATAAAGACGGTATGCTAGTTGGGGTTCCTGGTGGATATATGGTTGGGAATGCTTTTAATGGGAAATCGTTTTATGAATATGTTACCTCACTTGGAATGGAAGTTGCGTTTTAATTTTATCCTTCTTTGTTTGATTTCAATTCCACTTAGCTCTTGTTATCTGGGAGAGGAAAGGGAATCAAAACCCAAAAAACCAACCACTCCTCCATTAGAACAACTCGCCACTTCTTTATCCGAGAAAGGATTTTATTTCCAACCAGAGAGACTTGTTGTCCTGACATTCCTCGACAATGAAGGGAAAAAAAGTCCATATGGAGATATCCTCGCAGAAAAACTCACTACGGAACTCGTGAAAAGAGACCGCTTCCAAATTTTAGATCGATTGGCAAACCAAAAGGTATTAAAAGAAGCTGGTCTCAGTTTGGATTCTCCTACAGACACTGCCACCTTGCGTAAAATAGGTGAAGTTCTCAAATTGGATGTCATTATCACAGGGATTGTGACTCCTTACCAAGACGGAGTTTTTGTCAATACAAGGCTCATTGAAATCAAAACAGGACTCATCCTAAAGGCGGATGAGGTTTATGTCCGAATTGACGGTTGATGCCATTTCACTTCCCTAAAAGAACCAATTTTACTGATTTTAGCTTCTGTAGTTTAATTTTCGATTGATTCCCTTTTTTCCTACGGTCTGATAGGTATAAGAGGTTCAGATGGCATTTGATATAGAAATGATCGCGGCTCGTTATTCCAAAATGGAAGCGGCCATCACACAAGCCAGGAAGATTGTGGGTCGACCCCTCACTCTCACAGAGAAGATTTTATACAACCACCTTTGGGATGGAAACCCTTCCAAGAGTTTTGGACGTGGTGCAGATTATGTTGACTTTGCGCCAGACCGAGTGGCGATGCAAGATGCAACAGCACAGATGGCCCTTTTGCAGTTTATGCAAGCAGGCAGAAAAAAAGTGGCAGTGCCTTCTACAGTACACTGTGACCACTTAATTACAGCAAAAGAAGAATCAGGCAAAGACCTTGGCATTGCTGTTACAGAGAACAAAGAAGTTTATGATTTTTTATCTTCCGTTTCCAATAAATATGGAATTGGGTTTTGGAAACCAGGTGCTGGGATCATCCACCAAGTTGTTTTAGAAAACTATGCATTCCCAGGTGGGATGATGATTGGAACTGACTCCCATACAGTGAATGCTGGTGGACTTGGTATGGTGGCAATCGGTGTTGGTGGAGCTGACGCTTGTGATGTGATGGCGGGACTCCCTTGGGAACTCAAATGGCCAAAAGCAATAGGTGTCAAACTCACAGGAAAACTCAATGGTTGGACTTCTGCAAAAGATGTCATTTTAAAAGTAGCAGGGATCCTCACAGTCAAAGGGGGAACGGGTGCGATTGTAGAATACTTTGGTCCAGGTGCGGAAGCTCTTTCTTGCACAGGAAAAGGTACAATTTGTAACATGGGTGCCGAAATTGGAGCAACCACTTCCACATTTGGATATGATGCTTCTATGGAACGTTACCTACGTTCTACTAACAGAGCTGATGTGGCAGATCTTGCCAACAAATACAAAGCACACTTAACTGCTGACCCTGAAGTGTATGCAGACCCAGCTAAGTACTTTGACCAAGTGATCGAAATTGATCTCAATACACTAGAGCCATACGTGAATGGTCCTTTCACACCAGACCTTGCGACTCCCATTTCCAAAATGAAAGAAGAGGCAGCGAAAAATGGTTGGCCGCTCAAAGTAGAAGTAGGTCTTATCGGATCTTGCACAAACTCATCGTATGAAGACATCTCTCGTGCGGCTTCCCTTGCCAAACAAGTGGCTTCCAAAGGTCTCAAAACCAAAGCCGAATTTACCATCACACCAGGTTCGGAACTTGTAAGATACACAATCCAACGAGATGGTTTTATTGATACTTTCAACCAAATTGGTGCAAAAGTATTTTCCAATGCTTGTGGACCATGTATTGGGATGTGGTCTCGTGTGGGGGCTGAGAAAAAGGAAAAAAACACAATTGTTCACTCCTTCAATCGCAACTTCCAAGCACGCCAAGATGGTAATCCAAACACCTATGCTTTTGTGGCATCACCAGAAATCACAACAGCACTTGCGATTGCAGGGGATTTAGGTTTTAATCCACTCACGGATTCTTTAACCAATGAAAAAGGGGAAAAGGTAAAACTAGACCCTCCTACAGGAGAAGAACTTCCTAGCAAAGGTTTTGCGGTTGAAGATGCAGGTTATGTGGCTCCAGCAGCAGATGGATCTGGTGTGCAAGTGATTGTGGACCCAAGTTCCACTAGACTACAACTCCTTGCTCCATTCAAAGCTTGGGAAGGAACAGACCTCAAAGGATTGAAACTTCTCATCAAAGCCAAAGGGAAATGTACAACAGACCATATCTCAATGGCGGGCCCTTGGTTAAAATTTCGTGGTCACTTGGATAATATTTCCAATAACCTCCTCATCGGTGCTACAAACTTCTTTAATGGCAAAACCAACGAAGTGAAAAACCAAGTTTCAGGAAACTACGAACCAGTCCCTCAAACCCAAAGAGCTTACAAAGCACAAGGGATTGGGTCGATTGTAGTTGGAGATGAAAACTATGGGGAAGGTTCTTCTCGCGAACACGCGGCGATGGAACCAAGGCATCTTGGTGTAAGAGCAGTACTTGTAAAATCGTTTGCACGGATCCACGAAACAAACTTAAAAAAACAAGGGATGCTTGCACTTACGTTCGCCAACAAAGATGATTACGATAAAATCCAAGAAGACGATTCAATCGACATCATCGGTCTCACTTCTTTCCAAGAAGGAAAACCACTCAGTTTGGTTCTCAATCATAAAGATGGAAAAAAAGATGAGATCCAAGTGAACCATACTTACAATGCGCAACAAATCGAATGGTTCAAAGCAGGTGCTGCTTTGAATTTGATGAAAGCGTAAAACAACTCGATGAAACACTTGCCAGAGTCATTTCTGGCAAGTCCTTCTTTTTCATGCCAACTCCTAAATCCAAAAAAAATATAAATTCAAATTCCGAAACCAATCCAAACAAATCGAAGGCCTCAGTTGGACAAGAAACAATGGATGAATCCATTGTATGGACAGGGGAATCTTCCAACCAAACAAAAGCACAAAAAGAATTTAATGACGCTCTTCGCAAACACAAAGAAACTTTAGAACGTTCCAAAGAAATAGAACCTTTATTCCAATTGGTGAACGAAACGTACTTAAACGTTGTTTTACCAGAATTAAACAAACAGAAACAATTGGAACGGGAACGATTTGAACTGATGTGTTCGATCTTAATGGAAGAAAAATTATCTTTTGGGAAAATGCAAAGAGAGTTTTTACGCCGGTATTTGCTCGATATGTGTAATGATAATTTGACAGAAGACCCAGAATTTTATACTCCATTTCGAGACCAGTTGGAAACCAAATTTGAAAAATTAGAACGGATTCGTTACAAAAACCAAATGGAGTCTCGGATCAAACAAACCTTTGGAATGGATATTGATTTGGATGATTTCAATCGCACCCAATTTGATTCCGATGAAGAAAGAGAATCTCACGAAGAAAAATACAGAGACTTCCGAGAAAAGTATGAAGAATATAGAGCAGAATATTTTCGAAAATCAAAGTCTGGATTCAAAGACAAAAAAAAATCCAAAGCACAACTGGATAAAGAAAAAAAACAATTAGAAGCAGAACGGTTGTTAAGTACTGACATCAATACCTTATTTAAGAATCTAGCTAAACTCATCCATCCAGACAAAGAACAAGATCCTGTATTACGTGAAAAAAAAGCAAAACTGATGACCAAACTCTCTGGTGCCAGGGATAATATGAATATTGCTGAAATTTTAGAAATCAAACTCCAAGTAGACGAACTCATTCCAAACCAACAAACTGATGTATCGTTTCATGATACCTCCATCAAACGATTTGTTGGGATCATCAAATCTAAAATCCGAGAATTGGAAGATTCGATACGGCAAAGATTTTTTTCCCATCCTCTCATGGCAGATTTCCCTTCCAGTAAAATCACAAAAGAATCATTGGATGTGTATCTAAAACGAGTGAAACTTGATAACCAAATGGTGACAAAAGCGTATCAAAAAGAAGTGGATCAGTTAACCAAAGAACCAAAGTACATTAAAGAGATGATTAAAGAGCTGCAAAGTTTAGGAGTCCAATTCTAATGAAAGGATTTTTAAAACAAAAACAAACAGGCCTTGGTAAAAATGGAAAAGAATTTGGAAGTGAATACTGGTCCGAAATTTACGGGAATGGTCTAGATGTAGACGGTTCTTATAATGCCAAACAACATGCAGACTATCTAAAAGCTCTTTTCCAACTTATGGAAATTCCAGTTTATAAAATAGCCGACTTTGGTTTTGGAAAGGGGATTTTACTTCGTGAGATGGTAAAGGTTTTTTCGCCAGTGAAGGTGTATGCAGTGGATGCGTCTAAAGAGGCTTATGAAGATTTGAAGAAAAAAGATTGGGTCAAACGATCAGATAAGTTTCATATTTACCATGAATCATTGGAAACATTAATTTTGCCAAAATTGGAAAAGGAACCAGTGGAACTTGGGATTTGTAATTCCGTGATCCAATACTTATCTGATAACCAAATTCCATCTGTTTTAGAAAAAATGGCAAAGTATTGTAATTATTTATATTTTACAGTTCCAACAAATGTAGATTATGCGGTGATGAAAGAAGAAATGTCCTTTGTGGATCCATATGCATTTTCCAGGACAAAACAAAAATATAGAAAGTGGATCGCAAGGGACTTCGAAATTGTTGGTTACAATCTATTACAAAGTAAATGGTTAGGTGAAAAAGGATTTAAAGAAGATTTTTTTCGGATCTAAATCGATTCTGATTTTGGAAAATAGTGCTCGAGACTAAACAAGTATGACAGAAATTATTCTCTTCGAACAATACTTATCCTTAGACTATTCGATTTTTACAATCCTTGGGTATCCCTTATCGTTATTAGAATTTTTAGGTACTACATCTGGACTTGTCTGTGTGTACTTAGCTTGTAGGAATCATATCCTGACTTGGCCCATAGGAATTTTTAATTCGATTTGTTTTTTCTTTTTATTTTTCCAAATCCAATTGTATTCGGATATGTTGTTACAAGTTTATTTTTTTGGATCTAGTATTTATGGTTGGATCATTTGGAGAAAACGAACCGGTCAATTTACGAAGATTGTATCATTAGGGAGAAACAAAAACTTTTTTGTGATTTTCCTTTTGATCGTCGGAACCTTTGGCCTTGGGTTTTTTACAAAACACTTGCCCATTTGGTTCCCAAGTTTGTTTGCCAAACCACCTGATTATTTGTATTGGGATGCATTTACAACTGTAACAAGTATCATTGCCAATTTACTGCTTGCCCAAAGAAAATTGGAATCTTGGTTTTTATGGGTGTTTGTGGATATCGTTTGTATTGTTTTGTATTCTCTGAAGAATATTCCTTTTGTGACAGTTGAATATGTGATTTTCCTTCTCATTGCTTTTTATGGTTCGTGGCATTGGTACAAGGAGTATCGGGAGAATCAAAAATCGACTTCTATATCGATATGATTCGGAAACGATCAAACAGATACTGTATTCAATTGTTTGATCGTTTGATGGATTCGAATTCCTTTGGTTTAGACTTTGATTTTGCGATTTTCTGGTCGTAAGTACCAGGAAATCGCAGTTAAACTTAACAGTAACAAAGATGGTAAAACTTCTGTTATGGGATGTCCACAAGTGATGTGAGAAATTGCCGCTCCAGACATCGCAAAGAAGAACCCTGCATACGCCCATTCTTTCAGTAGTAAAAATTTTGGAACCAGTACGGCGATGACCCCAAGTAATTTCCAAACACCTAGAAGAGTGAGAAAGTAGGTTGGGTATCCCAATTGGTTTATCTTTTCCACTTCTTCAGGAAGTTTCAAAAGTTGGACGATGGCTGTGGAACTCATACCCAGTGATAACCAAAGGGTAAAG
Source organism: Leptospira ellinghausenii (assembly GCF_003114815.1). NCBI lineage: Bacteria > Pseudomonadati > Spirochaetota > Leptospiria > Leptospirales > Leptospiraceae > Leptospira > Leptospira ellinghausenii. The sequence goes on from NZ_BFAZ01000010.1 coordinate 262,802, forward strand.
AACCAATATAGAATTTTGTTTGTTTTCTCTGACATAAATGATCTCCTAAATAAAAAATGTAATCCCTAATTTGAATGGATTCAGTATTCCTAAACAAAACTTGAACTATCAATGATTCTTTTAATCGTTTAATCCTTTTCCAATTAAGATATTGGGGATATGTTTTGTGATTCTTTCTTCTCTTGTTTCTTTTCGTTTTGCAGAATTAAAGAAGAGTAGGTACCCTCTTTGCCTACCGGGAGTTAACTCTTGGAATGCGGTCTGTAATTTTGGATTTTGTTCCAATATTCTTAAAAACTCTTCTGGAACTTCAAACTCTGAAGTTTTTTTCAAAATTGGTTTTTTCCCAGCTTTTTCCAACTCGATTGCATCTCTCATAAATGCCTGAATCGTGTTTTTTGATTTTGTAATTTGTTCTGCTGATTGGAAACGCATTTGCCTAGCAGCTTGTACGTTTTTTGTTTGTTGGATGAGAATTTTTTTTGAGTCTTTTAACAATGCACCTTTGAAAAATAAAATCGCAACGTATTCTTTGAATCCATGTAATAAAAATACATTTTGACCATTTAATGTGTAACAAGGTTGTCCCCATTTAATTTCTTCAGTGAGTTTACTCTCGAGTGCAAGGGAACGTAGGATTTGGAATTCTTTTTTCCAAGATTTTACTTCATCAAAAAAAGAGTTTGGATTTTTGGTGTTACTTTTTTTTGGCTTTGGTTCCATATCATTTAACCTATGTTATAATTTAATCCATTCACTGTTTTGTGATTGTTTGCAATCGGTTGTGGGCCATATTGATCCCTTGGGCAAATGGCATCTTCAGTAGTTTGTCTCTTTGTTCCACAGATTGAAATACAATTTGCATTGTGAGTTTGGATTTGTTTTCGGAAATGGATTCGATGGTAAAAAATTCGAGTTGGATGGGGAATCCTGTATTTTCCATTTCAAATGTGCGGACAAAACTTTGGTTTTCAATCAGGTTTAACAATACACCATTGGCTCGAAAAAGGACTATGCCCTCTGGAGATTTTGTTTCAAACACATAACTTCCATGATTTCGTTTTTCAAATTGGATTACCTTGTTTCCCATCCATTGTTCGATGAGTTCTGGTTCTGTATGAGCCTTAAAGACAAGAGATGCTGGTAAATCAAATTCACGTTCAATCATTAACTCTTGTTTGCCGTCTTCGGCGATCACTTTTGTTTTGAGTTCCATTCCAAATTCCTTATTCTCAAACGATTTTCATTATGCCTTCGGTTTATATTGTTTCATCACGGATTCCAATTTGTTAAACCTGTCGTCCCAGAGTTTACGGAAAGGTTCGATGAAATGGGCAATTTCCTTCATCTTATTTGGGTTTAGGTGGTAGTACATCTCACGGCCAATGGGTTCTCTTTGTAACAGATCACATTCGGTTAAGATGAGTAGGTGTTTGGAAATGGTAGGTCGTTTGGAATCAAATTGGGAAGCAATCGCTCCCGCTGTCATGGATTGGGTGGCCACAAGGAGGAGGATGGCCCGCCTTGTGGGATCTGCAATTGCCTGAAACACATCTCTTCGTAAATCCATTATGTAGCCATTTGACTAATCAATTATATGTAGTCATTTGGCAACACATTTTTTTGCCTGCATTCAATGCTAAATTTGGAAAACCAGATTCTATCCTGCGCCAGGGAAACGGAGGGCGAAGGTCCTAGTGGCGATTCGCCAACTAGGACGGGAGCGAACGCGGACCCCGGAGTGGCCCGGTCGTTAATGTTTGGGAGTTTGGCTTTCGAACCAATCCGAGGCGCCCAAATCTTTGCCCTAATGAATGGATGATCTGGAAGTCCTTAGACCGGCTTTTTTCTTCGGATCCTTTTGGATTGGCGAGGTCCTGACTGTCATGAGTTTGTGGCATGAAACAACAGAACGGAAATAACAAAAGGTATTTGGGCTTACGAATTCTTTTTGATTTTGTCGGCAACAAACGCTTTGTAGGCGGGGCTACCAAAACTCACATCCATCCGAATGATTTCTGGTGCAATGTAAGGATGGTGTTTCATGATATATGCTTCGATCGCATCATACTTGTCAGCTTTTGCCTTGAGTAGGATTTTGTTTTCGGTATCGACTGTGATTTTGCCTTCCCAAAGGTAAACCAGTTCGACTTCAGGGAAAATGGTTCCTGAGACGATGATCCCTTGTTCCAACATTTCAGAGATTTGTTCTTCCGCCATGTCGCGGTCGCCTATTGTGGTAAATACTAAAATTTCTTCCGATGCCATGTTGTCCTACTGTTGGTACTAGGATCGGATGTGGAAGGGCAAATCCTTATTCTTTTGGTGTGTCCTTTTGCAAATAACTTTGGATTCCATCTTTGGCTTTGTCTAAAATGCCAGATTCACGAAGGCTACGAACCACTCTTTGCCAGAATTTTACTTTGCCTTCTAATTCGATCCAACCAAGTGTTAAGTCCATTCGTTTGATCTTGAGTAACATCCTTAATTCGGACAAAGTCATATCTTTTGGGTCTTTGTCGAGGTAACGGTTGTGGTCTTGGAAGGGGTTAAATACCATACAAATTATTTACGGAAGACAAAAGATAAAAAGAGGATTGCAAAAACTAAAAATCCAAACCCAGTTCCGAAACTCGCAAGGATGGGATCCCCACTTACTAAAAACTTTTGAATGCTTAAGAATACTCCGTACGAAGTGTACACAAGCCCAAGAAAGATGAGAATGAGAGCAGTGAATACCCAAACCGTTTTTTTAACAAATTTTTGCACATAAAACTGTACATTTTTTTGTAAATATATCACCATCACTTCGATGTATGATACAAGTTTGGCGATGAACTCTTCGAAGGTGGCTTTTAAACCACCTTTTTTGCGTTGTTTAGAGTGTTTTTCGTCCAATTATTTCTTCTTAAAAAACCAACCAAGGGCAAGGCCAAGACCAAGTCCAACTCCAAAACCAATCACAGCTGCTTTTTGTGGATTTTCTTTTACATAGGAACCCACATTATCGATCACTTCTTTGGCACGAATGGATGCTTCTTCGCTTGCTTTTCCTAACTTTTGTTTGATGTCACTTACTTGTTCCATATACTTCTCCTTGGCTCTTTGTTCAATTTCCTTGGCTTTTTTCTCATACAACTTAATTTCGTCGATGAGGGACTTTTCTTTTTTCACTTCTTCCATAACGTATGTTAGTCTGGTACAACTATGTTTTCAAAATTGTCAGTGAAACGATATCCAATTCCCCAAATGGTTTCAATCCATTCTGGTTGCGCGGAATTTTTTTCCAGTTTGGAACGAATGCGTTTGATATGGCTATCAATCATCCTTTCAAAACCATCCCATTCCACTCCCCAAACGGATTCCAAAATCATTTCACGAGAAAAAACTTTTCCTGGTGAACCAGCGAGTAGTTGTAAAATGTCGAATTCTTTCCGTGAGATGTTGATGATGTTTTCGTTTAACGTAACACGACGACGAATGGAATCAATTTTTAAGGCACCACGAATGATCTCACCCGCTTGGCCCACATTTGGTTTGATCCCAATTTTTTTATCCCAACGACGAAAAAAAACGTCTACACGAGTTTTGAGTTCCCGAACGGAAAATGGTTTTGTGATGTAATCATCAGCACCTAACTCGAGTCCCATGATTCGATCAATTTCTTCCGTTCTTGCAGAAAGGATAAAAATTGGAGTACTTTCGTCTGATTTCCGAATGCTACGGCAAATTTCCATACCATCAATGTCTGGAAGTGAAAGGTCAAGAATCACTAAATCAGGATGATTGGATTTATAAAATTTCAATCCATCTTCGCCATTTTCAAAAACGGAGGTGGTGTAATGAGCAGAATCGAGAGATTTCCGGATTAGGTTCCCGATGTCCGGATCGTCCTCAATTACCAAAATATTTTTCATGTTTTTCCCTTGAGTTCTTTCTCAATTTGGTTCTTGTAGTAGAAAAAAAAAGTAAAAAATGGAATCGGGAACACAAAGAGAACTAAAATCGTGGGCAATGTTTGCCATCACAGGAACAAGGCTACGTCCCTTGGAAGTGACGGAAAAATTAGGCCTAACTCCCGACTATTACCATGGTGGGGATGTAAAAGACATCGAAAATATGACAATTCCGAGTCATTGGCAGCTCAATTCTAAGTTAGGACCTGAATTCGCTGCCCAAGATCATATTTGGGACATCCTCAAAACTCTTGGACCCGTTCGCAAAGAACTGAAAGAGTTCACAGAAAATTTTACTTCTACGATTTACGTCTCGGTTGAGTTTGCGTCTGAGTTTACCAAAGGAGTCACTCTCGACAGAAGGACGATGCTTTTGTTAGGTGAAATGGGTGTCGAATTGGAAATTATCCCCTGGGAACTCGGTGGGACTCCCTGAGGGTGGTTTCATTGGGGAATACCAATCGGATGAGGCCAAATCGTTTGAGGTAATGGTAACTGGATAGGGTGAGACCATTCAAAACCAAAACTCTTTTTTTCAATCGAAGGTCTCTTGCCATATTCAAGAGTTTGGTGAGAAGGGTGATGGGTAAATAGGGCATATTCGAGAGGTCGATTTGGATATGGGATCTGGTTTGGAAAAATAACATATGCATCACAGAGTCCAATTCTTCTTCCATCTCCGCATGTACGTCTTTGGAGGAGATGACAATTTCATAGGCGTTTTGGATTTCCCTTACATTTAGGTATTTGGTTTTTTTTGCCATCGGAGGTTAGGTTTGCACGTTCTACCAAAAGAGACACTCATTTTTCGTTCCAAAGTTTTACAAACCGTACGAGAGATTTTGACACGAAACGAATTTTTGGAAGTGGATACTCCCTCTCTGAAACCCATCGTCGGTATGGAACCGTACTTGGATCCCTTCGAAGTGCACTCTCCCTCTGGAAAAGAAAAGGGTTATCTCATCACTTCTCCCGAGTACAGCTTAAAACAAATGATGGCAACGGGCCTCACTCGTATCTTTGAGTTGGCCCATACCTACAGGTCAGGCGAAGTGGGAAGTTCGTACCATACAAAAGAGTTTCTCATGTTAGAACTTTATGCAGAAGGAATGGATGATGAAGTGCTTCTACACTTTATCGAAAAATTTTTACGGGAACTGATCTTTACAGTTGGGATACCAAAACTTCACAACCAATTGTCCAAACCAGGATTTATCCGACGTTTTACAGTACAGTCAGTGTTTCTCATCCACCTTGGGCATGGATTTGAAAGAGAAAATTTGATCCCAACCATCATGAAACAAAAGTTAACCTCTGCATCCTTTGAGGAATTACAAACTTGGCAATATGAAGATTTGTTCTTTTTGGTGTTCTTAAATTGTATCGAACCGAAACTAGGGGAAGGGATTGTTTTTTTGTATGATTACCCTCCGGAATGTGCCGCTCTTGCTAGAATTGAGAAGGGAGTTGCCAAACGATTTGAAATTTATTGGGACGGATTGGAACTTGCCAATGCCTTTTATGAATTGAATGACCCAAAAGAACAACGAAAACGATTTGCAGACGAACAAGCATTACGTGCAAAACTCGGGAAAGAAGTATTTCCAATGGATGAGGATTTTTTAGAGGCTCTCGGAAATGGATTTCCTAATTGTTCGGGAATTTCCATTGGGATGGATAGACTGATTTTAAAACTTTTGGGGAAAAGCGGACTCGCGGAAGTGAGCCCGTATTGGATGGAATTGTAAAAGATTTATTCCTCTTCGGATTGGAACTTCTCACAAGCTTGTGGGATTTTCCCTTCTTCTAATTCAGCACAGGAAAACGCAGCCATTTCCTTTGTACATTGTTTCATGTCTTCTATGTCTTGTTTGGTGAGTTTTTTGGTTGGTTTTTCGTTACTTGGCTTTTGGCCTTCAACGACGTATTGTTTGTAACGAGATTCACAGACATTTCCATTCACAAATTGAGATTCAACCATCTTCCTTTGTTCTGGCGGAAGGTCTTTGAGTTTTTCTTTCATACATTCCGAAGTTTTGGCACACATTTTTTTGGAGAGGGCCTGGAATTCTTTCGCGTCCTTTAATGTTTGTGAGGTGATCATGAGGGGGAAAAATAAAAATAGGAAAAGAGAAATTTTTTTCATAAAAATAACATATCCCTTTTCGACCATTGGTAAAGAAAAAATTTAGAAAAAGGATTGCATCCAAAGGAAATCAAACTAAGATTTTCGCCCATGAAACGAATTGTAACATTACTTCTGGTCTCGTTTACCGTATCCCTTGTGGCACAAAATTTGACAGAACGAACACCTGTCAGTTTTCCCTCTGAACCAAACACAATTGAAGAATTCAAATCCATCCAAGCGGCCACCGCCACAACTCCAGAAGGTGGAGTTGCCGTTTTAGTCCTTGCCATTTCCCTCTACGGAAAAAATCCAGAATTAGGAAGAAAAGCAGTGGTACTTTCTGTCCTTTCCAAAAACAGACAAAAATCGAATAAACCAACAGCGATTGATGGAGTGGATTTAGGAGGAAGTGATTCCTATTTACTGGGGCAACTCGACAAATACAAAATGTTACCAAATGGGTATTGGAAAGGGGCAGAACCGTCTAACGGGTATACACCGAAGCTTCCTCTCACAGTCGAAACCTACACCAATCCTTATTCAGGGGAAGAGTCTTCTGGAAGGATCAAACTCTTTGTTGCCACAAAAGGTGCTTCCAGTTACCGTCCTGTCACTGTGGAAAAAGACTCCGACGGACTTTGGCGTGCCAAAGAAATGAGTTCTTTGTTTGTAGGGATGATGCCCGCCAAATAGATGTTCATTGATCTACTTTCATTCCATCCAGTGGTATTGGCACTTCTTGCCACTGGGTTTACTTGGTTTTGTACTGCGTTTGGAGCAGGGTTTGTGTTTTTTTTTCGCACAGTTCCAAGGCCTGTGTTTAATGCGATGCTTGGCTTTGCCTCAGGCATTATGATCGCTGCTAGTTTTTGGTCACTCTTACTCCCTTCGATTGAACTTTCTGAAACTGCTGGCGGGCCTGCTTGGTTCCATGTGAGCCTTGGGTTTTTATCAGGTGGGCTTTCCTTGTTTGGACTCCACAAACTCCTCCCACATTTACACATTGGTTTAGAAGAAAACCGACTCGAAGGAGGGAAGTCTTCTTTCCAAAGGAGTTTGTTACTCATCCTTGCCATCACTTTGCATAATATCCCAGAGGGACTTGCAGTAGGTGTCGCCTTTGGTGCATTAGGTGATGGGTTTACTTACGAGGCTCTTATGGCGGCAGTGGTGGTTGCCTTTGGGATTGGGATCCAAAATATCCCCGAAGGGGCTGCGGTTTCCATTCCACTCCTTCGAGAAGGGTATAGTGCCAAAAAAAGTTTTTGGTATGGACAACTTTCTGGATTTGTCGAACCCATTGGTGGACTTCTTGGTGCGGCCCTTGTGTTTTATGTGGAAAGTATCCTTCCGTTTGCTCTTTCTTTTGCGGCAGGAGCGATGATCTTTGTGGTGGTGGAGGAATTGATTCCAGAATCACATACGGGGAAAGAAACCGAAATGTCAACACTCGGTGCGATGTTTGGATTTGTGCTGATGATGGCTTTAGATGTGGGACTTGGGTGAAGGTGGTGATACAAATGTTAAATGGTAATCAAATTACGAGTATACTTATTTTCTTTTTGTTTGTTTCCTGTGCGATTGACATCAAACAAGTCCCGCAACCTAGAGAATCAGAAAATACTATTTATCCATACATAAACCAAGAAGTTTATATAGGTAAATTTGAAGTTTACACTTCTGATAGTGTCAATTATACAAAGGCTTGGAAGTATACTTTCAAATCGATTCTAAAAAACAATCGAGTTAGCAATCAAGTGTTAGATGTCTCTAACGATCGAAATGCTAAAGAGGAAGTAGACAAGTATCTGATCGATATTGAGGTGTATCCTAATTTCGAATCAAATTTTATTATGTGGAAAACGTGGCCAGCATTTTGGCCTTTCACTGGGTACTGGCCATTACAAGTACGTGATCATCATTATGAGGTAAAACTATTGTGTAAAATTTCCGTTAACGGTGTCCCTCGCACAAATATTGAGATCATAGAAAATGCCAAAAAAACGATAGAAATTTATGGGTTTTATCGTACTAGTGAAATCGAATCTATGATTGAAGTTGCCAATTTGAAGGTATTGGATCGATGCGCAAAAGAAATCATAAATCATTTGCAATAAATTTACTTTTGTTATTCGGAGCTTGTATCTCCATACCTGAAACTCCAAAAAATGACAAGGAAGAATGTGTTGCTCAGTATTTTCATGCGAAACGTCAAATGCGAGAGATTCAAGTAGAAAATAGAAATGTCACTACAGCAATTTCTGCAATATCCTTTGGTGTTGGTTTTTGGACAGGACCAATTGGACTCACGCCATTATTGGTGTTGCCATACACTCAGTATAAAAATAAAAAAGCAGCAGATTTGATTCAAAGTGAATATGAGTCCAATTATTGCAATTGATGAAAAGCATACATTATGGGAGTCATTTTACCACAAGGTTCTAAATGAAAAACTTCTTGGTGCACTTCTACATACCAAAAGAGATGAGAAAAAACATGAAATGGATCATTACTCTGATTTGTGGAATCATTTTGGTATTCTGTTGTTCGAAAAAGGAAAAACCCATTACGAAAGCCGAAGAGTCTATAGTGCAAACAATCATAGTAGACAAAGAGCTTGGAGAAGGCAGTTACTATAAAGATTTCCTAAATGCCATCAAAAATCAAGACTGTAATACTATCTTCGATCTTTAGATGATACTGATTATTTTAGTACAGGAGAAAAGACAGATGGTAGATTCAGAAGAAATGACGGATATTTAGAAGAAAAATCGAAGTTTTCCGTTTGTGAACTATTTTTTGATACAATGACTGTACAAAAGAAAATAGCCATCTTGTTTAATACGGACGAAATTGAGCCATCATTCATATCACCCCGAGACTGGCTAAAGAAATCTATGGAAATTAGGTTCATCGCAATGGCAGCAACAAGTGATGGAGATGAAGTCAATATTGTTTTTTTGGGAGGAAGATACTTTCATCCTGAAGATCATTATAGGAATTCAAGAGATTTAGATTTTTTGTTTCGTTGTCCAGAAGGATTTCATAAAAAATGTTTTCTATATTCGTATACTTTGCATTGATATTTAGGTTAAGTGTTAATCATCTCAAAGTAAGGTTCTGATAGGGTTTGTTATGGGCAGTATTTAAAATGAAAGAAAAGTTTTTACTATTAATATTGTTATTGATCATTGGGACAGCTGCCTGTGGCCAAAAGTCTGAAGAGATTGTGGAACAGTCGACATTCCGAATATTCGGGAGTTGGTATGACGAAATCATCTTTGATCGAATCTATGGGTATGATCCAAATTCTAAAAACGCTATTTATAGAAGAGGCCCAACTTATTTCCCGATTAAAGGATTTAGTGTTTGGAAAAAATAAATGTAGCTTTATATTTAAAAAATATTCTCCTGATCCCGTATGGGGGACATGGCAGTCATCACCAGGAGCAATCAAATCCATGTACAAACATTATCGGGAATGATTGATTCCAAGGCTTACCGTAAGTAATAAAAAATGAAATTCAAAACTAAAATTTTCCTACTCATGTTTGTTAAATCTCCTATATTCTTGTCATGTTCGCAATGGATAGATATATCTAACAAAAAAGATACGACAAGTATTGTGGAGCGAGTGCCAAGGTATGAGGACTTTGTAATTGATTCAAACAATCGAATCGACTACTTTTTCAAGAGGTTCAATGTTAAAAAGGAAAGCGAAGTAGTCGAAAAAAGAAAATCATCAGAAATCCAAACAACGGCAAAGGAAAGGGAAAGTATAAAACTTAGATTTTACCGTCACAGTTTATAGTTCTGAATGGATAGTGCCAGTTTCGACCTAAAAACAAACCGAGGATTATTCCCAAGAGATCGAAATACTTGTCCTCATAAATGTTACGAGTTTATCCCGTATTTAAACTTAGGAAACTATATCGTTAGAAAACCAGATGTCAATCTTAGAAAAGAGCTGAATCGTAATGGCGAATCATTCGGTAAAATGAAATTAAACGAAGAAGTACAAGTGATCGAAGATACAGGTCCAATAGAAGAAATTGATGAAAACATTGCCCCTTGGGTGAAAATCAAAACCAAGAATGGTCTAGAAGGATATGTGTTTGGAATTTTTTTGAAAAAATCAAAAGAGTTTTGGAATTAAAATGGATTTGGAAAACTAAATGTCTACATGGAATCAATCAGTGATTTTAAACTGTATGATTGCCATTGCCCAGTTCGATCTCTCTCCCTCTTAACAAAAGAACTTCTTTCGCAATTTTAGATAACGCTTGTCAATGGGAATGCAGTTTTTTACAATTGCCCTCTAACGACAGTTCTGTATAATAAATCGTGATTGAGAGTTTTATGAAATCTAAAATTGTTTTGAGCCTTCTATTCCTTCTCCTGCAATGTGCCAATACTTCGTATTACCAAACTTGGGGAAAACAAAAAGTCCGATTGAATGGGTTTACCAAAGAAGAAGGGTACCAAAAAATCCAATCCTTCAATTTCACCTACACACGAGTGTATCTATTTTGGGGACTGTCCAATGTGAGGGACCAAACTTTGGATGAATTTTTCTCTGAACTCTATTTAAAGTATCCCAATGCCCATATTGGAGATTTAAAAATCACAGAGGAATATGAGTTTATGGATGGGATTTACGATTTGATTACAGTCGGAATTGTTAGGCCTTATTCAGTCCACATTCGTGGAAATCTTTATGCGACAAACAAAGGTGGCAATCAATGAAGTTTTCCTTCCACAAATTCAGATTTTGTTTAGCACTTTGTTTTTTGTTTCTACTTATGGGTTGTGCAACCTACCGGTATGAACTAACCGAAACCAAAATCCCTGTTAGTTTTTCCAATGAGCTCGAACCAAACGAAAAATACCGTCCTTTTCACATCGAAGTAAAACTCTCCTGGTATTTGTTTGACACGCAAGCCATCGACACGCTCCAGTTAGATGAAATATTCCGAGAAGAACTCCCAAATGCTAAAAAAATTGTGAACCTTCGGATAGAGTCGAAAGAAAATGTTGCCGACTCTGTGATCCGAACGCTCACAACAGGAGCACAAGTTTTGTTTGCTTCTAACCGAGCTTTATACTCTCGCCGAACCATCATTATAGAAGGTTTGGTTGTGGAATAGGGGCAATTTCATATAGTGGGATAGGATGCAAGAGGAGAATGGATTGTGAATGATTCCAACAAAGAAGAAGAACTCACTCGTTATCGATATGAAGATTTCGAACTTGGGAATCGTTGGTCTACTATTTTAGAGAAAAAATAGATGAAATTAGTCTTAGTATTCTTGCTTACTTTTTCAATTGTTTTGGCAAACGATAATAATGATTTGGAACAAGTTAGAAAGAAGATAGAACTACAAAACAATGGTTTTATGGCCGGTGATTTGATTACATCTATGGAGGATGATTGGTTTAATAGTTTAATTTATTATAAACAAGGAGGGTATTTTAAAGAGTTATTAAAACTGAAAGAAAGAGCAGAAATCATTCATAAATTTGGCGATCGGCGTCGTTGGTTTGTGAGCAAATGGCAGGGGAAAGAACCAGCCGTTTATGTTTCTGCCTCGTATAACGAAGATTCAACCTTATCTAAAAATAAACAATCGACTGATTTAAAGGACGATTATCTCTTTTATTTTAAAAACTATTGCGAATTCGATGGAACGATTGATGTACGTTATGCAAAGATCAAAAAATGCGTTTAACATATTACGATGCTCCAATTACTTTGACCAATAATGCCATGAATATCAAAATCATTGGCAAATTTAAGAAAATCATTAGCTACGATATCGAATTAAAAGAAGATGAAAAGATCATCAATGCCATGCAGTCTTTTAAGCCCGTTAAGCCAACAACTCCTCCTGGAAATATATTTGCCATTCAATTGAAAGTTTTGGAAGTTTATCCTGGCGAACCAAATCTGCCGTTATGTACCTCAGATTACTATATGGGATTCAAAGGTTGGGGGAGTTACGAAAAAGTACTCAGTGAAATTGATGAGCTTCCAGAGTTAAAAGGGAAACGGAATCCGTATGCTAACTAGAATTATGAGAAAACGAATTTGTTTAGGTATTTTGATGATGGGGTGTTTCCTTCTCGTATGTGGTAAGCTCGATACGAAATCCTTTGATCAAAAGGCAGAGGGAACACCAAATCTAGAAAACCAATCTCGGGAACAGGGACTTTGTTTAGAGCCGTATTCAAATGTGAAAAGAGGAAGGAATTCGTTTCTTATTTTTTTGCGAGATAAATATGCTATCGATTACACAGAACAGGAACTCAACCTATTATGGGGCTCAAGATTTTTCTTATCGAGCACGAACTTACGTATGAGAAGACCTCACTCAACTTCCTTGTATGAATTTAACGTAACGAAGGATGATTTGGGCATACTCACGATCGAGCGAAATGGTAAAAAAATTTATTTAGCTGGAATCATCTCTGAGAGCAAAGGCAATAGGTTTACGTATTGGATATATACAGATCAATCTAGTGCAAAATCTGCGATAAAAAGCCGAGACAAAGATCCCTACCAAACTACAGAAATTGGTTACTTTTACATTTACGACAAAATGAAATTCGAATCCGAGTGTCTCAACCAAAAAGAAATCGATCAAAATTTTGAACAGGCTGTGTTAGAAAAATCAGAAGGCCCTGAACCCACGGATGAGTTTAGCAATTGAATGACAGATGTTCGTTGGGGAAGGGTAGGTATCTTCTTTG
>NZ_BFAZ01000011.1 GCF_003114815.1 Leptospira ellinghausenii
TTTTGAATAATTTATCCAATTCAAAAACACAGGAATTTCTCGAAGAATTTTTGTTTGGCGAAGATATAGCTCTAAAAGCAGACCGGGATATCGAAACCAAAGGTGGAGATATAAGCACGACGAAAGGTATCGATTGTTTAGTTGATGGACTCCTCGATAAAATGCGAATTCTTCCAGGTCAAATCCCAATGCATCCAGATATCGGAGCTCTTCCCAAACCTGGATCTGTGCCAGACGATTTTCTCAATTTGGTAATCCCTAAAAAAATTCTAGATGATATACAATCTGACTTGGGTGTTCAAACTGCAGATATTGTAGAATTCTCAATTGATTCTGATGCAATCTCTTACATTGTGAAGGTGAATCCAATTGGTGATTTCAAATCCTTTAAGTTAAGAAGAGTTAGAGGCTTAATTGAGTGAAAGTTAATGCCATTAAACCAGATTTTCAAGTTTTTCTATTTGGGTTTGTGCCGAATATCGTAAGTAGGTTATCTAGAAGGCTTTCTCCAGGGGAAATCGCTGCTATGCGTTCTCCGATTGAAATTCCAGGAGAATTCATTGATTCTCTTACTTATGTAGATTCCGTTGATAATGGAAGTTTTACCCTAACTCTCGCAAAAGGTGCAACAGGGAATATTATTACTACCTATGCTGGGAAAGTTCGCATTCGTGAAGTTTTGCGAACTGGTGAGCTCATTGTAGTGACTGAATCACAAAAAACTAAGTTTGTTGGAAGAATTAAAACAGCCAATCACGTAAGTAATGTATCTGGAGAGCAAAGCTATGTGATTTCCGGGGGAGGAATGGAAGACTGTATCCAGTCTCAAACCTTATTTATAGATTTCGACAACTCTGGTCCCAATATCGCGGGACAACCTGCTGAAAGTGTTTCCAATTTGCCAATTCCTAAAATCCAAGCTGCGCTAAATATAATTTCTGAAGTGATTTCTGAATCGAAAACACCTAGCGGAATTATTGAATCACTTGCCGATGCTGCAATAAGAACTCTACTTTCCAATGGGAACTACGGAGGTGAGATTTTTCGGGATCTCATAAGCTATAAATTTGATAAACTGTCTTACACTATCGGATTTATCCATACAGTTCAATGGATCAACAATCAGAGTTTTGGGATTTCTCTTTCGATTTGGTCGCTTATGGCATCAATCGCAAAATCACCGCTATATGAACTTTTCTTCCATTACGATCAAGATTGCGCACTTTATGTTGGCGAAACAACTCCGCCAATTGAAAAAAAATCAAATGGCTTTGGCCTATTAGGATCTGATGACTATACGCCAGATATTTCACTTGCTAAATTAGTTTTTCGGAAAACCCCATTTGATAAGTTAGAAGACGATTTCTTCCTTCCATATTTTGGGATCTCTTCAGAGGTCCCTGAATCTCAATTCAACAGTTTTGACCTCACCGAATCCCAAGAGGATATTTTCTCTGGTGTTCATGTGAATCTCGGGATCCAAGATACCATCACCGGACTCGCTTTAAATCCAGTTACATATAATCCATCTTTACTTGCTAAATTTGGACAAAGAGTAATGCAGATTACAATGGATGGAGTAGGGATGCCTCCAGAGTTGCAAGCACCTGGTTCACAAACAGGTAAGATTGCGTCCCTTCTCAAGATTCAAGAGAAATTATACGAAACATTTGGAACAGGCGAACGGATATTCACGGGTTCATTTTCTGGATTTTATTTTCGTGGATTATGCAAAGGACAAATCATGCGTCTTACGGATGATGATGGCTTTTCCGATTCTCTACACAAAGAAATCAAACAATATCATCCTAATTTTTATGTGACCGGTGTTCGAGTAACCTGGCGACCTGGTTCAGGAATCGCAACTCAAGAAACAATGGTTAAATGGGGGAAACGAATCGAAAACGCCGCTTGGGAAATAGATTAGTCCCATTCTAAAGTTGAATACCAGTCTTCTAAATCCTCTTTTGATTCATGAATTGTCTCTTCAACTTCAATTTCACAGCCGCAGAGTGGATGAACAGGAGCACATAACCAATATGAGGTCTTATTTCTACCTACATTATTTTTTCCTGGCCACACAGCGATTTTTGCTTTTGGATCTCCTTTTATAATATCTTCACCACCATAGAAACTTGAATTCTCAAAATCACTTTGACTTTTGAAAAGTCTGACTACCGTTCCCCAATGATCTGAGCAAAATTCGCATGAATGCCTAGTTTTAGTTTTAGCTTTCACAAACGAAAAACTGGTGTCATGTAAATGTTCTTTGTCTATCTCGAAGTGTTCCCAAAAATTCATTAGTAGTGTTTTAAAACCTCGGAAAGGATTGTGTTCAATTTTCCCTTAATCACAAGAAACTTGGCCGAGTTATCTGGTGTTAAGCTCGATGTCCCGGGTGCTGTACACTGAACTGTGATTTTAGTGATTTCGTCACAGATTTCTTCTAGGATTGATTTCAAAGTTTCTCCTTGTGCAGCTTTTTCCAGAGAGTTTAGAATTGGTGGAATTGTGTGATCGATTTGGACTCTGGTAGTATCTAATTTATCTTTAAAGAGAACTTTATTTTTATCCCATTTTGTTCGATGGCCAGATTCGTGGCCGACGGATGTTTCTTCAGAATCGAATTGAGTAGAATGTTTAAGTAGTGAACTTTTTCCTTTTGTCTCAGCTGCAAATGGATATACCTGGATGACTATCGGATTGTCTCTACGATTTTGGAGAAATCCAACAAGTACCATTTGGCCTTCTCGGTATCCAAATTTGAATCCCGAGAGAAAGCCCAATAGACCGATATAAGGTCCCGGGAGGCGGACTTTCTTTAGAATCTGGCCATTGAAAAGCCGAATGTCGGCCCGGTATTTCATAAGTCCACCGCTAAGAGAATCGATTTCACCTAGCTCCAATCCATTCATGATGCCTGGTTGTGCAAGACTAGGTGGTGCAAACGCAACTTTCGATTGTCTTCCAAATGATGGGAATTCTGGCATGGGAAGGGACAAATTCGTGGATTTTGTAATTTGTCAACGGAAAAGAATCAATTAATAGAGCTTCTACGTTATCCAAATTGGTTGACTCATTGGTTCCTTGTATTCTAATTTTGCATACCGATGGCATTATCACCTAACGAAATTAAATCTAGAGCAATTTCATTTATTCACGACCATAAAGATGACAAATACGAAAAGGGGGAGTCTCAAATATTCTGGAGAGATTTCTTTAATATATGGGGTATTAGCGCTAAAAAAGTAGGGATCTTTGAAGAGAGAGCAAAAACTTTAAAGCAAACGACGGGATTTATTGACTATTTTTGGCCCAAAACGATTCTGATAGAACAGAAGAGTCGTGGTGAAGATTTAGATAAAGCATATAAACAAGCATTAGACTACTGTTTAACCGGAGGTATCCCTGATGAAGAACTTCCAAGTTATATTTGTGTATGCGATTTTGAAAGACTTCGATTGGTAAATTTTACAGACCATAAAAAATCAATAGAATTTAAAATCACCGATCTTCTAGACCACCTTCAACGATTTAATTTTTTACTCGGATATGAACAACGGGAATACAAAGATGAAGATCCAGTAAATATCAAAGCTGCAGAGCTCATGAAGAAATTGCATGATGAGCTAAAGAGGAATGGATTCCAGGAACATCCTCTAAAACTTATGCTTGTTCGTCTGATGTTTTGTTTCTTTGCCGATGATACTGGAATATTCAATAAAGACGATTTTCTTTTCTTCCTGAAAGAACGTACCAAGCAGGATGGTAGCGACTTAGGGCTTTGGATTGCTCAATTCTTCCAAGTACTCAATACCCCTACGGAACAAAGGCTCGCAAACCTAGATGAAGACCTTGCAAAATTCCCTTATGTCAATGGGCAATTATTTGAAGAATCAATTCCATTCGCACAATTTGATAGTGTGTTACGTGATATTTTAATTCAAACTTGCGAATTTAATTGGGCTCTTGTTAGCCCTGCTATTTTCGGAAGTTTATTCCAATCTGTAATGAATACCGCTGAAAGGAGAGAGCTTGGAGCACATTACACGAGTGAAAAGAATATATTAAAGACTATTCATGGACTTTTTCTGGATGATCTGCTGGAAGAATTTGAAACTTTAAAATCAAAAAAGAGTATTAAAGGGCTCGATGAACTATTGGCTCGGATTAGAAAAATTAAAATACTCGATCCAGCCTGCGGTTGCGGTAACTTTTTAATTTTATCCTACCGCGAACTTCGACGTCTTGAAATCAATTTATTAAAGGAAATCAGAAAACTCAAAGGACTTGGACTTGAGTTATCAATTCAAACACTTGAAAGTCTCGATGTTGATTGTTTATACGGAATTGAAATCGAAGAATTTCCTGCTCAAATTGCAAAAACGGCAATATGGATTATGGATCATTTGATGAATGTCGAAACAGGTAAAGAATTTGGAGAGTATTACGTTAGGCTCCCATTGAAGAAATCTCCAATGATTGTCTTTGGGAATGCTCTAAAATTGAAATGGGAAGAAATAATCAGCCCGAATGAAATTTCATACATTCTGGGGAATCCTCCATTTATTGGTCATCATTTACAAACAACAGCTCAGAAAGAAGAACTCAATGTAGTACTAAATGAAATTCAGGCTTCAGGTGTAATGGATTATGTTTGTGCGTGGTATATGTTGGCTGCTAGATACATTCAAAAAAATCCAAACATCCTTGTTGCATTTGTTTCGACAAATTCAATAACTCAAGGCGAGCAAGTAGGAATCTTTTGGAAGCCTATGATTGAAAAATATGGAATCTCAATTTTTTTCGCTCATAGAACCTTTAAATGGAGTAATGAGGCAAAAGGGAAAGCTGCAGTTTTTTGCGTAATAATTGGGTTTTCAAAAATAGAAAAAAGAAACAAAAGAATCTTCTTTTATGAAAATGCTAATGCTGAACCAGTTGAGAAGAATGCATCTAATATAAACCCTTATCTAAACCAAGGGAAAAATATATATCTTGATAACAGAAGTCATCCTCTTTTTGATCATACTCCAAAAATGCTTTATGGTTCAAAACCAACTGATGATGGAAATTTTCTTTTAACAGAAGAAGAATTTAATACTGCAATTCTAGATGATAATCGAATTAAAGAATTTGTGCGCCCCTTTGTAAGCGCGAAAGAATATCTAAACGGATTAAAAAGATATTGTATTTGGTTGGATGAAGTAGATCCATCTCTATACAAAGATATTCCATTCATTATGAAGCGAATTGAAAAGGTTCGGAAGTTCCGATTGGAGAGTAAAGCACTATCTACAAGATCTTATAAATATCATCATCTTTTTAGGCAAGTTACACAGCCGAAGTCTGACTATATTTTAGTTCCGAGACATTCTTCCGAAAATCGATTGTATGTTCCGTTTGGCTTTTTTTCAAAAAATGACATAGTTGCAGATAGTTGTTTTTCAATTCAAAATGCAAACCGTTATCATTTTGGGATTATAACTTCACTTATGCATAATGCTTGGATGCGAGTCGTATGTGGTAGAATCAAGGGAGATTACCGATATTCAAAAGATATTGTTTACAATAACTTTCCTTGGCCAGAAAATCCTTCAGATAAACAAAAAGAAGAAATAGAAAAACTTGCTCAATCGGTTTTGGATGCCAGAGCGCAATTCCCTGAGTCCTCGTTAGCTGATCTCTATGACCCACTAACAATGCCAAAAGTCTTGCGGGATGCTCACAATAAACTGGACAAAGCCGTGGACAAGGCTTACCGACAAAAGCCATTCCAGTCTGAGTCAGAAAGAGTAGAATTCCTCTTTGAACTCTACGAAAAATATACAAATACACTCACATCACAAATAAAGATTCCAAAAAAGAAAGGAAAAATAGGGGAATAGCCAAATTTCGTATTCTAAAAATAATAAAGATCAAATAAAATCAATCAAACTTGATTTGATCAAAACGCCAATTTAGATTATGGAAAGGAACATTTAATTCAAATGGATTATCACTTAGAAAATTTATCGGAGGATGACTTCGAAAAGCTAGTCAATGTTATATGTCAGAAAATTCTTGGAACTGGGATTGTGAGTTTTTCAAAAGGACGTGACGGTGGTAGGGACGGGAGGTTTTTCGGAACTGCTAATTCCTTTCCATCTAATTTATCTCCATGGAAAGGGAAATTCATTATACAATCGAAACATACAAGTGATTATCAAGCAAGTTGTTCAGATAATACATTTTTTGAAAACAAAACTAGTGTTGTAAAATTGGAAATCGAAAAAATTAAAAATTTAAAGATAAAGAATGAAATCGATAATTATCTGCTTTTTACGAATAGAAAAGAAACCGAGACGCGAGAAAATGCAGTAAAATACATAAAATCAGAAACCGGTTTAGAAAACGTCGATATTATTGGAAAAGATACTATACAAAGTTGGTTATCCCAAAATATAATTATCGTAAAACAATTTCGATTAGATAAATTTGCTACTCCTTTCGATTTCTACGAAAATGATATCAAAGATTTAATTCAAATATTTCATGAAAATACTCCAAAATTTACGAATATCAGTTTAGTAGTGGATAGGCCTGCAATTGAAGAGAAAAATAAAATAAATAATTTAGATTCATCGTATTTTGAGAATATATTGATTGAAGACTTAAATAAGTATCATCAGAAAATATTAGAGTTTTTAACTGATCCGAAAAATGAAGTTTTTGCAGGATTTTATGAGGAAACAAGCATTGAACTCAAAAGGGTAATTGAAATCAATATTGATAAGTTCGAAAATTTCAAGCATGTATTCGATTTTCTTACAAGATATATTCTGGACAAAGAACCAGAAAGATTAAAAAAATACAGGAATATAATTCCAGCATTTTTTCATTTCATGTATTATCAATGTGATATTGGGAGAGAAAAATGATAAAACCTCATAAATATTTAAATTTAGATTTGTCGATATTAAATATTTCTGCTTTTATCCTTCAGGATTTAAAAAAAAATTCTATTTTGTCTTACAATGATGTTATAAATTCCAGCATAAATAAATTTGGAGAAAATGTAAAAGACACAATCCCATTCGCACTTAGCTTTTTATTTATGCTCGATAAAATCGAATACCTTGGCAATGAATTGGATGCCTTCCAATTAAAGGGATATTTAATTGAAACTCAGTAAATTGTACTCAAATAAACTTTTCCACAATATAAAATTCAATACAAACAGAGACAAAATAAATATTATTATTGGGGACTCGAAAAAAAAAGAAACGGAAAAGGATCAGCACAATTTAGGGAAATCTAAAATTTTAATTTTAATCGATTTTTTATTATTAAAGAAAAAACATTCTGATTTATTTTTATTCACAACAAAATTAAAATCTGATCCGGAGTCGCCAAATTCAGGAAGCATTATAAAAAATTCTGAAATTATTGCGACCTCAGATAAAGGATCTTTACTATTCCAAGGATACGAATTTTATTTAGAGATTTTATTGAATAGTGGGAAATATCTCGTAATAAAAAGAACCATTGAGAATCCTACGAAAATTTCATTTAAACATTTAGAAAAATCTGATGAAGGTTTTATTTGTTATTCTGATTGGGACGAAGAAAATATTCCAATTGATAAAGCAAAGTCTAGGTTAAATGAACTACTAAATTTCGATTTTAGCCGAAATTACCAACTAGACTATCGTAAACTTGTAAATTATTCTTTGAGGATGCAAGGAGATTATGATTATCAGAGGAATAGCATTTTTCAATTAAGTAAATTCAAAGGTAAGGATAAGTTTTGGAAACCCTTAATGTTTGCTTTGTTAGGATTTAATAAAGAAATTCCACTTAAAAAATATAACCTGGAAAATAAAATTAATGATGATAAAAATACTATCAAAGAGCAAAAAATTACATTCGACATTAATCCGACAGAAATTGATAGTTTGGTTGGCCAAAAGCAGGTCAAAGAACTCGAGTACTCTGATTTACAGAACGAGATTGACAGCTATAATTTTTATAATCAAGATCGCGAGATTATAGACAATTTGGTAGGTAGTTTAGAAAATAATATTTCAGCACTAAATTCTCAGCTATATAATTTAGAATACGATATAAACAAACTAAATCAATCCATAAAAAATGGATTTTCTTTTGATACAGAGAAAATAAAAACACTATTTGAAGAATTCAATGTTTATTTTCCAAATCAACTTTTAAAATCTTATGAACAGCTGGTAGATTTTAACAAAAGGATAACCAAGGAGAGAAACGAGCAAATAAGAGATTCTTTGATAAAAAAACAACTGGAAGTTACAAACATTACGACGGAATTAATTTCTCTAAATGCACAAAGAGAAAAATACAGAGATATTTTAAATGATTCAGCAATTATTAAGAAATACAAAGAATATCAAAGAAAAATGGTGAAACTAGAAACCGAAATTTTACTGATAAATACAAAACTTAATAGTATTCAAAAAATTGAAGCCAAAGAAAATGAAATTAAGACCACCATAGTAAAAGAATTAGATGGCGTTATCGAAGAACTAAAAAGCACAATCGCGAGTACGGGAAATAATGAAAAGTATGCTAAAATAAGAAGATTATTTTCGGATATTACTAGAAAGATTACTCATTCGCAAGCTTATATTTCAATGGCATTAAATCAAAGTTCAAACATTGAATTTGAGTGTAAATACGAAAATAGTGCTAAAGATGAAGGAACTACATATTATAAATTACTCTGTATTGCTTTCGATATTGCAATTCAATCCGTTTATTCGAGCGAATCATATTTTCGGTTTATATTTCATGATGATGCATTTGCAAATTTAGCAAACACTCGCAGAATTGATCTTTTAAAAACTGTAAGGGAATACACAAAGAAATACAATATTCAATATATTTTCTCTATCATAAAAGATGATATACCAAGTAATTTTTCATATGAAGATGATGAGGTGATTTTGGAGCTCCACGATAGAGATGATTCGGGGAAGTTATTTTATATGAGCTTTTAATTTAATTCAAATTTATGATAAATTTAGACTATATACAATAACCTCGTTTAATTTTCACTAAATCAGATAAAAACCAATTTGGAAATTTTCGCTGTCCTGGATTTGGGTACTAGCCATATCTAATGGTCTTGACTAGACTTTAGCCTAATCTTAAGTTAGTTCATGAAAAATTTTCTATTCATTCTTTTCTTTTTAACAATTACATTTCCTATTTTCAGTAAAGACGAAAAACCGAATGAGGCCAACGGGCATGATTTGGTCTGCAAGCAAATTAGAATTATTGCAGGTGATGACTCACCTATAGTTAAAATGATGTCAGAGTTGACCAATCCCAATAGTGAAGGCGGAATGCTGGCAATGGCAGGGGTAGTCCGATGTGAGAATTCCACTTCAATTTGCTATGGCGCTTCTGGAAGTGCGCTTTCTTGTCACAAAAAATAATACTGAACCAAGCTTATACTGCGCAATCGTTCCCCTTACGTTAAAATACAACATCAACGAGGAGAGTTTGCAGTTCTGGGCCTCAGAGAGCAAAAACCGTATAAATTGCCACTAATTAGATAATAGGAGGAAATTGCTTCAAATTTGGAGTTAAATAAATAAAAAAATTGACGATAGTAAAGACATAATCTAAAAAGTGGTCTAAAGATTACCGTCGTTAAATACAGAATCGGTAAATGTTTCAACTCGGGCCGACTTTCTGGGCTCTTAGACATAATTAGAAGAACGAATTACAAGTAAGGCAATAAAAAAATGGATCAGGAGTTTACGGATTTAGTCGTAAAAAATGCGAAATCAATAGCGGTTTCTCATTTATGGGCTTTTTACAGGGACAAAGATGATTCGCAATTTTCTAGAAACCCAAGCTTAGACTATCATTTACATTTCATTTCGTTTGATGATGACAATGAAAATATTGGATTTTTATGTCTGGATACAGGAGATTTCCTTTTTTCGGACAGGGCGACTTTTGGGAATAGCACCCATAGAGTATTGAAAACGGAATTGATTCACACCTTCATAGACAATTTAACAAATTATTTAAGTGTTCAAGGAAAAGACAAAGACCTAGTGGAGCAAATTGTATTAAACAAATGCCCTCAAGTTATTTGGGATAAATTCAATGAAATAAAGAATGCAACTTTCTTTAAAAGCATAACTGGATTAGCGAATTACCTCGATACCCGAAAAGTGGTTACGGGTAAAACTCATGATATTCATTCTCAACCGGAAACTTACAAGAATTTTGAGTATGAAATCTTGGAGGAACGAGGTTTACAGACAGTAAACTAAAATGTTATTTCAAGACGCTCTAAAAGAAATAGTTGAATATGCGAATAGCAAAGGTGTAACCATATTAAATAAAGAACAATGGACGATTTTCCAGATACAAAGAAATGGTATCTTGATTGAATTACTGAAAATTCCAAGAAGAGAAAATACAAATACAAAGATTCATAAAAGTTTTCTCTCTCAATGGAAATCTAAAATCGATGACTGCGAAAAAGTTTTCATAGAATTTGCCCAGACCCAAAAACCTTGACAAGCATTACCGCCTACGTCTAGATTAGGCAATGATCAGAATAGTTTTCCTTTCTTTAATTTTAACTTCCTCCCTCTCCGCCAAAACCCTGGATAACAAAGCGTTTTGCGAAGTGATAGCACAGGGGAAGGAAGCAGCTGACCTGAAACAAAAAGGGCTCACTGTGAAAGGGGAACGACTGCAAGGTGAAGTCGAAACAAAACTTAAAACTTTTATTACAGTTGGAACGCAAATCTTACCAGACGAAAATTTGAGAGTCATAAAGAGAAGGGGGAGACTTCCTGAATATGTGATTCAGTGCTTGGATATTAAATATTCGGATGAAATGAAAGTAGAATACTCCAGTGAAAAGAAATATTATAAGAATGCTGGATCATTCTGGATATGTTACCAAGGCGATAAGAACAATTGTGCAAAGAATCAATTAACGGATATTGGCATATATGAAAAATTAGAAGAGAATGTTCAAGGGAAGTCACGATACAATTCCATTCTTGGAAATTTCGTAATAGCCCCATCACAATATGGAGACCTTTATTCTTATCACCATATAGATGGGTTACAGGTTCACGTGATAATTTCTAAAGTAGAATCAACTCAGAGCGTTGAAATAGATTAGTTTTTTAGAATAATGCTTTTAGATCCGTTACGATTCCATTGAGATCTTTGATACGATCAATCATCATTTTAAATATTTTGTCCTGTAAATCGTTTGCTGTTTTGAAAGCATCGCCAAGTGCCGCTTCCTGATCGAGGGCATTTGCGTGTTCAATATGTCTTTGCCCACCGTAATTACTGACCGCTTGTGCTGCCTCTCTTCCATAATCTGCAGCTTGATCATTTGTGCTAGTTTGGCGACTAATATCCATAACGTCTTTTCCTAAGCGAACGGAATTTTGACCTTCTGTAGCCGTTATAATTCCTTGCTTTTTTAACCAAATAGCTTTTGTTTTCGGATCCATCCCTTGAGTCATTTGATTAATAGCTGCAGTATTTGCCTGGCTTCCCATTCCTTCTTCAGCTGCTGCCATTGCTGCTAAATAATCTCCACCATTCTGTTGCATATGGTGAGCAACTAACATTGAATTCATTTGACCACCGTCTTTGGTCATATTATCGTTCATTGCGCTATATACAGAACTCAATCGATTATCTCTTATTCCAGCATCTCTCAAATTAGATAGAGTTCCGGAAACCTGACCAGCAGATTGAATCCCCATTCCTGAATTATATGCGTTTTCAGAAATCCCGGATACTTGTTGTATAAACTCAGCTTGTCTTAGTCCTCCAAATCCAGAACGAATTCCATCGGTCATAATTTTTTTAAGTGCAGATTCATTCTCCTGAAATCCACCGAATTTATTTAATTTCGCAAATAACTCTGCTCCCGCAGTTCCACCAATCCCCTGAGTAACTCCAAACTGTGCACCTAACTTAGAACCTTCGGTATCAAAATCTTGGCCAGCAGCACTACCACCCAAAACCCGAGCTCTTGATATTCCAATCTGTCCTACCTCAGCATTTCTAACTATTCCACCACCACCTGAAGCATAGCCACCGAATGCGCCAAGTGTTCCTTCTTGTGATTGCATTGCCTGTTGGTGCATTCCAGCCATTGAGGAAATAATGCCAATACCTGCACCCACAACTGCGCCTAATCCCATCGCAAGAGGTCCAATAGCGGCACTCATGCGCCCTAAGGCACCTGATTTTTTATCTTCGCCTCCAGCCGGAGGGGTACCACCAATCGGTGTACTCCCATCGCTACCACCTCGACCAGGTATTCCGACACCTCCACCAAATGCACCAGATCCACCTAAGCCTCCTTTTAGGTATAGATTCATAATCCTTGCTTCTTTAACTTCAAGGATGTTGTATTTCGATTTGGCGTTAGGTGATGGTGCTCCGCCACCTAACCCATGACCGCTATCCTCTGAGTTACCACCATCATTCTCAGATTTCCCCGTTTTGATTTTATATTTATCCCATTCCTTCTTAGTTGTGTCCTTGAATTTTCTGGCTGATTGAATTTTCCTATTGATGATGCCTGAGAATCGACCTGATCGCAATTCCGAAGAATCTTGGTCAAGAGGACTTGCATCTGCTCCGGCCTGATAACCCTCGCCAAGTGATTGGGTTCTTTTTTGGTTTTCTGTAAGTTCTTTTTTCTTTGGTTTTTCTCCTCCGCCAGAACTTCCGCCGGTCTTCCCATTCCCACTTCCTGAACCTCCACCAGCACCTTTTTGGCGTTTGGAGATTTCAGAGACTATTTCTGGTCCAAGTTTTTGCGCTAGTTTCGATGCAATACTGTCAATATCTATGAGTACTTCGGCCATGACTATGCCTCACCTATCTGTTGTTTTAGTTCAGCGATCTCACTTGCCCGTTTTGATCGTGCAATTCGTTCTTGGTCTGCTTTTGGAAGTTGACTTATACCTTTATCTATCCAATGAGATAATGGCCGTTTCTCGAGTTCTTCGATTTTCGTTTTTGTGCCCATATACTTTTGAATTTGTTCAAAATCAGGACGAACTGATTCCGCAAGGAATATCGCAAGTTTTTCCTCTGTTTGGAAATCCTCGCTAGTCTGGTACCCTCTCGGCAATATCCGGAACTCTTTTAGAAGATAGAGATTTAGAAGACTGTCTAGGTTGTTTTGCAGAAGCTTTTGTAGATACAACGGTTCGGTTATTTTTTTTTAGACCCGCTTGATAGGCCTTTTCTAGCTTCGAATATTCTTTCCAAACAGAGACTGTAAAATTTTCGTCGGGGATATCCGCAAAATCTAACCCTTCTAGTTCTGAAGGTCTATCAGATATTGTATAGTTCAAAGTCACAAAAACATATTCCGATGTATAAGTTTGGTTTGGAATTGAATCGAGTGAAACACCACCTAATCTACGTGAAATGAGAATATCTATATTACGACGATCTGAAGGAAGAGGGAATCTTCCTCCGAATTTATGACCATCAACTTCAAATTGGAATTCTCTTTCGACTCCAGGGAATAGACCCATACTTAGTTATCACCTTCCATGTGTTGAATTCGAATTATCTTAAAGGAAACGTTTCTAACACTTGGTTGAGTAGTTGAAATATTTGTTCTGCGAGTATTGAGTTTTGCAACACAACGCATAATTCTTTTCCCAGTACTTTTTTCCCTAAATTCCCACAAATTTCCTTTTTTAGTTAAGATATTTGTTAAATCAGGGAGAGACTTTACTATGGAGCCAGGATCTTTTTCATCCGTGATAACCCACATTTTTCCAGAAAATGAGCCATCAAAGAATAATGCTTTTGTATCCTTCGGGAAAAAATCACCAATTGCACGAATGTCAGTTTGGTTATAGTTTTCATCGACATCTATATCATCCACATAAGCAGCAAGTTTTCCATCTATGTAGACTTGAGCATTGGACCCAACTAGGATCGAAGTATCTGGTATGTCACCAATTGAGATATCTGGCATGGCTTATGCACTTCCTTTGAGAGTATCAAGAGAGAGAATGTAGAAAATGAAATTCACTGGTGAGATCACCGTACCTTCGAGCGATCGAAAATACCAAGTGTCGCCATCAACTTCGACAACGAAATCTTTTTGGAAAGCATCAACACCGAGAGCAGAGGAGCCTACCAAATAACCTTTTTCAACAAAGGACTGAAGTCTCTGTTCCACATATCCCTTTACGTCTGCAACTGTCACACCTTGGACTTTTGCATTTTCATCCACCGTTGAACGACCGATAAATCGAGAATTAAATCCTTCCCTGAGTTCACGAACCATAGTTAGGGCAACGGCAACACTGTTCTTTTCGTTGAGTATGATATTGTCTTTTCGTTCGGTTGTGATGGATCTTTCGATCACCCATGCACCTGTGACAGGATTCTTAGTTAAAACCAAAGCACCATCACGGATAGAAGCATCGCGAACAGAATCGATCAGGTTTTCAGCGCTTTTGAGGATATTGAGTGCTTTCCAGGTTGGGGAATGTCGAGGAGAGTTTGCAGCAGAAATTGCATTATCTAAAACAGAAAGCATATAACCAGGATAAGTTTTTTGATTACCATCAAGACCAAAGTAAACAAATTTCTCTAGTCCGTAGTTCATCCAATAGACACCTAAAGTGCGGGCTTCCTCACGCCTTGCATCAACAGATAACGACAAATCTCCACCACATCCACCAATCGTTTCCTTCCCCCCATCCGGAGAAATCATATCAAAGCAAGCGGTTTTAAAATGCACTTTGTCAGATAAGGAGGATGCGAGAATATTACGATACATTGCAGGAATTTTCTTTGCAAATGTAATCGCATCTTTAACAGCAGTAACTCCTTCCGTACCTGTTGTACCACCAATAGTTAGGTAGGTGAATATTGTATTGTTTGCAAAAGGTTTTTTAACGGTCGCTGCCGTTGTAAATACTGCAAATCCTGTAGATTCAATCCAATTCTTCTCAGCAAACAAATCAGCATAGACAGTCGCAATAGCAGGACTTTTTACTGAAATTGCATCCTCAGTTTCAACATGATCCAAATTGGACATCAAAAATGTTGCATTGGACATCATTGACGCAGTGTAAAATGGGATAGAATTGATATAATCCACAGCTTCAATAGCTGTAGGATAATCAGCAAATGGAACAGAAAGTGAAAGTGATCCATCATTTTGACCTGCCAAAGTAACAATTAAAGCGGTTCCATTAACGGAAAGAATCGCAGAAGTCGCATCTCCGGAATAAGATATAGTTAAAACTTTTTGTTCAAGAGCAGGGGAGGTAAGAATACCTTCGTTATCACCAATCTCAATTTGTTTAGTCGCTACCGTTTTACGGAATCGAACTTTTTTACCTTTCGGCCCAGGGATAGGGAAGGTAAGAGTATGAGATTGTCCTGATTTTAATGATGGAATGGATGCACTTGCAGCCACATTTGCTCTTGTATTGAGTGCTATGAATCTTTGTGGTCCAGGCGCAAAATCATCTTCGCTAGATGGAGTATCTGCAAGCATAATCGCTTCCAAAAGTTCGCCACCACCTAGAACTTTTTTCGCCTCATCGAACGAGTAAAAAATATAATATCTTTCGTCATCTGGTAAATTTGTATCATTACAATTTACACCATTGTCGGCTTGCCCAATAATTAATTGAGTGAATAGATCAACAGAATCGCCAGGGATTTGATCCTTAGCACGAAATTTTCCTCTCGAACCTGGTCGAACGTAAGAACGTCCCTCGAATGCTTTTCCTAAAACGCCCATTTACTTTTTCACTCCCCAAAATTCCTGAAATGCTTTCTCGTAATCATCTTTGGCCTTCAAACCGTTAAACTTTCCATGGTTCTTTACCAAAAACTCCCGGAATACTTGCGCCATAGAATAACGGGCAAGTTCAGGTTTGGACTCAATGAATTTTGCAGTTGGATCCTTTACCAATTCTTTGTTAGGTGAAGCATCCACGACTTTTGTAGCTTTTTGCTTTGTTTCGACGTTAGAATCTTGAGTCCCTTGCATGGGAAGTGACAAGGGAACTAGACTCCAAAATTATCAACTAAATTTTTGATTTGAGAGGATGAAAATTCATGTTTCTGTTTGATTTTCCTAGCTTTTCTTTACCGGGAAGAGTCCCTACTCCATCAAAGTAAACATCAGCTTTTTCAATGAGAGTTCCTTCAGTGAACCTAAACTCTCTTTTGATTTGCCTTACTGATAACATTACTTCGAAACCCCATGCACCTCTTCCGATTTGAGGTGCTTCTACGTTAAGAGCAGGTTTCCCTTCAAGACTTACTGAAGCCTTAAATTTCTTTTGTATGTTGTGTTTGAGAAAAGGAAGGACTGACATCGTCGCCTTATATAATTCTTGGGCCGTTTTCCTTCCATTGTTGCCGCTTCCTCCCCAACCAGATATGTTTACATTTGAAACGATATGTGAGGTGTAAGATTCCACTATACCAAAGTTAGTTGATTTTAGAATCTTATCAAATTGTTTGTATCCAAAATGTTCGTATTCAGAATCTTTTTTATTTTTATAGGCGATAATTTTGTTTTTTATCTGTGAATCAAAAGGGAAAATTCTGTAATTCCCAGCTAAATCATCAGAGGGTTCATCATCTGACCATTCCACCCCAACTTTTGGGAAAAATGAATCAGAATCTTTAGCCCCTTCCCCGGAAGGGACAGAAGCGATTGAATACAGTGGATGACCCGGGTGAACAATTTTATCACAAGAAATGCCCCTATCTCCCAAACCAGTCTCTAGGTAGAGTGCTTTCAACTCTTGGATGATCCGAAATTCAGGATCCAATTGCCACATTGATAATATCATTTCCGTTTTTCCTTTTGAGCCTTGATTCTATTCTCTTGAAGATCGATTATAATAGCCTCGGCAAGCGCCTTGAGAAAGGGTTCGCTTGTAAGAAGCTGATCAGCAACCTTTTGCATTTTGGCTGAAAATTTCTGTCCCTTGATTTCAGGATAAGGCTTCCATTGGGAATCCGAAGTCACCATTATCAAATTATGATTTGAACTACTGCTTCCACCTCTTTCTTGAGTTTGAGAAAATTGGAATGTTTTAGTTCCTTTCTTTTTGTCTGTTAGCTTGGTATAACTATATTTATTCCGAGTTACAAATCCGCCATTTGGTGACTCTTCCTTGTGACTCCCAATAATTTTCATGACTACGTCCGCTTGGCTTTCGTTAGATGCCATGGGAACAATTAAATATTTTTTCCCACCTTTAGATATTCTGACTTTCTTTGAATTATTCAATAGGCTTTGAACAATATCAAAAGCACCTCTACCGTTTTCGGCAATTTTATC
The DNA here is from genome assembly GCF_003114815.1 of Leptospira ellinghausenii. NCBI lineage: Bacteria > Pseudomonadati > Spirochaetota > Leptospiria > Leptospirales > Leptospiraceae > Leptospira > Leptospira ellinghausenii. The sequence goes on from NZ_BFAZ01000011.1 coordinate 17,375, forward strand.
AACATCATAGTTCCCAGATCCTTTTGAATAAAATATTTTATATCCAATGCCTTGTTGTTCGATTTGTATCTGACCTCTACTAAGATACTGAACTCCCCACCAACCTAATCCTCCTGCTTTAACCCCAAGTTTCGCTCGTTCGCCTGCCATGAAGAGCCATCGAGACTGGATTTTTTCAGCAGCTTCTCGGAGAACTGAAAAATATCGAGGGAAATTTTCAGGCCTCTTTTTGATTTGCGATAACACATTGGAAATACTCACTTTAACATACCTGATTTTTATTTTTCAGAGCTTTGAGGAAAGTTCCAATCGAGCTTTTGAAAGCGAACATATCCGGAGTTTGGGAATCTGCTTTTATTTCGCTGAATTTCTTTTTCAATGAATCTCTAAAAGCAGCGATATTATTGAGTGCATCAGATAGCCTTGCAAGTTCTGTTTCCAGTGCACTCTCACCTTTCGTTGCTATAATAGAAGCTGCTAGTTCTTTCGCTTTTCCTTCATTGAGATCCGTAATTGTATCACCAAGGAATTTCTGAATTGGTTTTTGAATTGCTGTTAGTAAGTTTTCGAAGCCTGCTGAATTTGCCCTCGCATTGTCCTCGCCACCTGCATATTTCACAGCCTCCTGTTCTACTTCAGATCTACCGGTAGAGTCCACGTTCCCGAAGGAAAAATTCTGTGCTTTGAGACTATCAATATACGACTTAACTTGGTTAGGTGAAATTCCTTTGCCTTTGTTTTGATTGTACCATGAGAACGCCTTTCTTTGGATAGTAGGTGAGGGATTCCCTCCTTCATCGATCCCGTTTTTTGCGATAACGATTGCCAATGACTCAGGAATCGATTCCCTTTTCTCTTTGGATCCATCGTTTGCTTTATCTGATGTACGGATGTTCTTTTTCGCATCGGTTCGGAGAAGGTCTTGAAGTTCTGGAATTAAATTGTTGAGTGCAATGGTTCCCTTGACATATTCCGTAGACTCTCCTGTTCTTTCTGAAATTTCCTGTACGGACTTACCTTGCTCGATAAGTTTCGCGTAGGCTTTTGCATCATCCAACCGTTCCACTTCACGCTTGTTTTTGTTCGCTGAGACCTGCGCGAGTAAACGATCAGATTCAGAATTGTATTTTTCCTCAATTACATAGATTGGGGTATCTTTTGGAAGTTTTGCTTCCGAAATAAGTTCTTTTACGGCTGTGAAACGATGATGTCCATCGACTACTGTCAGTTTACCGTTTTTATCTCTATCAACTTTAATTGGAGAACCAGGATCGAAACCTTTGGCAAGAATTGAAGATTTGATTCCTTCTATAACTTTTCGATTATAATTTTTCTCGTCAGTGTATTGCTCAATTGTAGAGATATCTGAAGCAGGAACTTCTTTTAATTTATTTGAAGTCTTCCCGGACACAGATTGTCGATAGACATGTTTGTCTCCAGAAATGCGAAGTGCTTGCGATCTTATCTTAGGGCTTTTTTTTTTAATTTCAGAAATTGCTTTTATTGCACCATCTTTCTTAGCATTATCATTCCCTTTCATTGCTTTGGAACGTGCATCAGGATCGAGTGCTTGTTTTTCTTTGACGTAATTCGAAATTGCTTTCTTGTCTACGTTCCCTTTAGCATCAACTGGAAATGTGTCAGGTGCATCTACCTTGTATAATGCTTCAAATGCGACTTTCTCTAGATCGCTAAGTGTTTTGAAACCATCACGCACCTGTTTTTCTTTCATTGCTGATCTTAATTCAGAACGGGCTTTTTCAATTTCCGTCCTAAACTCATCCTCACTGAGGCTTTTATCCTTCCGAATGGTATCAATTTTATTCCAGGATTGAGCGATTTTAGCTTCAATCGGGTCCTGCTCGTTGACTAATTTGGATAGTTCCTTAGTATCAGTTTGGGATTTAGGTAAGCTGGAATTCTTTTTCAAACTATCCAGCAATTTACCCAATTCATCTTTTTTGGATTTTGGGATTTCGCTCCAATTGGAAATACCTTGCTCTCCGAGACTTTCAATAGAGTGCTTTGCCTGTGACAAAACTTGTTTTGGATCTTTTTCGGAATAAAATTTTTCAGCTCCTGATCCTTGAGACCAAATCCATTTATCTTCCGTAGGTTTATAAAAAAAACTCACTTCCTTCCCACTTTGTGAAAGGTATTTGTATTTTGTTGCGTTTTTTACTTCTGAAGTTTGCTCTTTGGTGAATCCAAGTTTCTCCAAATTATTTACAATTTCTTGAGAGGATCCCTCCCCATGTTTCTCATTTGAATCAGTATACTTACTTGCTATGAATTGCATGAGCTTCAGATTCCATTTTTTCCCATCCTGAAATTTATCTGCCTGCTCTTTGACCTTTTCCTTTGGAGTTTTTTCCTGTTTCTCTTTGGTGACGACATCGATGTCGTCACCAATCTCTTCTTTTGGTTCAGCAGTTTCTTTTGTAGGCTCGGTTTTTTTTGCCTTAAATTTTGTATCCCATTTGGTTTTGTTTGCTAAATATTCTGCTAGGTGAGAGGAGAAATCCTGTTTTGAGACGGGTCCAACTTCCTTAGTTATTGCATCCAAGTTCTCTTTGTATTCCGATTCAATCTTTGCATTGATTTCCGTCGGCTTGACTCCGAAAAAACTTGCAACCTTGCTCCAAATAGAAGGCTCTTTCTGGCCTTCCTTTTTCGGTACTTGTTTTTTGTGATCTCGATCATACGCTTCTTTTGTGTACCAATAACGATAACCACCTTTCGCCTTTGGTTCTCGCTTGTAGTATTTTACATTCGTTCCTTGTGAGCCTTTGCTCCCTTTAAGGAAATTTAATATGATTGCAAGATTTTGATTCATGGGGAAGGACAAAGGAATGGATCCCAATGAAAGTCAATTCTTTTCAGGATAGACCATAGCGGAAATAGTTCGCTATGGTCATTGGCCAGGCAATTCCGCGCCATGCCTTACAAGAGAAGCAATGTCATCCCTAGTCATAGATTTATCACTTTGTAAGAGTTGAGCGACTCGGTAAATCGTTCCCTTGACTTCTAATTTTCGAAGTGCATTGGCGTTTCCTTGCTTCTCTGCCATCGCTATTTGAACATCAATTAGAGAAACGTTTTTCTGTAGCTTCTTAGAATCGAGAAGGGAAGCATCCCTTACATTTTCAAAAATTTGTGAATCTGTTAAGGTTTCGGGTTTATTGATTTTCCCAAGTCGTTCCGAATCGGATTTGAACTCCCGCATTACTTCATGATAAATATCATCTCTTTCTTTCTTGAGTTCGCTACTAAGATGGCCGAGTTTAATATGTTTTTTCCTGTTTTCCTTTAGTGCAAACAAATACTTTTTGTTTTTAAGTTTGTTTGCATAAACCATAATCGCTTCTGTTGCAAGATTTTTGTTCTCTAAGTCATCCACTCTTTTCTGTTCTTTCGAAGTGAGTTTAAGTTTGGCTTCCGATTTTATTTTTTTAACTGCTCCTTTAAGTTGACCTTTGGATGACATTAGGTTATTCAATTTTTCAGAAGCTTGGATTTTGGCTTCACCGGTTTTATTTGAACTACTCTGATTGGTTTTGATTAAATTGATGGATTTGATTGCATCGGGAATTTTCCCTTGTTTTAATGTATTTGCGGTCTTCTCCAACTGATTACCAATTTTCTCTCCTTTCTTAATCCCTTTAGAAAGAGAATCTATAGCACTCGCTCTTTCCTTATATTTTGGATATTTTTCAAGAAGTGCGGGGTATTCTCGTAATACTTTTACAGGAATTTTAATTCCATTTTGCATGGCTTTTTCGGTAGCTTGCGAATGTTCTTCTTTGGACATACCTGCTTTTTTTGAAGTTGTTTGATGTGCAGCCTTGTTCTCGCTCTCACCAATCATTCGCCATCCATTTGATTCTTTCCGATATTTATTCCCATCAGACCATGTTCTAATTTCCCCAACCTGAGCGAGTTTTCCTTTATTGAAGGGGAGCAATTTATCAATGAAATGCTTTTTACTTGATTTTGCAAAAGCTAGATCTGCGGCCAAAAATAGAAAAATACTTCCTGAAGGGAGCATAACTTTTAGATGACCATCAATCTTATCCAAAACTTTCGCTAGGTGGCCTCGATTTACGCGTCCATCTATTGGTCTCTCAATCCTAACGATATCACCTGGTTCGGCATTTTTAATATCAAATGCCTCGTTTCTCTTCTCTGGCTTCATTTTAGAAATTCTCTGTTTGTTTCTCTCTTTCGCAAGTTGCTCGAACTCCTTCCATCTTTCAAGTGCCTCAACAGCTTTCTGTTCGTAAGTTTTATTTTGACCAGAATTTGAATCTACATTTGATTTTCGTTTATCATTTGAGTCTTGAGAAGGAGTACTGGTCTGCTTGTTACTGGAGACTTCTACCCATCCATTGTCGGTTTTACGATGCTGCTTCCCATCGGACCAAGTACGAGTTTCACCTACTTGGGCTTTATTACTTTTTACGAAAAAGTTTTTTAAAGAGGATTTAATAATCACTGCTTTTGCTTTCTTGGTGGTATCAGCTTTCTCTAACCATGTTCTAAATTGATCCAAAGTCATGGACTGGATATCGCCTAATCCTTTCCAACCAGGAGTATAGTTTGCTAAATATCCTTCTTTTGCTTCTTCCAAAGAATCGAATCCAAGCATGACTTTATGCTCATCGAAAATTCCGGATGAAGGCTTGATTTGATTGATTATGAAAACTAGTTCCGATTTTATGTTTGGACCAATAAAGCAATCGATATGATCACCGTCTTTTCCAAGAGTCCTTTTGAAATAGCCATAATGGTGAACCATTTTATTTTTCCATTCTTTGCCATTGGAATCTTTTCCACATCTATACGTTCCCTTGGGATTTTCGATGGAAATATCGAATCCTTGAACTTTGACGTGGGCTTTTTTATAGTTCCCTGCTTGTTTTTGAGAATGAGTAGGATTGGAATTATAATCTTCTTTTGAAATTTTAAGATGAGATTTTTGGAAAAATTTTCCCTTGAGAGATTTTATATATTCTTTGAAGTTTTTGCCTCGGATAGATTTGGAAAAAGGATCTTTCTGAAGCGCTGCTCCCCCAGTCAAATTTCCTATGTCTGTATTAACTTGGCTATTTGCAGTGAGCATTTTATATTGCAAAGGCAGGATGTTAAGTCCTGCCTTATAATTTCAAACCTATACGAGTGTAGTAGGTAAGTTCTTAATTAAATAGAATCTCTTTGGTTGTAAAACCGCAAGACCACCATACCATTCGACCATACCCGCTAGTTTTCTTTGATAAACTGCGTTCGGTGAGAACTTGGTTTGTAACAAAGGCAACATACGCAACATTTGGTAGGTTCGCTTCTGGTCGAGAGCAGATCTTGAATTGAAATCACCCACAACACCTTCTGTGCAACCTGGGCGCCAAGCATTGAGATCAACATACACAGTGGTAGGGTTTGCAGATTTCACGATTCTTTCTGTCAATCGGAAGTCTCCAGAACCAGGTGATGTCTCACGGAAAATTTGGAAATAAGTAGCCGCATACCCACTTCCAGCAGGTGTAATTGTTACTGTGATTGATTTACCTGCGCTCATTGCACCAGAAGTTACAATCGCACTTGGAGCAGAACGTCCAGATTTGTTACAAGCAACCACTCGATAACTTACTCCAGCATCAACACCAGAAGAATTTTTGGTATCTTTCGGAAGCCACTCAGAACCCAAAACTGGGCCACCGGATACTGCTAACGCAATGCTCGGTGCATCAGGAGCTAGAGAATTTGTTTTCCCAGATACTTTGTTACCATTGGCATCTCTATAAGTTGGCAATTCAACTAGATGACGGTTCATCCAAAGATCAGTTTTAAATTCCAGCCTCTTATCTTTAAGTGGAGCACCAACTAAACCTGGGATATTGTATCCAATGTCTGCCATAGATCCGTTATTCGGTTGGGTAAAAAATTCTTTGGATTCAGTGTAGTATGTATCCAATACGTTTTTAACACCATCATGGAGCCAAAATTCGTTTACCATACCAAAGTTTGTTCTGATATTCACTGCTAATTCTTTAATGATTTTAATTTCCGGAAAACCACCGCGAGCATCATAAACTTGTCCAGCATTCTTAAGTTCAGTTACAAAACCATCGAATTCAAGTGGATTGATAGCCTTCTCAGCATACCATGCACCATAAGCAAGAGTTTGCATAATTCGGTTAATCGCACCTTGAACTTGGATCGCTTCTGGATCATAAGAACCTGTGTCTTGGATATCCAAAACCTTAGATACTGCATATCCTTCCGCGAGGAAAGAAACCGTTTTTGAGATTCTCTTGATGGAAACATCTTTGAATTCTGCGTCGTCAACTTCACCTACGAAAGAGAAATCGCCATTGCCACCCCAATCGAGAATTTGACCAAACACGTTTAGAGTCGATTTGGTATCTCGATAGAACATAGTATTCAAGAAGTTATATTCGTCTGAATCCTGTGCTAAGAGAACCATCTCTTCGTCCAAATTGTGCATAGTTGTCGCAGCACCATTTGTGAGAGCAGTAACGTCGGTAATACCGTCGCTATTTGCGTTAAATGACTTCATGAAGTTTCTGATTTCTTCTAGCGAACCGAATGATGGGGTTAATAACCCGAGCATAACAGTCTCAGTGCCTCCAAGATGGAGGAGGCCAATGCAGAAGAGAATTGTTGAAACAACACCAATCAAAGTGAATTTTAAGTTGAGTTTCATTAGTTTCCCCCTTTGGATGAACTTTTTAAAAATTCCACAACAGCTTCAGTTTGACGTCCGGACGATTTGAACGTCTGCAAGTCACCGAGAGCTAATTTTTTATCCTGGACACCTTTGGAAATAAGCTGGATAATTTCAGCTCTTCCATATTGTGCAGGGATCCCGGAAGTATCAAGAACCGGTTTCTTTGAATCTACCGGTTGTTTTAATACTTTCCCGAGTTCTGATTTTAAGAATGCGATTTCCTTTTTGATTTCTTGGTTTTCTTTTGCGAATACAGCATTCTCTTCAATTAAGGAAGCGATCGCCATTTCATGCGTTTCTGCGCTTTTAACAGCCATTGCTGTTGATTTTGCAAAAGCCACAAAGTCTGGGTCCATCGCCTTGTTCCCACCTTTCTGGATATCACTTTCTGGATCTGAGCCAGGTGCTGGTTCTTCACCACCTTCATCACTCAACCCTTCAGAGATAATTCCCCAAATTTCCGCGCTGTCTTCTTCAGAAATTCCATTCGTTTTACAGTAAGCCTTGATAGCCGATTCTTCGACTGCAACCTCACCTGATTCAATCGCTGACTTCAATTTATCTAAAAATTCATCAGAGATACCTTCTCCTGCTCCTGTTCCACCATCGTCAGCACTAGGAGGTGGCGGTGTATCCTCTGCTCCTGTACTGGATTTGGTAAACGAGGAGACAAGTCCCATAAACTGTTTCTGCCAATCCTTATTCATTTCAGACCTCCATAGCCTGTAGTAGTTTAATTGCGTATTGTTTTGCCTTCTCTACCGATAGACCATGATTTTTAACAAATTCAAAAATCGCTTGGTAATCCTTTGGGAGAAGACCAGAATCGATTGCACCAACTAGTCTGTTTGCAACCCACTGATTGTAATCAGGAGAAGAAGAAATGAATTCTAACACTGAACCGACTGGATCAATATTAAACTTGGTTGGTACTGGCTCATCTTCTTCCTTCCATCCGAGTTCAGATGCGAGATGAGACTTTAAGAGTAATGCTTGGGTTTCATCATTGATTGCCTCACCTGGAGGGCAAATGGCTATATGAGTTAGCCTTGCACGATCCCAAGTCTTTTCTCCATATTTGGAAATTGTTTCTGGACTTGGACGGTATGCTCCACCAGCTGCAGAAACTTCCAATCCAGAAAATCCAGCTTTGAGTAAAGGAACAAATGGTTTGATGTATTTATTTTCTGCATTAATTCGAGCTTCGCAATATAATCCATCATCACCAAGAAACAGGCCTCGCCCACTTGGAACACCAAGGATTGCTTCTGCGCTAACCAATTCATTATCAGCTTTTTCTTTGGGATTATTTGACTTTGCGAATTTAGATGTTTGAGATAAGTGATTCCAATCGATCACACCTTTCTTTTGGAAGTATTCAACATCCTCTTTGTGGGTCCATGCTCCTTTCAGGAACATATCACCTTCTTTGTCACGCTTCTCTGTCGATACTTTAAGAAGCATGTTTATGAACTTACCTTCAATTTCGGCTTGTTCAACGGTTGCAGATTTTAAAAAACAATACGGTTTATTCTGTTGCACTGACAGTCCTCTTTACTAGAATTTTTGCAGTACCTTGTGCTCGAATTTGTATCTCTGGAGAATTTGGTTTGTATCCTTCGAGAATCACTGAATAGGCTTCAAACCAATTCCCAGAATCGAATCTGAATTGGAATTTTGCTCTATCACCTGCCTTGATTCCGTTTGGGAAGTCATTTTCGGCATACTCTGCTTTCAATACAATGCATGTAGTATTTGGATAAGATTCGAGCGAGACTGCAATTGGAGTAACCATGGTATCGGAAACTGAATTTTCTATAATGATAGCCTCACTAAGCGCACCTTTGGTGAATTCGTTTTGAGTTATCATTTCTGGCAATACTACTTGTACACCTGAATCCTCTACCAATGCGACTTGTGATTTAATTTGGATTGCAGCCATTTAAAATACTTTACCTGCAGGAATAAAAAATCCAGATACTTCCGTAACTCCCGTGAATTTCAAATTCTCACCTACGAATGCTTTCGGAAAAAACGTTTGGATCCCACTACCATTTCGGGTATAGACCTCACCATCAGCAGATGAATTGGTATATTCACAGGTCCAAGCACCACCAGAGCGCACTTCAGTGATTACATAGATTTTTTGCTGATCATTCAAATTTACAACATTGGCATCGTGGAGCTCCGTAAAATGATTTGCATACGGAGCTCTTGCAATATCCTGCGCTGCTAGAAATTTTCTCACGTTATTTTGCCACCGTAAGAACGATTGTGTTCGTAGTTGACCAATCGACTGAGCCAGAGTTGTCAATCGTGAGTCTATTCCCAGTAATTGTTACTGCACCGTCCCAGGCGAAAGGAACACCTGGAGTCGCTGTTGCAACGACTCGAATGTCGGCCAATGTAGGAGGGAAATCGAAATAGAAATGCATTACACCTAAAGCGACTTCAACCGCAGTAGGAACGCGCCGGATCACTGAATATGCCTGACTTCCTGGCTCACGTCCATTGAGTAATGTTGCAGCGGCCCATCCGTTATTTGCTCCCAAGAGAGTTTCTGTAGTGGGAGTAGTCTTGTTACCAGGTACTTTGTGGTATACAAACATTTCATTGGCAGAAATTTTAATGGCCGTAACTTCAGAAATTGGATCTGAATTTATAACATCAACAAGTGCAGCAATTGCATTCCCAGGTGTATCATCCGCATGACCTTTTACAGCTATGTTCCCAGACACAACTCCGTCAGCAGCACGATCAAATTCATATGTTCTTGCACCAATTCCAACGGTTTCCGCATCAGCGACATTAGCCGCGACTCGCAACGTATTACATGCGCGAATACCAGGATCATTTGTTAGGTCGACAAACTTGAGGCCGTTCCAATAAAACTTTCTACCTGTATCACTTTCTCGAACATAGAAAGGTTTAGATCCAATTTTGACCGACAAAGAGGACTTCTCGATAGAGGTGACAACTAGTTCTTTACTAGCATCTCCTTGAGCTTGGTTGATTTTCTGATCTATATTTGCTAACATTTTACCTCGCATAAGCGGAGCAGGTATTTGATTAGGGAGTGACAAGGGACGAATTACCTGCAATTTGCAAGAAAAAAATGAAAGGCTTGAATGTTTTTTTATGTCTCGTATTATCGGATTATTGTGGCACAAGAAGAAGAGAGTTTTGATCCAAATATTCCAACGGCGGAATTCATTATAATTCACGCATCAATCGATAGATTACTTGAATTGTTTTCTCAAGGGAAGATAAGAATTTTTTTATCAGAAGTGAGAACGCTTAGAGATATCCGAACTAAATCAATCTATCTAACACATGCTCAAAAGAAACTTACAATGGGTATTATCAACGGTATCTATACAAGACACCGCGATATTTATAAAATTCTTACGCCTGCTTCAAGGGCGAAACCTATCGAACCGAATCCCGACTTACTGCGCTTGCAGTTGGCTCAGGCAAATTCAGACCTTCTCGATAATTTGAGACAATTAACCGCTTCATAGAATCGATATAATCTGGATCTTTTCCCAAAAGGAATGTTTTACACATTAACAGCCATCGCCTTTTCCAGAAAAAATTTGCGAGGCCAATTCTTGTTCCCATTGAGTAAATATCAATTTTCGGAGGAACATTCGAAACATGAGTAACAGAATATCCCGCAAATGCCTGGATAAACTGAGAAAGAAACTGTAAAAAATCAGAAAGCCTCGGCTTCTTTCTTAGATTTGCTTTCACAGATAATTTGAACAATGCAAGTACAACCCATCGATGGATAGGATTCATGTAATGAAGATAGAATCTATGCGTAAATGTGAGTAACTCTACTCGCTCTTTCCCTATAACTTGTTTGGCTCTTTTTTGTTGAAATTTATTACTCACGTTCCGGATCCTTATCTTAAAATTTTCACAAGAGAAGGGTTTGCACCTTCATCCCGATTACACAGCTTACATCTCTCAGTCAGCCTTCGCTCGGAGTCATGGGGGAGAGTCTTTCGGCGCCCACCGCGTCTGTATTTTCCGCCATCTTGTGCCAGGAACCACTCGCCACCCATACCCATGAGAAAACTATTCAGTTTCCTTGTAGTCCAAAGCCTTGTCCGTTCCTAAATCCCAGTGTGAGATTTAGGTATCCAACTGCAATAACTAAAGTATTGCGACTCTCATGGACCTGTATCGACTCATGTTTTTTTCGTACCATGCCTTGAGATAGTTAGTCAATTCTAAGATTCGGGCTCCATACATCGAGCTCGTCGCAGACTGAGTTGTGCTGACAGATTCATGTAGAACACCAACCCCAACCGAAAAACTTGCAACGGCGGCAGCGCGTCCATCTCCGTATATCGACATTACTTTAATGGCTGTTATAAGACCAATAACCTCTCTTAATTCCGCTGGAACTCGATACGCAGAATCATATCCAGAGATAAAATCAATATAGTGAGTAGTTGGAATTTTCGTTGGGCTCATCCCTTGAAAAACTCTTTGCGATCGAAGCGCTGCGTTACCAGAAAAGGAGACATTAGATCCAAGAATCCCGATAGAACGTAAAATTCCTTGGTCATATACTATTCTCGCTCTCTTTTGGAAATCAACGATTGTGGTTGTCGGTTCATTGTTCATGTCCCGGCCAATTGGATTAACGAACTGCCAAGTAATTAGTCTTTGAAGTGGTTTTTTTCGCAATTCTACAAAGAAATTATTACCAAGATCGGAATTCTGATAATCGTGAGCATCATACCACTTTGCATGAGGCTCGATTAACCTTGAAAGGTTCCCTTTTGGTCTATGCCTATAGATTGTCGGATAGATTTCGTGCTCCAACTCCTCAGAAATCGCAAGTGTAACCTGATCTACGAATCCTTTTAAATTTTCGTCTGTGATATATGATCCATCAACCGTCACCAATCGACCGTTACCCGACATCAAAGAATATCGTATTTCATCGGGAGTTACAATTGCTCCCCACCCACCGGTCTTAGGAATCGATGGATCGATTTCACCTGGGTTTTCAGTAGCATACAGCCTTTCCAAAAGGTGCCTGTTTGCATTTTCGTCGGGATTTTGGAATAGAAAACCTTTAAACGGTCGCACCATATTTTTTACCTTTAATGAAACCTAAGATGATATTTGAGCAGAGTTTGACATGGGAAGTGACAAGGGCATCCCCCAGGCGAGAATTCAAGCTTTTTTCGGTTTCAGTCAGTCGCCACCGAACGATAAATTGATTCGCGGAAGATTCTACCAAGATCAAGCCTTGTCTGATTAATCCTCCCAATAAATTTTCTCGGTTGGATACGTTCTGCCAGAGCTGAGGCCGTTGTATCTGGCATAATCGTATATCTAGGATTATATTGGTACACACAAACTATTCTTTCTGGAAGAGTACCAGCATTGATGCGAGCATATCTACTGTCTTCTATCCAAAAGTCTTCATACTCGATAGAATCGGTATAGACGGCCACAATCTCTCTGAGTGGGCTGTATTTGACAGGGTAACGTCCTTCTTTATCTTTTTCCAAGATTTCTTTCTCTGTTCGAAGCGTACGAAGTGGAATCAGTATATCATCTTTTGAAATGTTTAATCCGGAACCAACAACGATATCAATATCACCTGACTGGACATCTATCATTTTCTCTGCTAATCGAGCATCTTTGGTATCGATAGTTTTATAACCAATTTTAATTGGAGAAAATGTGACGTAGCTTAATAAATATCTTCGGCTTGCCTCTGCCACTGTCTCACATGAGATTTTGGTAAAATCATATTTAAATCCAATCTCATCATAACCTGATTTGTCGAGACGTTCTCTCCAAACAGAATCGACCATTACGATGATATCATCCTGGACAGGATGGAGTAAAAAACCGTCCTCTTCTTGTATAAATGAAACATTTTCAAATTTTGTAAATGATTCGATATCATAATCGCAATCCAATTGATAATATTCCTGGAATTCAATATTTGGTTTTAGCTTAATTCTATTGTGCTCAAAACTCTCAATTGAGAGATTAAAATTCCCTCCGAAATCTTCATTCCGAAACACTTTCAGAGATCTGATTTTGGATATTGGTCCGTATTTCGTTTGAACAACATTGTCATCATAAAACATCGGATTTAAAGTTTCCGTTGGCATCCTTCGATAACGTTCGATTCGATACAGTTGAGAATCACTTCCAGGAATCGCCATTTTTGTTTCGTCTAGATCTCCTATATTAGGAATTGCGCGGATCCAAATTGCAGGCTCGCCTTGCCTACTGATGAGATCATCTGGAGGATTAGGATTAAATACTGAAGGTGCAGGGGTAACTCCAAATGGATTCCCGCCACCAGAAAGATATTGCTTTGCCATTAGTTATATTTCCCACCATTCCGCTCGATTACCTCTTTTGCGGATTCTATTACTGCGAGTTTTTGTTCCTGATTAAATGTTGATCCAGATACATCGAGATAGATTTCTTCTCCGGCTTTCCTCACAGAGAGCAGAACTATTCCGAGAGTTTCAAACTCATCCGTGTCCATTTCATTTCTGTATTTAGATACTGCACTTTTAGGATCTAAAAATTCTGTCATCTCAGAGAAGGCCATTGCATCGAGAACGACTTCTCTACCAGAACGTTGTGGAGGAGTGGATTTGATATAACTATCAACTCGATCCAAAATATCTTTGAGCATGAGCCAATACTTCTTTTCCCAAGGATCCTCGATCGGTGTAATATCGTGCCATGTTGCGTGACGCTTATTTGCGTCTTCAAACTTTTTTATAATAACACGTCTAAGAAATTCTAAATGGTCTTTATAATGATCTTTCATTACATCACTCTTTGCCCTTTTCGGAATACTCCATAATCGATTCCCAATTCACTCATCGCGCGGATCCTTCCAGCATTGAACGCCATACTTGCTTCTGTCCAGGCAAATCGTCGAAAATTTCTATTCAATCGCAATTGCAGTAATTCGGATTCTTTACCATTGAGTAATTCAAGATAAGTTTCCGATGAAATCGTACCATTTTCAACGAGATCCAATAGATCCGGATAAGCAAAATCACTTTGCATTTGTTCAAGTGTCTTCCCTTCCTGAATTGCCGTAACGATCATATCTCGCCACATTTGTGTTAGATACTCATAAGGCTTTCCACCTCTGACAGGTTGACCATCTTCGCCATAGATTATTTCACCCTGGTCATCTCGTTTGTAAATCGCTAGCCATTCCGCTCCATGTTCCTTTGCGTATTCTGTTGCGAGCCTTGATACTTCTTTTTTCGAAACTATTTTTCCTTTCTCAAAAACTTCGTCGATGCCAAACCCAAGTTTATACTTAAGTGCTTTGTCATAATCTTGGATCCCCATTTCAGTAACAGTTTCCAATGGAAGTTTCAGCTCACCGGTTAGATAACCTGAAAGGTATCCGAGCAATGTTCCAGTTTCACCGATTTCTTTGAAAGTAGGATTCCAATCTTTTTCTAAATAATCAAACAACCATTCATCGAAGTCCTGATCGGGAGGATCCGGCAAATCATCAAGAACAGTATCCTTCCCAATATTTATAATAGCCGGCCGTATCTTTCTTGGAAATTGTTTTGCTGTAATAGAAGGAAATATTTTGGAAAAAAGATTCTTCCCCCATTTCAATACACCTTTTTTGAAATATAGTTTCGATGCGTACATAGTAGGGGAATCAGGTCCAAGCACGACATATTCTATCCACTTGAGCCGATCCCCAACAATTAACTGAAATTCCCTTCCTGCTTTGCTTCGCAAAAAGGGGGACTCTTTACCCCAATCGTTTTGCAAATTGATCTAACTGCTGTGAGTATAAAGACAACTTTGTAGCATTTGGCAATCCACTAGAAACAACACCTTCAAATTCGGAAACAAGTGTCAGATAGTCTTGAGTAGCTGCGAGTTCTACAATTCTATTTGATAATTGGCCGAGAGCCTCAGTTGCATCGGGATTCACACTTCTCACTTTATCCAAAATCGCGCTAATAATCATAGAAACGATTATCGGCTGTGTCTGGTTAGGAGTAGCAAGAAGATCGGAAATCGTGTACCCCAAAACCGTTTTCTCTTGCTCACTTAGGTGATCAATTTCCCCTTGAATGTAGCCAATCCCTTGATCTTCCGATCCTTGAGTTTCTTCTTCTACTTCAGGAGGTGGATTCATTGCTTCCGCTTCATTCGAATCAGAAGGATTTTCCTGATCGAATTCGGGAAGAGTCGCCCCCGTTCCATCCCCAGAAACAATATCTCCGCCTTCTACCAAGACCGATTGTTCGTTCTCAGTGTTTTCAATTACTTCCTCAGTGATTGTCTCCGGTGTTTCTACAACGGCCACTTGGTCTGTTGTTTCGTTTTTATTTTCCATGTTTTGTCCTTCTAAATTTTTAAATTAACTATGCATTCGGTAGAAAGTCCTCTTCACCCCAAGGCAATTCTCCTTGGTTACCGGTTGCAACAGGAGATTGCTCTTCCTCACCACCGCCTTGAGCCTGTTCCTCGTCTGCAAAGACTTTTCCAAACTCCTGACTGAAATATTGATTTCCACGTAAGAGGCCGAGACGGGCCATTTTCTTTCCCTGCTCTACAGTTATGATTCCGCGAGCTACATAATCTTCCGCTTCCTCTTTCATGGTAGGTAAATCATTTGCTTTCCGTATTTCATCTAATGACCGACTAACTTTGAATTGTTTGTCTTCGAGATCTGCTTTTTTGTCCTCTTGCTCTGTTTTCACTCCGATGAAATTCAATGCGATTGGGCTTTCGTCTCTCGGATCGAAAACTTCATTGAGACAATCTTGATGAAAACTCATGATAGATCCATGAGCTCGGTCTCTTGAAAAATGCTGTCTTCCATCCATAGAAGGCTCTGCGAGTGATTGCGATTGATTGAGTCTAAGTCCGAGCTGCGCAGGATCAATTCCGTGTCTTGCAATAATAAATGAAGAAACCATTTGGAGCATTTTATCGAATTCGAAATCATCCGACACATCCAAGTTATGTACCTGGATTTCTCCAGCACCAAACATCATTGGGATTTTGAATCCTTCTCTCGGTCCATAAAAAGCGTTTTCCCAAATGAGCTCGATGCGCTCTTGGTCTCCTTTCGGAATTGCGTTTTTTGAAGAAATAATGGCCTTTGGTGGATTCCTAGAATTGAATCTGTCTGCGTTATGTTTTATGGTAAAAAGTAGGGACATGATCTCAACCAAACAAGATTCGATAGGCGAATATCCAAACCCACGCATTCGAATATCGGAAAGGTTATTCTTATGACGGTAAACAATTCGTCCTGCTTCATAAGTCTCTGTTACAGTGTTGTGCACCATCTGAACGTGAGTGATATTTTTATCGCCTTTGTATCCTTTTCTTGGATCTACACGGAAAATAGTCGCGGGATCCAGATAACGAACGTCACAGATCTCTCCTGCTCGATTAAAGGTTCTCAAATATGCCACGGCATCTATTGCAAGAGTGTCCCTAGTCGCCATTTCAAGGACTTCCCCAAGTCGTTCACGTTCTCGCCAATCTGCCTGAGATTTATCTCCCATTAGGAAAACACGATTTGCGAAACTGGCCATCTCTTGCCTTTGCAAATCTGTTGCGGATATGTCCTTTTGCTTTAGTTTGAATTCAAAGCCTGGATCTTCTCCAATTTTGGCATACATTGAAACATCATCGGCCATGATTTGGTGAATTGCTCCGATGAGAGAAGAAGCATAGGAAATGTTTCTGAGGTCCTCTAATGGGATACGATAGATAGGCCTAACACGAATCCCTTGCTGGACAGGGACCACCATATCATCTGAATAAATTGGATTCTTCTTGTCCTTTGCAGTTTCCAGCAAATTAAACATTCGATTATTTAATTCAACTGCTTGCTTTACTGTTGATTTTGCAGGTGAGTAAAAAGAGGATTTTCTAAATTCCTCCACAGTCATAGTCCTTGGATCGGAAGAGGGATCTTCGACTGCTTTAGCCTTACCTTGAACAACCTTCTCTCTTAACTCTGGTGGAGTTCGATAGAATAGATTCTTCTCATAATTTTTCCCACGTGGTCTCGGCATGGGAAGTGACAAGAAATATAGTTCTCAATCATTGCAATCGTTTTTTAAGGTTGAAAGTGGGGTTTTAAGGGGTTTTTAAATTCGTTTGAAAACGATTTGAAAACAAACTCTGAAAAGGTTGCTTTCTTATATTTCATCATCCAATACCCAGGAGACAATATTTTCAACTAAGGAAGACTTATCGATTCCCGGTAACATTCCTTCTTTGTTAAAGGACAAAATCAAATCCTCCATAAGAACCAAACAATTAACAATTTCCGAAGTATTTTCTTTTATTTCCCTGGCCAATTCAGCGCGAAAGTTTGCTTTATTAATGTTTTCAGGGTAACCCAAACACAAGTCATGCGCAATAAAGTTTCTCGCTTCTCTTGCTTTATCAAAACGGCCAAAAAATCCAATAAATTTATCATTTTCTGTATTTATTTTTGATAATATTTTAATACATCTATCTAAATTAATTTTATCCGCAATTTTCATTATTTGGCTATATAATTCATCTGAATTTAAATTTATATTATTAAATTCTTTAAATTTTTCTTTGAAATACTGAGGATACTTTATCACCAATGCTAATAAGAAATTCTTGCAAATTTTATCAAAGTAAGTAGCCACACAAAGCGCTTTCCCTATGATACTGAAATTTATAATGCTATATTCAGTAAGTTCTGGAGTGTAATAATTAATTCTTTTTTCCATAGACTCTCCCTTTAAGTGTTTGAATGGTCATCACTCATGAAGAGGTAGACTCTACTTCGAATACTTTTACTTTTGAAGCATTATTTCTATTTGAGATACTATGAATTATGAAACAATATGCTTCTTCCTATAATGTATATTATGTCACATTACAGATGCTAGATGGTGTATAGAAAGGCACATCGGTAACACTTTAGATCACTCACATGGGTTACACATTTGCTAGTCAATTCTATACAACAACCTCTGGTATTTCAACACTTTACTCGTATACAAATCTAAAATTCCAAGGATTGCGTTCGCAAAATAAAGACGACAATGCCTGCCAGAGACCTCTTCAAAGCCAACCAACTCTCCAATAGCAGGAGTCCCAATAAAGCTTAATTATGATAGTAAAGGTTCTAGTAAAAATACTGAAATTGCTATTAAAATAAGGATTCGGAATCGCAAGGGCACTTATTAATGTTGCATAAAAGCAGCTAGCCCAATATAATATTCTTTCGAAGAAATTAATAACATTTTGAAGATGTCAAATTTCTTAATTATAAAGGTGAAAAGAAAAGTTCCGTTTAAAAATCCTGGATGAGTGGAATTATCAAATTCTAAATTGTTGATGCAGCCGATTTTTTAACAGTATTGTTTTTCCTTAAATTATTTATTAAAACTTGCATCTTACTCGACACAACAATATCAGTTCAATTGTTGCAAACTTAGACCTGTATCGAAACCATATCAATTCATTATTAATACTTACTTCTTAAGCTTTAAATAAAGGAATACCACTACTCCTATAGAAATAAGTAACAAATTCATAAAAACAATATTCCCAATGATGAGAAACATTATTTTTTCATTAATTGATTCTATTTTACTTGAAAGTGATAATTCAGATTCTTGAATTTTGAAATTCAATTGAATCAACTCATTCTTAAATAAAGGTTCATCATTTGATGGATTTTCTTTTTTTGTTGGCAGAGCAACTGGTATTTTCGTTTTCTTTACTTCTAGAATCTCTACTTCATCTACTAAATCTTTATTCTTAAGTTCATAATAACGTTGTTGAACTAGTGGGTCTGCGCTCCAAAACTCATAAGCTTTGGAATAATACTTATAAGCTGTGCTAAACTTTCTTTGAATATAATTCTGATTTCCAAGTTCGATCCAAATTTTCGATTGCAATAAATCATATTCAGGATTTGAAAACTGCACTTCAGAACGTCTTAAAATTTCCGTTTCTGCTTCTTGAAATTTTTTTTCTTTATACAAGTTTTTCGCTAACTGAAGAGGGTCTTCTACTTTTTGCGAAAAAAGAGAAAATTGGATCACGAAAGCAGATAGGATTAAATATACTACTTTCATCTGCTTAAGATAACTGCCTTATGAGAAAATCTCGGTCTTGGCATTTTTATGGATTCCAATCGCCATGGACCTCCTATAGGATTTGCCAAATCAATAGAGTATATATTATCTGTCGGAATGTTTATACTGGTGGAACCGCCCATAACATAAGCCCTTCTGTTTTGATAAGATATTTCGATACTTGGATAATAGACTGAAACTGGTAGCACAGGGCCTGCTTGAAAGATATTTGAACTTATACCCGTTCTATAGTAATCGTAAGAAGAGGATGGTGTTATCGCAGTTACTGGTTGATTGAAATTGGAAGCTGTACTTCCCCCCACTACTAGAAAACCTTGAGAATCATTCGGATAAGGATCTGTATTCTTTGGATTATAGCAAACAGTTGCGACGCCATGTCTTGCTTGGTTTATTGAAGCTTCGACTAATGTTGTAGTAGAATTGGCTGATGGCAAATATACATCTGTGGTAGCATATGAATTTCCATCAGAGTATAAACGTCCTCCGCTGTAAAAAAGAGATCCGTTCATGATACATCCACCCATATCGAGCCTCGGAAAAATTGCATTATTTGATGTGTATTGAATCCATTGTCCGGCACTTCCTAAACTTGGATTAAAGCGAAAGACTGTATTTAAGATAGTCCCGGTAGTCATATCCATAGTTGTAGAACCAGAGATTAGATAAACTTCTTCACCATTGGAAACGCCGATTCCCCCTTGCAAATCGATCGGCATATCAGCCATTCTTTTCCATTCATTTCTGGCTGTGTCTAATCGCTCGACTATTCTAGATTGTAGCCAAGATGAACCGACTTTCGTAGCTCCGCCAATGACAAAGATATACCCTTTATGATATACTATCTGTGCAAAGGCTCTTGGCGTAGGTATCTGAGAAACATTTTCAAACCATCGATTTTCAACTGGATCAAATACATCGATCATTCCTATAGGTTCAAAATTGGATCCAATCCCGCCCAGAATCCAAATCGATCTAAGTCCATTAATTCTATCAAGAAAGTCATTTGATGTTGTCACAAAGGATTGATTACCACTAGTAACTGCACCTAATTCTTTACAATACACCTGATAATAATATCTAGTATTGGGTTTTAAACTATCGACGATGAAAAGGTGCTCTTTCCCTTCTCTAATACTAGCTCTTACATTATCTGCACCAAGCAAAGCCCCTATTCCATTCAGCGGAAGTTCTGAAAAAGCCATTAGCCCATTAGTTTTTTCAGAACACAGGACAAAGATATTTGCACTAGTTTCACCTACATTCGAAACTCCAAATCCTTCGAGCTTTAGTTTTTCTATTGCTCCAGTATCAGAAAGGGGCGAGTTGTAACAGTTAAACAAAAAAAGAAAAGAAAGATTGATGACTAATATAAATTTCAAAACTTCAACATTCCTTGAATCGTAGGGCCAGAAAAACAAACAGTTGAGGAAGTTTCAAAAGCACAAAAAGTATTTATACCCAGCCGCAATTGAAAATCATTTAGTTTATATCCCTGCCAACCTAGCTCTAACATGGCAAGTGGATTTAAACCTGATCGATTCCTATCTTCTGCAATCGTATTTACATAATTTCCACCAAACCCAACCTTTCCATAAAAATCCAAAAGAGGATTTTGTTGAAATTGATAATGAGAGTAATAATAAACGATTCCATTGATCATATTGACTTTGTATTCAGAACTTACTCCCCAAATACCATCTAATTGCAAGCCTATCCTTCCAAAGCCTTTCCAATCTAGATAAGCTGGCTCAATGTTTAAATTCAATTGATTTAGAGTAATATCTAAATTTGAAGATCTGTAAATTCCATAACCTAACCCGACAAAGGTGTTAAGTGATTCTAACGACGAGACTAGATATTTTTTGGGAGGTGGAAAATTCTTTTCTCTATTTAATTCCGATTTTTCAATTTTAGATTTTTCTACGTTAACGAAACCAATTTGAGTTTGCAAAATTATGTGATCTTGGTCTTCTTCAATCAGATAGCCAATTAATTGGCTTTTATCATACAATACAATTCTCGATAAACTTATACTAAAATCACTACCAGACTTATCTTTTTCATTTTTAGTAAGCTCAGATTTCGGAATCCGATAATCCTTACCCTGAAATTGAAATAGAATAGATCTCTCATCTTCAGATATT
The DNA here is from genome assembly GCF_003114815.1 of Leptospira ellinghausenii. Lineage (NCBI taxonomy): Bacteria > Pseudomonadati > Spirochaetota > Leptospiria > Leptospirales > Leptospiraceae > Leptospira > Leptospira ellinghausenii. The sequence goes on from NZ_BFAZ01000011.1 coordinate 38,428, forward strand.
ATTTTTCCTAAAAACTTTTGACCAGAAGCAAACTCAATTTCCGCACCATAAAGTATCGTAGCAAAGAAAAACGATAGAAAAAGGCAAAGCCATCGAATTAAAGATCCAGTTTTATTTGAGAATCTAAGCTTGTAGGTTGAAAGAAATGATGAAAAAAAAATAGTAGTTTTCAATTTTATAAAATAGTCTCGTAATTTCAATTAATGATAATCTTTAAATGCATAATAGCCAGCTGTTCTTTTATTTTCTCTTTTAGGTAATAATCATTAAACTTACCATCTTTAAGTTTTTTTTCCAATTTAATTAATTGGTTCCAAAATGTGATTCCACAGGAATTATCGCCAGGTTTCAATTGATTGCAGTTGTAATTGTCTTCGCAAATTGAATCAAAATCAGATTCAACAGGACATTTACTAAAAAGATTTGGATCAGGATTGGTTCTACAAAAACAACCATGTGCGAAGTTCTTTTCTTTCGTATTTAATCTTTCTCTTAATTCCGCCAAATCTGAGATAATTTTATTATCTTTCTTCTCTATTTGAATCGCTATCTTTAACCTATGCTTGATTGCCTCATTCATAGCACATTCATATAAATCAAACGAACATTCCCTAAATACATTACGAAACTTCTTTTCAGAAGAGACAGTTGGCCTATTTTTTTCAATGGCATAAAGTTTTTCTTGTTCTTCTACTTCCAGGATATGATTTAATACCTCTTCGAAAATTAAATCTTCATGACTCGTACCAAAGAAATAATTTGGAATCAGAAAAATATACCATGGTGATATATTCCGACTGAGAACAATTGTTCCTTTTGAAATAAATTTATTTTTAACAACTTTAATTTGATAACCGCTGGATTCTAAAAGTGGTACGAGAAAAAGACTGAAAATAAACGATCCATAATTCAAACTTTCATCATCAGTAGATCGCTCGATCGTAATATCAATTCTATCTACCATATTATTTTCGCATAGGGCAATGGCCTTATTGACCCCTTTCTTTACATCATCGCTTGCCCCGCCATTTACACTCGCGACATACTGCACATTGAATTTCCCACCCCAACAAAGACTTTTATTTAGTTGGCTTACTTTATACGAATGGTCAGAGCGAATCGTCATCAATTCGCAATTGAAAAAGAAGAAAAAGAATAAACTGATAACAAAACTAATCTTCATAAATTTTTTCTCTATTTTCAAATCGTAAAATTGCATTTTTCATATGTTCATAGTAGATTGCTTTAGCGTTTTCGGAATTTGTTTGAAAATTCCATCTGAATAAACTATATAAGGGACTTCCAACTTTAAAAACTTTTCGATGCACAACGAGCGACCTAAACTTATACAAGTTATCAAATTTAATGTCTAATTCAGTATCAACAGTCATTGGTAGAATAAAAAATGATCCTGTAACAAATGGCAGCGATGTAAATACACGTGCCATTTGAGAATTTTGGTTTGATTTATCTTCAAGTGTTATGGTAACAATTATCGTTTTTTTGCTTTTTTTATTTGTACATTCATCTATTGCATCAAATAGTCCATCATAAGAAATACTAAACTTAGATTCTCTCCTAATTCTAAAATCAGAATTATCGGAGAAGACATAGTTGAAATCTCCGCATTTTTCCTGTTTTAATATTTTTTTCGTCTCCAGCCGGTTTGGCAGCATAACTATCCCTGCGCAGTTAATTATTATTATTGTTATTAGCAAAGGTAAATATTTCATAATGACTAACGATCGGTAACCCCAAAATTTATATCCCTATTATCCTCTCCATCATTTTGTGAAATCTCTTCCGATGCTCCATAATCACCGGAAAGTGCTATTGATGAAAAATTCATTGCGATACCAATACTTGATAATACTATTATTGGAATAGATACATCAAATACAACTATCATAACCACTAGAGTCACTATCTGTATTATCAAAGAGAGAATTGCTTCAGAAGAAAAAGCTTGTTTCAACCCATTAAAAAATGCTTTACTATCAGCGTAAGGCCTATCTAGTTTATCGACTTTGTTACCAGTGCGATAGCCAGCAGCCACAAACCTTAACACATCAGGTTTATCTTTCCAAAGCATATATCCCATAAAAGCCATTTTCCAAGATTTTCCAATATGTATTCGCTCTTCTTTTTTACCTTGGATGTCATTGTACGACCCGCCAGCTTTCTTTCCCATAGTAAATCCCATAAATAGATTTCGAACTTTGTCGAGATCATTTTCTGCTGGCAGCAAGTAATAAGCAGCCAGCGCATATTGTAAAGCCTTTGAAATATGCGGCTTACCCAAATGAGATGCATTTTGACCGAAAGTTTTTTCTATATAAGATTGTCTTCCTCTCTCGTTCCCTCTATAGGTCCGAAAAGCTGCCGATGTTAGAAGTAACCGATCACTTTCATTCATACCTTCACTAAGCATATATACGACAACTGCCGAAAAGTAGGGGGATTGTCTTCCATAACCAGTCGGATCATTGTATTTAATTGGGTTTCCATTTGTATACATATAACGGTTCAATCCGTTGACTTGTTTTGAGAATAGCTTTTTGTCTCCCGTTAAAAATCGGCCAATAAAAGGATCATAATATCTTGCCTTCATATAGTATAATCCAGATTCTTTGTCTTCCGTTTGACCAGCATATTTAATTTTACTAATATCAGGTCCGCCGCTATCAGTTCTGTGAATCAATCCATAAGGTTTGTAAGCAATCCTGGATCTCCCCGTCCAATCACCACCAGACAAAGGATTCCCTTTCGAATCCGATAAAAAACTAACGGAACCTAAATGGTCAGCATGTTGGAAAGAAATACCCGAAAATGAATTTGATGAAATAGGAGGCACTATTGTGCCTGTCCCTGGAAAGTAATCGTTTCCTTCATCATTAACAGAAGGGGCGGAGTCAGAGACATGCGTTGGGAACAATGTTAGAGGTTTCTCATCCCCATTGCCTCCGATGCCAAGAAACGAACAATTCTCAACGCCAATCATAAAAGAAAACAACAATATTACATTTGCATACCGCATAACAGGCATAATATAAATCGAAAAATAAGGTCTTTTTTGTTTATGAACGAAAATGAATAAAAATCCAAGAAAAGCGAATTGAAGAGAATACGATCCGAATTTGATATTTTCTCTAGTTAAGTGTTTTCTTAGCGGCTTAAATATCAAAGAATCAAATTTATTTTTTCGATATACTTCGCAGTCCATCTTAGTTTTAGAACAATCAAATACAGAGAAATTCAAACTTAGGATTTTGTCCCAAGGGGTTAGAGAACTAAAATTTTCATCCCTCAAAAATTGTACATCAGGAACTGCTATTTGAGCCAGAGGCTCCCCTTTTAATCCTTTAAGATATAAAGTTGCAGATTCTGGAATGCCCTCCTCCCTTGTAATTTCAAACGCATCCCCAAATAAAGTATAATTAATCTGTTTTCCATTGCCCACATCTTTTTTGATTCGATTACCAGAATGATCGTAGTAATAGCGAATGGAAGTGCCGCCCGCAGTATTGATACTTGTTAACAAATTGTTAGAATCATAAGAATGAACATCTCCATTCCGATTAACCATATTTCCATTTGAATCATAGGAGTAATGAAAAGTTCCTATTTGAGGAGATCTGGCTTCAGTGACTAAATGAGGTTTATTTAAATTTTCATATTTAAAAGTAACTTCTCCTCTTTTTAGTAAATTACCATCCGCTGAATATTCATATAGTTCCTCACCATATTTTCCAACTGACTTAACAAGGCGGTTCAGTGAATCGTACTCAAAATTTTGAGTCCTGTCTTCTCGGTTTTTATCCTGTATCTTGCTTATATTTCCAGCTGGATCATACTCATATTTCAAGTTTTGTTCCAGAAATCCATCCGCCAGTTTGGTTCGAAGCCCAGTTAACCTCTTAAATTTTTTATCAATTTCAATAGTTGATTCAACACCGTTCCCAGTAATTTTCTTTATAACAAAGCGATCCTCTTCTAAAAAAGGTCCTTCATATTTCACCAGTAGCTGGTCCACTGAATTACCATCAGCCGAATCTAAAGTCATTTTATTCAAATGCCCTCCAGATCCGTAAGAATAATGAACGACTGTTCCTTCTGGATACCGAATAAGTGTTGGGTTATTATTAGTATCATACTCCGACTCGACAAACAAATTCACATCATCCATCATTTTCTTTTGTCGGATTACATTACCTCGCAAGTCATAGTCCATCAATGTTGTAAGGTTTCCATCATTCACTTGGGTCAATCTTCCTACTGGATAGGACTGTGATGTTGCACCACCAACATCATAAACATATGAAATTGTTTTCCCACCGGTCATTTGAGATATGATTCTTGATAAACCGTCATAGTTAAAATCAGTTACCGTTCCATCCGACTTAATCGTTCTCGATAGGCGTCCGAGCATGTCATATTTCATCTCGATGTTACCGGAAGATTTGTCAGTTTGACTAACTTTCCTTCCCCTGGAATCATACTCATAACTTATTTGATTGCCCGACGGATCAGTAATTTTTGCAATATTCCCCCGAGCACTATAGCTCATCGTATGAGTAGAACCATTCATCGTTCTTCGGATTTCTTGACCCAATATATTCTTTTCAATCTCTATCGTGTGAACTAGCTCGCCTGTAGCCGAAAATATACTCGAAGTAGTAACCAATTGGTTTGGAGAGTATGAAATAGAGATTCTTTCTCCTTTCGAATTTATAATCCCTATAACTCTATCATAGCCATCATAATTATACTCTTCCCAATCATCTTCCATCAAACCCGAAATAATAGGATTATATTTACGGTAAAGTCGTCCAAAAGAATCATATACCATTCGTTCGGTTAGATTGGCTGATTCATTTAACTGAGTTATCCTACTTTGAAGTTTCCCTTCATGATTCATTATTTCCGTGATGACCGAATACCCACCTTCCGAGTTACGCGACTGCTTGACGACCTCTAGCTTCAGTTCCTCTTTCTTATATGTAAAACTTTGTTTAAGGTTAGGTGCAGAGTCACCGGGAAGTGTTTCGCTCTTTTCATTCAAAAAAGGATCGTACGATCTCTTTAAGCTCGCTCCGTTTGGCGAAATTTCTTCAATTAATGAATCTGTAAGTAAGTCATATCTTTTCTCTGTTCTATGACCTAAACTATTCATTTGCGATACAACATTGATTCCAGAATCTGAATCATATTCAGTTATCACTTCACCGATACCTGGAACATTTTTGACCGTATTTCTGCCGAGCATGTCATAACTCATTGTCACTTTCGATTGGTCTGGACTTCCAGAAAATGACACAACTTCAGCAACCAAACTGTTATTGGTATAATTAAACTCTTCATCTGAAACTAATTCAGATTGCAAATAACTTTTTATTCTTTTAGGTCTTCCAATAAAATAGTTATCAAAAGAAGTATTATTATCAAAATTTGATTCTTCTTCTTTTACCAATATGTTATTGGCGAATTTTTTTTGAGACAAAGCATTGCCATATATGTCATACCCTGCTTCGTATTCTTCTTTTTTATAAAGATAAGAGTCTATGTAGGATTCTGAAACCTGCGAATTTCTTAATACTAATTCAACACCAAAAGGATTTTTGATTTGATAATTATAAGTTAAGCTTTTTGCAAGGGTCCCATCCGAATAATAACTCTTTATCGATTTTTCGAGACCGGCAAATTGGGGTCCTGCTTGGTTATATATTATTTCTTTTCTTAGATTATGTAATAGATTAGTTTCAATTACTTTTTCAAACCCATAATATGCCCGGGAAAATAAATCACCAAGGTGAATTCTAAAATTTTGATAATCATATCTATCTGTTATGACTTTATCTGCACTTTTCGATTCTATCTCATAAACCTGTTGTTTTGATATTGGAACTGAAAGCTTTGGGTAGGAGCCATTATTAAACTGGATAGCATTTTGAAATTCTTCTGTCTTTTTATATCGAATTTCAGTTTCAAACCACATCCCATCTGATAGTTTTACAAGCTTATCATGTGAATTATTCAGAACTACCGGAGTAACACTTAAATTTCCTCCTTCTGGAGTATCGTAAAGAGCTAATAAGCTAAGGAGACTTAGAAGTAAGCCTGGTGACATTGTTGTTTTGGGAGCTTTAAATAAGGAAACAAAAGCATCAAACCCCCTTGCATGCATCGCAAAATAATTCTGACTTCTGCGCGTACCATCAACATAGTCCTGAATTGCAGGGTAATAACTTAAGTAAGGTACATTTAGTAAAAATGCGTTTTTATCAGCCTTTAGATGAATTAGTTCTACTCTTCCATCCTTGTTTAAGTCCATTGCCCCATAAAACGAATCAGCTTCTGCCAATGTACCTCCACTGACAAAGCCTTGTCCGTTCCCATAATTGACAGCTACTCTCGATCCATCAAAAGCTAGTAAGTCGACCTTCCCGTCTCCATTCACATCAGCAAATGTTTTAGTTTTAAGAATTTCATCTCCAAAAACTTCTCCCTGGTAAACCATTCCGGAAAGATAACCTTGATTAACTCCTTCCGCAAAACTTTTCCCTAAATTTAAATAAGTATAAAATAATCCATTGGGTAGTAATACGCAGAAATCAGGTCTACCGTCACTATTGATATCTGCAAGCCATCTGTTGTATCCTTCCTCTTTAATATTCCCATTGCCCGTGTAGATTCCACCCATTCGATACTCAATGGAATTACCGGAGCTTAAGAATATTTTTCTTATAACTACCTCGCCGTTTAAAATATGTACAAACTCAGGCTTTCCATCAGAATCAAAATCAATAAACTGCCCCATTTTTTCATTTATAAAGATTGGGCCAATGTCTATATGATTTTCGCCAGAAAAAGAAGTACCTTGTGAGTAACTGATTGAAATCGTTGTATCATTAATCTTTTTTATATAATCTGAACGTCCGTCTCCGTCCATATCAACAAGACCCCCCTTCCAGGTTAAATCAGGAGGACTAAATAGAAAATCAACGGGCGGGGTAACTAAACTTAAATTTGATATCAGATATGGTTCAGTATAATAGCCATTCCGCGCGAAGGTAACTAATACATTTTGACCATTCGAATATGCTAAGTCTACGTTTCCATCTCCATCAACATCCCCCCAAGACATTGTAGAAAAACTATTATAACCTATACCATGCAAATTCGGAGATACCGTGGATTCATCCATACTTGTTGTTGGATTTTTAATTGTGACAATTCTGAACGAACCTTCATCTTCATTACCTACAAGTCGAACTCCTTCCAAGCTTCCATCACCATCCGTATCACCGAAAGTTAGAAGATTATTTGGACTTCTGGTTCCTGTCATACAAGGAAGCCACCACGTATTCTGAAATTGACTGCAAAGCAAACCATACCTTGCTTTTTCGGTCTGGCAGACCAATAGACTCGCTGGGTTTGGCATATTACATACCATAGTGTTGAATGCCAAACAGTTTAGTGTACCTAGGTTGCATTCAAATTTATCTTGCAATGGCACTCGTGAAACCGCAAAAAGATTTGGAATTCGTTTCTCAACTTTTGATCCATATACAGATTGTGTTCTCTGGCTATAGGTTAATTGAATATCAAAGTATTTGCCATCTCCAAAGTTATTTGATTCTTCGCGAGAAATCGCAATTAATTGTGCTTCTCCTAATAGATTTGTAGAATAATCAAATTTATATAAACGGACAGTTACTCCAGCTACTTTTACTCTAATCTCGCTTATTAATTGGTTATCTTGCGATTGAATAAAATTCGTATATTTCTTTGCGTTATCGTCATTGTCTCGATATTCGAATGAGATTTCTCTGTTTTGGTATGCAATTTTTGTAACAAATATACCTGCACTGCTATTCGGTTTCCCATATGTTACAGTATATCCAACACCAAAAGTGTCCTTTACGCTCGTTAGCCGCCATCTTTGGACCTGATCTTGGCTATACAATGAATTTTCAGTTTGATACTGATCGTTGCCCCCAAATGTATAAATCAACCCGTTTTTGTCTTTCGCTTGCCAAGTTTTCGAGTCAAGTTTCTTGAATATAAATAATGATTCAGGTTTAGTTCGATAAATATTTAATGTATTCGAGGGGACTAGCTCTCCACCTAGTGTAGATGTAAAGCGCTCGATCCCATGATCATACGATCCGCGAACATCTCTTTCTATGTAATGATTAAGATTTAAATCCCATCCTTTTCCTAATAACCCAGTTGGTAATTCCGAATTATACGAAAGTTGCAAATTAGGTGCTATTTCTTTTAGGGCAACAGGCAGCTCAATCGGGAAAGTAGTAATAGCATTCCCGAACTGATCAACCGAGATTGTTGGTAAATTTTGAGGAATTTTTTCGTTCCAAAAATCCATCAAGGTAAAACTTGAAAACGAAAAAAACGCAAAAGATAATAGTAGTATATTCTTTAATTTTGATAATTTCAAAGCGAACCCCAGAGCCTTTACCTACAATAACACGTGTTTCATAATAAATTAAAATTTAGAAACATAGGTCAATGTTTTTTCGTACAACTTATATATTCTAAAAAGTTTTATTTGTAATCGAAAAGGCTTAGGATTTGATGCCAGCAAAAAGCTATTATATTAATAACAGTTCAGATTAATTTTATTTCAGAAATTTCAAATTATTTTGAATTTCGCATTTTTTTTTCAGAATTAATAAAACAGAAATATCACAGACCATTGCGGAAAACATTCCGCAATGGTCTGTGATAGAAAAAAGGCCTTTATTCCCAATTCGAAATTCTATAATCGAAAAAGTGGATGATTTTAAATTACTACTATGTCACCTAACGCCTGAAACCATTTACAGTCATTGAAAAAATTAGGGATAATTAAATCTCTGTAAATGAAAATACGGCCTTTTTTAGGAACCATATAAAGAACCTCTTTAAGTACCTTACATAGAACACTAGCGTAAACGAAAAAGATTTCCTTTTTCAAATACACAAAAGAAAGACTTAATAACCTCGCCTTCTTAATTGTTCTCTTCGAAGCTGCTCAATAGACTTTCCAATTGTAACTTGCGATTCTTGATGCAACCCTGCTTCCCGTTCCCTTGCCTTCGCTAACTGTTCTGGTGTGACTATACTTATCATATTCCCCATTTGTTCTACAATCAATCGATGAGCCATCTCCAATGCGTCAGGACCATCCAGTTTCTTGTAAGGGAATTCGTTTAGCATTTCAAAAAGTAAATTGGAATCGGATCTGAGTAACATGAGGCCAGTTGCAATTATAGTTTGCAATGCCCCTTCGATTCGTTTGATCTTATCTCCAGTGTTTGGGATCCCAACCATTGGAACAATGATTCGATCTGTGGGTGATAATCCTTGCCCGTTGTTTGGGTTTACACACAGTTCATTCCAGTCTTCTAAATGCCGTTTAAACGCGTCCAGGAAGTATTCCTGCCCTCCACTGGTCTCAACACCCGCAACTGTCCATGGAAACGCTCTGAGAGCCTTTACGAGGTCAATTTGGATCTGATCTGGAGGTCTTCTAGCAATGTCTGAATAGAGTTCGTAGAATTTTCCCTGTGGAGAAAGTCCAACACCGACAATTGCGGAATAATCTGATCTCTGAGTCTTCCCAAGCGAAAGATCCACTGCCAATCCAAGAGTCCATCCTTGAAATGATTCCGGCCTAACAAATTCGTAAGTTTGAATTCTACCTTTGAATTTCTGATCGATCTCTGCGAGTATGACGTTCTGCCTTTCTCTTGCGAAAGAGATTGGATCGACTTCTCTTTCCTTTAGAAGCATCGAGAGAGGTGCCCCGGCTTCCCAAGTAGAATACTCGGATCCATCTGGACGAGTTCCAATGGCAGAGAATTTCTTACGATTCCAATCCCAATACTTTTTGGTATCGTTGTAGATAACTTCTCCTACGCAATTTGGTGAAAGAGTTGTGTAAGACAAAACTACATCGATACCCCATTGAGCTCCGAGCTTCAATGCCGCCCGATCGAACCAACGATATTTTTTTTGCATTCTGGAATCTGATTCAACGTCCTTCTCTTCATCCGGATCATCGACAATCAAAGCGTCTGGCCGATATTGTCTATACCGAGTTCCACGAATGGCATTAAGAAAGCCTTTCGCAATGATCCTGGCACCTCCCCTGAAAACGATATCCAAATCATTCCAAGCAACATTCTGGCCTTTCTGATCTTTTGCAGGCCTTAGTTCAGGAAAGTCAGATACAAGCAGTTCGTTATCTTCACACTCATCCACAATCTTTTGGAGAAAACCTTTCGCCTGTGTGAGTGAGGCACTGACCATGATCACAAAATGCCAATCACGCCTAAGCACCAACCACATGACACCGCATAAAGAGAGAATGGTTGATTTTCCAAAACCTCGGGAGAGAGCTCGGATTATTTTCATTGGCCCCCTACCCTTCTTTCCGGCAAAGGCTTGTATGTCCTCTATCAATTCCAATTGCTGTTCCCCAAACTCAGTAGAGAAGTAGTGAGCAAAATAAGTATTGAGAAAGACTCGAAAACTTTCTATGGCCTTTACTCTTCGTAAGGTGGCGGGATTCCCTTCTCCGTATTGTGCTTTTTGTTTTTCTAAAAATCGCTTGAGATAAATTTCAGCGACTTTGGCAGGATACCTTTTTAATTCCTTACGCAATTCCTCGATTTGGATCATATCGCAAGGTCATTCCCAAACTTTTCCGCGAGCGCAGTTGAAAGTGCCTGAACTGCTTGTTCTATCTTTTTGTCTTCTTCCTCTTTGTCATCAGACTTAGGAAGTCGTCCCGTTTTTTCTAAATAAGCGAAGGCTAATTTTCCGGCCTGGATCTTATCCTCAAAGTCATAGTCACCTGATGCTATCTCTTCTAAGATTCGAAAAAATCCGACGGCCACTGGAACGGAATTTTGGCGAATATGCGATAAGAGTTCCAGTTCAATTTCATCGGCATATTTTCGGAATGGTTCACAATGCTTATAATTCCATCCGAACCAATCTCGAGCTCTCCCAATCATAGGACCAATGTGCGTTTTATATTTTCCAGCACGGAAAAGTATTAATCCAGATTCTTGAAATGGGGAGACTTCTGGAAATTCTCTGTAAAGAACCACGGCTTTGTTTTTTGGAATTGGTTCAAATTCTTTTCCTCCCCTACTCTCTAAAAAGATCTCCTCTGGTTCTCGACTCGGTATTGTATTTTCGGTCGAGTTATTTGAGATTGTTGAGTCAGGATTTTCCCATGATTTAGAACTACCTTTCTTCACCACACGTTTGCTAGGTGCTTTTTTCCGAGGGATTTTCTTCTTTGGTGCCATCGGGAAGTGACAAGTTGCAGTAAAATACTACCTGTCAACGAAAAACGCATTGACCACTTACAGTGATTTACTGTAATGAAGTAATGCCTAGAATAACTTTAGATTTGGATGATGATTCCTATGAGTTGCTTGAAAGTGATCGGGGAGAGATGTCACAACAGAAATATATGATTCGGTTACTGAAAGAGTTTCAGTTACATATATCAATCAAAAGACGAAAAAAGGAAGGAAAGAATGGGTAAACGTGAAAAATTTCGCTATTCTATCATTAATATAAATTGGTTCAAAATAGTATTGATTTCTTTCTCTTTGGTAAGCATCGGGATTATTGGGGCAGTTTTTCTATTCTATTATTATCATTTCCCAATGCTAACAGATGATAATGAATTATGGGCACATTTTGGCGATTTTGTCGGTGGGACCCTGAGCAGTATTTTTTCTTTTTTTACATTCATTGCAATATTATACACTCTTCATTTACAGCGGGAAGAATTAAGCCTAAACCGGGAGGAATTAAGACTTAACCGATTAGAATTGCAAACTGCTAACAAAGAAGCTGGAAATCAAACTCGCATTGCATCTAAGCAACTGGAAAACTCCATTAGGCAAAAGAACGAAGAATATTTGCTTAATTATATGAAAGTATACTCTGAAATCGAACTAAACTTAATTCATCGCGGTTTCCCTAATACAACAGGTGCGGCGTTAATAGAAAGTTTTTTAAATACAGATAGTAAGATAAAAGTAACTACGAAACTCATTTCTATAGAAGATGCTGGAATGGCGATATCGACTAAACTCATATTAAAATATCTAAATTGCTTAGAGTATCTAATCTATTGGGATCTTTTACAATGCCGTAGTGAAACTTTTGATAGTATTGTTGATTCCGAACATCAATCTTTCTCTTCTGATTATTCCCCATTTATAAAATCTTTTTGTAACGATGCAACGTTTGTCCATTTGAGAAAATCTGGTATCATTGCTAAAATGAAAATAGAAGACCAATTCCCAAATATTGCTAGATTTATCAATCAGGTATAAAAAGCAAAATTGCCATGCCGAACTGGAAAGAAATTCAAATGGATAGAGTAAAAACACTTCACTGGGAAGCGCAGGAATTTTATACTTCCCTAAAGTTTGAATCATTAAAATCCTCTGTCCTTCAAATCCTAGCTCATAAAACAGAATTATACCATAGAGAACATGGGGAAAGTGCAAACATTATAGTAATATCCCCTGAATTTAGGATATTGATTGGAAAGGATATTTTAGATTTCAGGGGTATCCCGATAATTTATTCTCTAAACCTTACTTCAGAGACTAATTTTGAAAAATCTATTCAGGTGTTTTAGGTGAATCTTCTTTCTCTGATTGTGTAGTTTTAATTTTTAGAGCATTCACTAGAAAATCGATTTTCTCTTTCAAACCACTTATCGTATAAGCTTGAAAAGCTAAAACTAAAGCAGATAAAATGGCCGCGATAGGAGATGCATATTTGCTAAATTGCTCGCCTCCGGAAAGGCCAACTTTCGCATTCTCTCTTCTGTTGTATCTTTTCCTTTCCTGTGCTACTTCTTTTTCCGGAACTATTTCCAATGCACTTAATTGAAAAGTGTAAGAATTTATCTCTCCACCATCGATTGTCCACGTAACTTCGCAGTTATACTCTCTTAGTTGAGTGACTGTCATTAGCTGGTTACCTCCTTTCAGTTTTACCGTGGATCCAACTTTGAAATCACTCATTCTTTAAGTGCCTCTTTTCCTTCGATAAACTTCTTTAGGTCCTTCAGTTTCTTGATATCTGGATCCTTTTGAATTGCGTATTTCAAGTAGTGTTCAAACCCACCTACTTTACCAAAATCCTTTTTGAATTCAGTTTGTTTCTTGGATATTTTATTCAATCGCTCTTTGTAGGAATCAATTTCTTTACGTAGGTCCTCTTTGACTTTGTTCTTTTGCTTTTCTGCTTCCCACCAATCAAGGATTCTGTTATTGAAATATCTTACCTCTCCATCCTTCAGTTCTGGTAACTCCTTGGGAGGTTTCTTCATATCTTTCTTTAGTTCGTCTCGGAGTTCCTTTAGGTCCCGATTTACTGTTCCAAGAGGCCAGCCAAACATATCCATGATCTTACGTCGAATGGGAGTTTTGAATTCTTTTCGGGAGGAGAACTTATTCCCATAGGACCCTCCCCTATCGTCTTGGAGAACTTCATCTTTTCCAAACCAAATAAGGATTACGCGTTTTCTGTTTTCTGGAGTATAGTCCTTCGCAAAACCGTTCTGAGCTACCATAACACGAGCTCGAACGATATCAGTTAATTCAGATAAAACATGTTTCGCTGGGATAGTTTTGAAGCCTGCTTTTTTGGAAGCACGGTATCTTCTGGCGCCATTTAGAATTTCGTATTGGCCGTTTGCATTTTTTTCTTTGGTTAGGACTATTGGATCTTGTACGCCTTGAGTGGCAACATCCGCATCAAACTCTTTTTGTGATTCGCGATCTACATCTCGGAAGAAGTTATCTTTGTGGATGACTAAATCATCGAGTTTGACTAGTTTTATTTCGGAATATAAAATCTTTTCCATTGAAGACAAGTATGACCTGCGATTGAAGAATCAAGCAGTTTTCAAAAGTTGGAATTAGTCACTGGTATTGGAAAATTCAAGCAACTGCAATGCTGGCAGAGTAGGAGATGAGGAAATTAGAAACGGAATCGATTAGTGAATTTAAAGTTTTAGCCATAGTTTTTTTTACCCCTTTTATCTTACGTTTAGATACTACTTTTGCTAAGAAACCGAGGATAAATATCAACAAGACACAGACCCAAATTTTTACGTTCTGTTGCTCCTTCTCTACCAGACATGTTGGAGTGCCATAAGACCAGTATGATTATTTCTTAGACGAAACGAATCGGAGTAAAGAACAGATTTTTGGTCTACTCCTCATTCAAGAAGTTCTTCAACTCGGGCTAAATTTCCATCTATAAAATGAAATCGCAAGATATTCCCATGACATGCAAATTCTACTCCATCTTCTCCCCATTCGTGGTATGCAACTTTGGCTTTGCAATTTTGACAAATAGGTATTTCAGACGGCTTTTCAAAATACCTTTCTGCATCTGGTGTAGAAATAAATTGGTCATTGTCAGACTGTGGAAATAGTTCGATCATAATGGTGCCCAATTTTTCCACATGAGAAAAGCGGATCCTTTCAAATCCTCTGGTCGAGATGCTTTCGAAACTAAGTCCCAGGTTGAAGGTGATAACCTATCCCTACTCCATTTTAAAAATTCATCCCAGCTCTTTTGTACATTGTACTGTGATTGTACTCTCTTTATAGGAACGTTGGAAATTGCAAAGCCTGCCTCGGCACTTTCGCCTACCCTGCTTTTGGTTTTGGGAATATTCTGTTTTGGCGCGGAGGATAAAGCTTTGGACAAAATATGATCTTCTTTTTGCACCGATTTTGTCTCAAGAATCGGTATTAGTTTTCTTCGTCTCCCATCGAAACCAGTTTGTTTTACCAAACCCATTTTTTTAAGTTTGGAAATGATCCTTGAAACCGAGTCCGATCTTACTCCAATTAATTTGGAGAAATGTTCGTTAGATGCGAAACACTCCCCTACCCTATCGAGGGAAACGATTTCTGCTAGTAAGACTTTTTCTGTGAGATTCAAAGGCAATACTTCGATCTCAACAGGTATCCATAATCCTGTCCTCATAATGATCCTCTTAGGTGGACACGCCTACGGCCACGTAATAAATTGATTTTTTGTTTGGATCATTGGATTGATCCAGCTTCACTAAATTGCCAAATTTTCGGAAGTGGCAAGTCTTAGGCGTTAAGACGGGTACACGGTATATTTAAGAGACATAATAAGTCAAGCACATAATGAGACATAATGGCACAGGTTGGGAGGGAGATGAATTTTGGGAATTGTGTTTTGGGAGGTTTGAACTTTGCGGGCTTCCGAATTCCCGCATCGTTCGTATCCAGTGAAGCTAGACATGTACTAAGTAGTCAGAAACAAAAAGAAGTACAAGAAAAAAATTAAATTTTTGCTAAGTCAGATTTTATTTTTTTCAGTTTCTGTTCTGTTGACTTTTCCTTATCCTTTAGCCAAGTTTTCAATACTTCTCGGTCCTTCTTGCCTAGGTTCTCTCCAGATGAAAATTTCTTATATAATTCAACTGGAGAAATTGTCGGAGTAACATCCTTTTCTTCTTTCTTGGATTCAGAAATTAGCTGTAATGCCGATTTCAAATCGGTCACT
Organism: Leptospira ellinghausenii; assembly: GCF_003114815.1. NCBI lineage: Bacteria > Pseudomonadati > Spirochaetota > Leptospiria > Leptospirales > Leptospiraceae > Leptospira > Leptospira ellinghausenii. Next base: position 54,031 of record NZ_BFAZ01000011.1, read on the forward strand.
GTTGACCGATTTAACAAAGACTTGTTTTCAAAAAGACGAATGTATCTTTTGGCTGTAGAGTCTGAAAATTGTAAATTTTCTTTCATCCAAGGAATCCAATTTCCATGACCGATGATTTTCTTCTGATTTGAAAGTTTTTCTCCAATTAATATCGCGGATTGAATCGCATTGGATAGATCTTGGATGATGGATTGATGAAGAAGATTGATTTCTGTAACTTCGTCATTTTTGATTTCATTTTTTGGTGTCACGATATGGCCTGGTCGCGCACCGACTAAATTAGTTATGAGTTTTTTTCGTTCACTCATCTCAAAATCTCTTTTGTTAAGTCTGAAAATTCATCCCAAACTTTCTCAGATAGTTTACCATTTATCGCTGACTTGGCAAATTCTGCTGATTTTGGAATTGATGTTTTTGTCGAAGGGAGTTCAATTTCCGAAATTCTTTCTGAATCCTTCTTCGAAACATTGAAAGGAACACACACAGGTTCGGTTACGTTGTTTTGCGCACATGCTTCAGCGATAAGCTGATATCCTTGGATTGTCCATCTGGAAAATCCTATCGGGCAAATCACATGATCTGCATTGTAAAGTGCTAAATACAATTCGTAAGTCAATGATGGTGGAGTATCAAAAATAATATAATCAAAGTCCAAAGATTTTAAAGCGTTGTGAAACCTTAAAGCTGTGCCTGGGTTTGCCCCAAACTCATTTTGAGCTTTCGCGAGTTCAGGTGTAGTCGGGACAACGCCGAGACCTGGCTCAACGATTCTTATCGCATCTGAAATTGAGACCCTTCCTTTTAAAATATTGTATAATGACTTAGATTGAAGTGAATCAAGTTCCTCGTTTCTAAGGAAGAAATCAGTAAGATTGTTATTTGGGTCCGCATCGATAAGCAAAACTCGCTTTTTTTGTCTCGCAAGGGAGGCCGCAAAATAAATGGCTAGTGTAGTTTTCCCAACTCCGCCTTTTAAAGATGCAATGGTGATAGACTTCATCTAGGGATAATTTATATGCTGGAATTCAAATGCAAGGAAAAACGATTTCATTTTTCCATTATAAGAAAAATACTTAGAAAAAATGTCTCTTCTTTCCAATATTGAAAAAGTTTTAGCGATTCCAGAAATCCAATCAGACCCATTTGTTTTTGAAAAAAACTTTTTTGACCCTTCTTTTTGGGTACTTTTTCTTTCCCAAAGGCATGGAATATCTAAGATAAAATTTGATTGGGAACAAAATAGATCTTTTGCAAATACTATTGGTTTGTTTGGTTTTATTGATCCTCGCCAATCAGTTAATATAAACCGACATTCTGAGGGTAATAAGTATTCTAGAATTCAGAGAATTGATTCAGAGGATCCAAAATCAGTCGATTTAGCGAATACAGGAATTAATACTTGTATGCGTAAGGTTTTACAAGATTACCCGTTTTTGTTGGTAAGTCAAAGTGCAACCGGACTTTTGCAAACCGTCATGGAATTGCATGATAATGTCGCAAGTCACAGTGAATCACAAGGATTTTCATTTTTCCAATTAAGGAAACAAGAGCTTTATTTCTGTATTTCAGATTCAGGGAAAGGCTTCCTAAACGAAATCAGATCACATAATATCCCTGGGATTATGTCGCATCAAGAGGCAATAAATTGGAGTCTAAAGAAGGGAAATTCAACAAAGAAAGTTGATGATGAATTTGCTCAGATGCTACCTGAGGATGCTTTTATCAATCCTATGAGAGGAACGAACACGTTTCGTAGAAAAGCTGACGGAAATCATCACATGGGAATAGGATTGGATATTCTGAAATCATTTTGCTTGGATTCAGGTGGAACATTGGAAATTGCAAGTGGTGATTCCATTTACATTCTAAATTCGAGGGGAGAGGAAAATTTTATAAATGGGCCAAAAATAGTTGGCGTAACGATATCTATGTCTATTAATTTGTCCCTAGCCAAGGCTAGACTAGAAAAGTTGGCGAAATTACCAAATATTTTGCCGTCAATTAAGTGGGAGGTTAGTCATGAATGAAACAGTAAGATTAAGTTTTTCTGGAACTGATTTATCCTCACGGACTTATGGCCAAGAGCAAAGGCTAATTCTTGAAAAACTTCTCCAAAATGGCGACAAGGTAACTATAGATTTAAGGAATATAGAATCTATTTCTCATTCTTTTGCTGATGAACTCTTTGCAGTTTTATATTCAAAAGTAGGGGAGAAGACCTTCTCAGAGAAGATTAACTTTATAGTAAAAAGTGAAGATTTAGTACAAGTCATCTCTGATTCTATTCGCTATAGATGCAATTTACAAAGCGTTTAACACGCTTAAGCCTTATTGATCAATCTCACTCGGGATATAGAATTGATCAACATTTGAAATATGTTTAACTTCAATGCTTTCTTTTCCAGGGTAGTGATTTTGCTTAATTAGCTGATTGACTCTTCCCAATGCTTGTTCGCTTGAATCTTGAACATAGGCCTTTTTAAGTTTCCTAAGCATTGAAAAAATTCTACTGTCTATGAATCTATTGAAAGTGGGAAAGGAGTACCCAATTACTACTAAAACCTCTGTATCTGAAATATCCGCAAAAAATTTTTCTCTCTGATTTTTTATTGGCTCATGGCTATCCCAAGCAAAATGGAAATTTAAATCAGCTTCGCTTTTTAACCATTCTAAAAAAAGTTTTTGGATTTTCTCCGGGTGACGGCTCTCGTTAGGTAAGTGAAAATATGCAGCAGATAAAGAATTCGATAAAATATCATTACCAAAAAACTCGGCACCAGCATATCCGTTTAATCTATAAACTTGATTCTTACTAGGAGTATTAGAATGCAAATCAGAGGTTTTAAGTAAAATAGAGTTAACTTCGCTTTCTTTGAAGTTCGTTAAAGACATTAATGCTTCGGTAATTTGAAGATCGTAATTCCAAGTCGCAATTTTTATCTCGGGATGGAAAGTAACATTTGAAGATTCTTCATTAAAATTAATTAAGGCAGAAAAAAAACCGAAATATCTCTTATCTACCTTTTTTATGCTCTGTTCAAGTACAATGTAAGTAGCTAAAGTAATCTTTGCAATTTTATATTCTTGGTATTTTTTTGAAAGAAGTAAGCTCTTCGCAAATATATCGGGAGTACCGTAATCTCGAACCCCGTTGGCGAGCCATTCAAATTTCTCGATTAAGATATTGTCCGGTGAAAAGCTTATTGGAGTGCTATATCTTTCAGCCAGACCATAACCAAAAGATTTGGTCCATGATCTAATACTATCTTCCATTTTCGGAACTGTTGATATTGTATTGGCACTAGCCCCAGCGCCCAATAGATAGAGTGTCTTCAAAATAAATTCCTCTATTATAAATTTTTAAATCTTCTTACCATAGAAGATCCTTTTATCAAATTCTCCCAACCAAAAAAGTATTTGTAAATTTTCGTACCAAATGGATTCGTCCGTTCTCCGTGAACGATTTTGCGGAACCATATCTAATCAAAAAATTCTTCGATGGAGATGTCGAAAAATACAAACTCTTCGATAAAATCCAAAACAGATTTATTGCAGAATCGACAGAAAAATCTCTATTAGTCCATGAAATAATCAAAAGAAGTAGAGAATGATTATGTCACTTAAATGGGACAAATTAGAACATTTTTTTAAAATAAAATTGTTTTGGATGATTTCTGTCCCAGGAGCATATTACTATACATATGTGGAGTTAAGTAAAAAGCAGAAGAAGGAGATAGTGAAAGAGGAGCTTTTGCAGTTTGCCAATGCCATTCTTTATTCTGAGGGATCGTTAGAAACCCTTATAGAAAAATTTTCCGATAGAATAGGGGAGTTGAATAGTGATGAGCTTCCAAGTTTTTGTTCAAATCCCCAGAAACCCTCGAATAACAGAGAAAAGCCGATCACGCTCTGACTTTTTTAATTCTAATATTGCCTGGAGTATTTCTTTCAATTCCGGATCTTTCAATATTTTTCTAGTAAACTCTACATCCTCACTGACGGCTTTTTTGGAAATTTGATCCACTTTCTTGGGAAGTTCGCCATTTAGGAGCCATTCCTTGCGATAACCGAAACGGATCTCAATTAGCGTTGCGACCGGTGATGAAATTTGGCTATCCCCTCTGATATATGCACTTATCGCGCCTTGGGTAATACCAAGCGCTTCGGCAATTTTGACCTGGGTATGACCTTCGTTCTTTAATTCAGAGAAAACCTCGAATAATCGCTCACGAACATTGGTCATAAAATAAAATAACCATTATTATTTATTTTGCTTGCTAAAATAATACTCACTATTATTCTCTTATCAATAGTGGTTATTAACCACTAGAGGATTTAAAATTACATGAGCAGTGCAGAGATTCAAGCAGATTACAACGAGCTTTTAACTATGTCTCTTGGCCCACGCCGACCTTTCCCGGACGATCCGGATCTCATCAATAGGATGTTATCTCTATTAGGAAAAAACCAAGAGATGATAGCGCATGAGACTGGAAAATCCAAGCAGCTTGTTTCTGCCTTTATTCAGGGGACTCGCCACAATCCAGACATTGCGCTCTGGTTTGAAAAACATGGAATTTATTTAGATAGGGACTATGTAGACCCTCTCTTAGATTCCAGAAGGACAGTAGAGAGGTTAACCGCATGAAAACCAAACAATTGTCACCAAAGCAAATTCAATCTGAACTTTCAAAGATCGGTTTCAATGAGTATGATGTTTTTCTTCGGGTTGGTGGAGTATCTTTGATGCAGGTTAAAAACACGATCAAAGGAAAATCCAATAACCAATCGATCCTTATGAGATTGGAAGAACTAGGAGTAAAACATGGAAGAACATTTAAGCACGGATTAAGTAAGGAGAATAGAAGTGTTGGAAAAAGAAACTAAGACAATCGTCAAGTTAATGGAAAACGGGAATATCCGCTTATCTGAAGATGGCTTTTTGTTAGGCGAGATGTCAAAAGAAGTTTTCGAGACTCACTATAAAAGTAAGTTAAAGGGAACAACAGTGTATATGGCCGAAAAAAAAGCTACCAGGTTGACTGCCTGATAGCTTTTTCCAGAGAAGAAAAGTTTTAGCTAAACTCACTTCTCTATTTTTAAAAATACAAGTCAACAAAAATTTAATAGGAGAAGTTAGAGATGCTTAAATCTGAAAGTTTATCTCAAAATATTGATCAAGAAATATTTTCCGTAAGGAATGTTTACGAAATCTTAATTGATCATAAATATCACCATTCCGAAGCAATCGAATTACTCCAGGGATATGGTTATCAAACCTACGAACTGGAAGTGGAATTTAATCAAAAATTTGAAATGGAGTTACAACATGTCTGAAACAACTACCACAGAAAATTCTATCTTGCTCTCAAATGGCGAGATCAATCCAAGTGCTTACGCAAAGGATCCAATCGAGAAACTAAAGAACCTTCGCACATTGTTTCCACCAGAGAAATATAATATCGTTATGTTCTCTCAGTTTCTTATGAATTCTCTCCCGGAAGGGATCTCACTCAAGCCACAGTTTGTTACTGTTAGCGATGACGATCTTTGGGACGAAAAAAATGCATCAGGTGTTAAACTAACTGCGGGCCATGTTATGTTGAAATCCGAAAAGGTGATCAATATCGCTCAAGCAATCGGACTCCGGCTAGAAAAAGTTTTGGAAGAAGAAACAATACTCAATAAAATCCCTCACCTTCGAATTGAATACGTTGCCTCTCTCCGTTTACCAGATGGCACAATAGTGAAATCATCGCCAGTTGGCAAAAGTCTACCCATTACTACAAAGGATGGCTCAAACCAAGCCCACATTTACGAGAACGTAGATCGAAAAGCAAAGAGAAATGCGATCAAAGAAATGCTCGCAATACCCACCCAGATGAAAAGGGAAGAAGCGCAGAAAATGTGGGTTTGTGTGAGAGCTGTTGTTGGTGATGGATCTACTGAATCTCAAGAAGTGGGAAAAACCATCGAGGCGTCTGCGACCGTTGCAACAGAGAACCTTTATGGAGATCCTACTCCAACAGTCCTGAAACCTTACACGGCCCAGGAATTTCAATCTTGGATTAAAGAATGCAATACCCAGGCACGTTGGGATGAACTTCGAGATTCACTATCAAGAGATATCATCGAAGAAGAATTAACTTTTCTAGGATTGAAAACATTACTCGCAAACAAATATCGCGAATTGAAACCAAAGGAGCAGAAGCTATGAGTATCAAAATTGGTAACATTGCGGACATCCACCTCCAAGGAGGTTTTGAATCCAAAGAAGCAATAGCTCTTCTCAGAGCAGGTGAGATTTTTCGGGAAACGAATGTGGATGTGGTAAGTGTAGGTGGCGATATCTTTGAAGATGTATCCACAGAAGAGCAAAGACTTGTTTTCAAAACATTCTTAGATGGTTTCCAAGGTCGAACTCCCATTCTAATTACACGAGGAAATCATGATAAACCGAAAGAGCTACTTTCTTACCAGAACAGAAGCCAACTGCAGATCTATGTTTCAGAATATCCTGAAGTCTTAGATTTATATCTTGGTTCAGGAAAAGAAAAAGTTCGATTCTTGACTATCCCACATTACTCAGCCGGAGCCTTAGCACTTCAATCTCAGAGTGTTGAGCAATTGGGAGAAAAAGGAACGAATGCATTCATGGATCTCTTGGATGGTTACTATCAAAAAATTCAAAGATCGGACTGCCCTTGCTTTGTGCCTTTTCATGGAACAATTTCGGGTGCCAAATTGGATAACGATAAGATTCCGAGACTAAATGGAATTCACCTTCCTCTGGGGTTACTGGAGTCATTTGGCTGTCCGGTTGTCGGTGGCCACTATCACAAAAAACAAAAAGTCGGTGGTAAGGTTTGGTACCCCGGATCGATTACTCGCCAAACATGGGGAGAGGCGAATGACGATAAAGGTATTCTCATCTGGTCCCTAAACGATGGAATTTGGTATGAGGAGCCTGAATTTATATCCTTAAATCCTGAGCCGATGATTTCCATATCCGCAAAATGGGACGGATCCCGTTTTATTGGAGAATCTGGAGAAGAGATCAATCTTGAAAAGATTTCTGAAAACAGTGCAAAATTGAGATTCCGATACACCGTAGAGAAAGAACTCACCCACACGGTTCCAACTAACATTAAAGAAATTCTCTCTGTAGTAGATCCATCGGTTAAAATTGAAAAAACTACAATCACAAAAATTGCAGTTCGAAATGAGGAGATTGCAAAGACAAACGATATCGAAGAATCTCTTCGAATCTATTTTAAAAGCAAAGGCATGGATGATTCGGAAATCGAAACACATCTCGAAGAACGTCGGGCAATCAAAGAGTCCCAAGAAACCAAAGAAAAGGTGGCAGCATGAAAATTCTAGAAATCAAAAACAAAGGATCTATCGCTTTCCCAGAGGGCATCACATGGACTCCCGGGAATGAGGCAAAAATTGCAATCGTTGGCGATAACGGATCAGGAAAGACCACTCTCCTTGATACGATTTCGATGGCATTCTATGGAGTAACACCAAACAGACGTTCCGAATCTGGAAGAGAAGAAGGTGCCATTTACGGATGCTTTAAAGCTAAATCTTCCTCGATTGAAGTGAAGGCGGAGATCGGTGGGAAAATAATCCACGTGAAGAGGCTGATCGATCCTATTGCTAAAACTCAAAAGCCCTATCTTTATGTAGATGGAAAAGCAGTAACAGAAGGAAAACTCAAAGAGTTCCAGGAAAAGTTTTTGGAACACACAGATCTTCCACAGGATCTTTTCCTTTCTGCTCTTTACCATTCTCAAAAAGGGAAGGGTCACATTGTCTCCCTGGACCAAGCAGGATCTAGAGAACTACTCGGAAATCTATTGGGATTTCAAGAATATGATTCGGAATTCGATCTACTCGAAAGCGAAAGGAAGGTGCTAGAATCAAATATTGCCACAGATGATCTATTGTTTAAAAATTTAAACTTTATCATCGAAGGTGAGGAAAATGCCAAAGAAAGTCTTCAGGTTTTTGAATCTGATAAAGTTAGAATAGATTCAGAATTGGCATCTTTGGAAAAAACTCTCTCCGATATTCAACAGAGATTGGCAGAATATAAATCTGAATCGTCCGATGTTCAGGCACTCATCGAGTCCAGGACTTTTACCGAAAAGGAAATTAAAGTTCTTGAGGATGAGATCGCCGATATCTCCGAGAGACTGAAAAATAACCAAGCATTAAAAGCCAAAGAGAAAGAGATTCGCTCAGCCGTTGAAAAAAAATCAATTTTGGAAGGAGAAATTTCTGAACTTGAAAATCATATAGTTTTGGCCCAAAACCAAATAGATTCTGCAACCAAAGAGATCGAAGAATTCAATAAAACTTTAAAGATTGAAATTGAGGAACTTGAGTCTGAGAAGGAAGCAGCGAGAAAGAATTCCGATACATTAAATTCCTCATGGTCAGATCAAAGAAGTAAGGTTGCCAAACTGGAATCTGAAATCACAGAATGTGAAAATAAGGCCAGTCTACTTCAGAGAGTACCATGTAATGGTGTAGAAGTCTCAGGAAAGCAACTGAACGAATCCTGTGAATTACTAGCCGATGCCGTAAAATCAAAAGAGAAAATTGCATCTCTGAAAAGCGAACACGACGAACTTCTAAAAGAAATGGAGCAAGAAGTTCTCAAAATCGAAAAGTTCAAAGAAGAAATGAAATCAATTGATTCTCTGAAACTAACTTTGTCTTCGAAGCTGAAAACCTTTGATTCCCTTACAGATGAGCGAGTAAAACTCGAGAACCTTAAAATGGAAATCAAGGTGAAAAAGGACGAAATCACTAGCTATACTGATGCTCTTAAAAACTTGGCCCATTTGGATCTCGTAGACGAAAGGATTAGAGATTATCAGGCAAAAATTGAAATCGCTTCCAATAAGAAATCGGAATTAGATTCCAAATTATCGGGATTGGCTCTTTTAATTACCGCAAAACAGTCCCAAGTTGATGGACAACTTCTAATAGAGAAAGAACTTGCTGACGCAAAGCTCAAAAAAGATGAAATGAGTAAGCGACGTGACGAGATACTGACCGAAGTCTCTAAGCTAGAAACCAAACTCAAACAGATTGAGGAATCCAAAGAAAAGTTGGAAGCTTTCGGTACACCCAAAAAATTGGAAAGATTGGGACGACTTAGAAATCTCTGCGAAGCCCTTTCTCCGAAAGGTATCCGGGCTCTTAAATTGGATGCTTCTGGACCTGAAATTTCTGCAACAATTAACGAAGTTCTTTCCGAATGTTACGGATCCAGATTTCAGGTATCTTTCAAAACTACCAAAGAAACTGGTAAAGGAACGGTAAAAGAAGATTTTTCCATCGCAGTTTATGACGAAGAAACCGGAGAAGAAACCTTTGTAGATAACAAATCCGGTGGCCAGGAAGCCATCATTAAAGAAGGGATCTCCCTCGGAGTGGCCGTCTATAAGATCCAAAAAACAGGGAAGGCTATCGAGACACTGATTCGTGATGAAGCAGACGGTGGCCTCACTCCAGAGAACGCCAAATTATATCAAAAAATGTTAGATAAGGCTATGGTGCTTGGTGGATTCAAGCAGGTGATCTTTGTTTCCCACAAACCTGAAATCCAAAACTTAGCTGATGCGGTTTTCAAAGTGGGAGAAGGCAAAATTGCAGAATTATCTTTAGAAGATAAAGGGATGGATTTCTAATATGAATTTTCAGGCGAAAGATCTAATGGAGTTAGTTGGAAACAAAAAGCCAACTAATGTGCGAAGAAGATTTGTTATTCGGCTATTGAACTGCATACGTGATTTACGTTCAAATGCATGTATTCAAAAGAAACAAATTCAGTATCTTCTTAATCAAATTGAACAACGTGATAAGATGATCGATGAATTGAGAGAAAAGAACATTGCACTTTTGAGTCAAAGACTATCAGAACAAAGACCTTTTCAAAGAGTAAATATTGTAGCGTAGGGTAAGAAAATGGAATTGATCTTGTATGGACTATTAATGTGTATTTTAAGTTTTTCCTTTGGTTATTTTTTCGGGAATCGAAAAATACCTTCAAAATCAGGTGTAAGCGTTATCAAGAATACACCTCGTAACTTTTTATCCTAACAAGAGACATATAAAAATTATGGAACAACAAAAATTAGACAGACACAAATTTAATCTTTATCCGCAAATGAATCCGACAGAGTTTAAAGAACTTGTCGAATCAATTCATAAAAATGGGTTCGATAATTCAAACCCAATCATTCTTTTTGAGGGTAAAATCATCGATGGTTGGAATAGGTACTTGGCATCAGTTGAAGCAGGGAAACGATTCTCAACAAAAGTATTCAAAGGAAATAAAGAGGATGCACTTACCTTTATTCTACGTGCGAACATTCGTAGAAACTTAACGGCCTCGCAAAAGGCAACTCTTGCAAGCGAGTATTTACCTCTTTTGGAAGAAGCAGCCAAAGCAAGGAAAGAAGCCGGGAAGAAAACAGATTCCGAAAAAGGTCGCTCCACTCAAAAAGCCGCACAACTATTCGATACGAATGAAAAATATGTAGAGAAAGCAAAGAAGCTGAAAAAAGAAAATCCTGTCGAATTTGAGAAAGTCAAAGCTGGCGAAAAATCAATAGGTCAGGCAACCAAGAAGCAGGAAGAGAAAAAGAAAACACCGAAATCTAAAACAGTGAAGATAGAGGGAGCTTACGAAAACGCTCCAAACAATTGGGACAAAATTTCAGGAGTATTGGCAGTTCACCTTGATGAAACTATCAATTTCCATAGATCTTTCAATGCCTTTATTCCGAATCCAGGAAAGGATTTTCTAAAGCTTTGGCAAGAGCATGAATCAGTAATGAAAAAACTTCGTTCTTGGTGTATTGATGTGGCAAAGAAGTGTACTCACTGTCACGGCACTACCCAAGTTACCATCGATAAAAATGGTAACTATGATCCGAAAGGAACACCAGCACCTTGTAATAAGTGTATGAATGGATTTGCAGGTGACTTATGAGTGCTGAACCATCTTTATTCCAAAAACCAACGTTTCATTATACATTGAAACCATACCAATCGAAGGCTGTCGGCAGCGCAGTGCGCTTATTAGAGGAAGGAAAAAATCCTTTGATAATTATGGCAACAGGTACTGGAAAAACGGTTGTTGGTTCTTCTATTATCAAAGAAAGAATTTCCCGTGGGAAAAAAATCCTATGGCTTGCACACCGAGAAGAGTTGATCGATCAAGCAAAATCGCAGATTGACAACATTTGCCAAATTAACAGTGGTTTAGAAAGAGCCGAACACCGCGCCAATCTGACCGAGAATGTGATAGTAGGATCGGTGCCTACCCTAAGAAAATCCAGGCTAGATTCTAGGTTCTCGGATTTCAGGATTGATGACATCATTATTGATGAATGCCATCATGCAACCGCAGACTCTTACCAAACAATCATTGAGTTCTTTCAATCCAGATTCGGTTCTAATGTTGTAGGATTAACTGCAACGCCCGATGGTGCCAAAGGTGGTGGCTTAAAGAGTATTTTTTCTGACATCGCTTATAACTACTCGTTACTTGAGGCTATTAAAGATGGAAACCTGTGTAATTTAATTGGAGTCAAGGTTGACTGTGATATTGATTTATCTGGAATACGAACTGTTGCGGGAGACTTGGATCAAGGAGCACTTGATGATGTGATGTCTTCCAAAATTCTCAATATTGCCGAAGGAGTATTAATGGAAACAATCGGGCGTAGAACTATCGTTTTTACCGTGTCTGTCCGAATGGCGGTCATGCTTGAGGCAATTCTTAAAGAAAATGGGATCAAAGCAAAGGCATTATCAGCAGAATCTAGTGTTGAGGAAAGAAGATACGCAATTTCTCAATTCAGAAGGGGAGAAATTACTCACCTACTTAACTGTGCCCTTTTCACGGAAGGTTTTGATTGTCCGGAGATTGAGGCGGTAGTCATCGCTTGCCCTACAAAATCGAGAACAAAGTATTCACAAATGGTTGGGCGAGGCACCCGTTTATCACCCGGTAAATCACATTGTTTGTTGGTTGAATTTGGTTACCAAGCGAATCAACACCAATTAGTGAAACCATTTGATCTCTTTATCACAGAGAATTATAGCCCAGAAGTTCGGAAAGAAGCAGAAAGACTCAGTTCTCTAAAACCAAACTACTACATGCTCGAATTGTTGGAACTTGCTAAGGAGAACTTAAGAAAATCAGCTCTGGATAGTGTAAAAATTGTTCAATATGGTTCAACGTATTATGATCCTTTCGCTTTATTAGAGCTCAAAGGCAAGGCGTATGATCAGGAATTAGATCTTGAATATGAGGGAAGAAGGCTAAGTAATGCTGAAGGCTCAATCACTTCTAAACAAAAAGAGATCTTAGCAAAACTTAAAGTTATAAATACAGAGAAGATGTCTGTCGCGAGTGCGTCTCTTGTAATTTCTATCTTTGCTAACAACGGATGGAGCGCCGAAAAAGTTCTAAGGAATTCCAAATGAAAAATTTACCTAAATCCCAGACTGAGATTAAGCCAAATGAGTATTGGTCGAAAATGCCGTTGTCGGCTCCTCTTTACATTAGGTGTCCAAATAAACTTTTCATATATGGTCTCCTGCTTTTTAAAATAGGGAACCAGGGATCCTGGTCTGGACGCATCAATAAGATAGTAGAGATTGCAAACGAGAACACTCCACTTTCACAGAAAAGATGGACCTATGCTAGAGTAGAATACATTCTCCGGTGGCTTCGGAAGGAAGGCTGGATTAAGGCAGATAGACCCGCAAGAAATAAGGCATTGGTTTACAGTGCGTCAAAACCTACGGATGTGCTGCCGATGGAAGAAACGAAAACAGTAGTTCGAATACAAAATGTCTCGGCCTCTGTTTATGTTAAACGCACAGAATATGATTTAGATCGGGATCCCGAATCTATCAGAATATTGGAGGAATTCGATGCAGCAATTGGCCACAAATTCACTAAATCCTAAGAATAATTTCAGCGAAAACCCGGAGGCATTTCTTTTGGAACATTGCGGGAATCTAGTTGCAGTTGGTGGTGGTAGTCTCGAAGAACGAATTTTATTTTTCGTTCGGAGGTTGAAAAAACTAAAAGCCTACGTTCCCCCTTTGGATTTGAACAAATTCCCAATAGAACTTCACACTGAAAAAATTAAAACCATGTGTGGTTTTCTTCAGAAGGATGCAGCATGAATCGTCCGGCATTAAAGTATAATGGTGGGAAATTCAGACTTCGAGAATGGATACTTTCACATTTTCCAAAACATCAAGTCTATGTTGAAATGTCTTGTGGAGCGAGTAGCGTTCTTCTTTCGAAAGATCGTTCAAAAGTAGAAGTGGCCAATGACTTAGATGGGAATATCACAACATTTTTTTCCGTTTTAAGAGATGAACCCAAAAAACTAATTAGAAAAATTAGTCTCACTCCTTACTCGGAAAGATCCCTGAAGTATGCATTGGATACGATTGATTCTACAGAAGATCCTATTGATCGTGCTTGGAAATTCTATACAATCTGTTGGATGTCGATGCGAGCTAATGATGTTCGAAAATCAAATATCGATTTCCGTGCAAAAGGTAATCTTGCAGAGGAAGGTGGCCACAATCCGGCACGTTTGTTTTCTAAAATCAAACACCTCTATAAAATCTCCGAAAGATTGAGAGGAGTTTTCATTTTGGAAAAAAATGCAATCGAACTGACTAAAATTTATGATTCAGAAGGCACTTTGTTTTACCTTGATTTACCTTATTTGGCAGAATCCAGAAATACAAAGAGCTTATACACCAAAGAATTTTCTCAAGTTGAACAACATGTAAGTGTACTTGAGACTTTAACAAAAATCAAAGGTATGGCTGTTGTTAGCCATTATCCTCATCCCGTTTACGACGAAATCTTTTCCGGATGGGAAGTAGTTACGAAAAGTACCTTAGCAAATTCAATGCAAAAAAGAAAAACGAGAAATTCTAACGAAAGGGTAGAGGCACTTTATTTAAGTCCCTTGGCGTCACAGAATCTTCATCCAAGTTTATTTCAGGAGATAGCAGTATGAAAGGAAAATACGCTGAGAACACAGAGGTATCTTCGGACAGATCAAAATCCGAGATTGAGAAAACTCTGCGAAAATACGGAGCTAAAGAGTTCGTCTCAGGTTGGAATGATAACCAAGCAATGATTCTTTTTAGTATGGAAGGCAGAAAGGTTAAGTTTCTATTACCACTTCCGCCAAAATCAGATTTCTCGAAAACGGAAACCGGAAGGGCGCGAAAGCCCAATCAGATTGAAGAAGCATACGAGCAAGGGATTAGGCAAAGATGGCGAGCACTTAGCTTAGCCATAAAAGCAAAACTTGAGATGCTGGAATGTGGAATTGCGACATTTGATGAAGAGTTTCTTCCATACATTGTAATGCCAAATGGAAGCACAGTGGCAGAGGAGGTAATCCCGAAAGTAAAGCAGGCTTACCTAGATGGAAAGCAACCTCAGATTTTAATTGGATAGTTTTTATTTTTAAAAAAGGAGAATAAAATAAAATGAGTAATTTAAGAGTAAAGTGGAATCGAGTGGTTCTATGGTTTGTATCTTTATGGGATGCAATAAATGAATTAGGAAAAGGGAACCCTAAAAAGGTGGAAACTGTAAAAGTCAGACAGGATAATACAATAATCTATGATGCAGCAAAAGTTTTTTTAGCAAAAAAAACAAAGTTCAAAAAAGGTGATATTGTTCAATGGATCCCGGAATGCAAAACTCACCAAGTTCCTTCAACTGAAGAATTTGCAGTGGTCGTTGGATTTGATTTGCCAAAATTTCCAGAAAATCAGGAAAGAACAAATGCAATTCATCATCTTGATATCAAATTACTTGTTCAACACGACAATGGGAATTGTTATATTTTCCCCTTTGAATCTTGGAGATTTAGAAGAGTGGGATCCATTTTTCTAGATTCTGAAACAAAGAAGAAAAAATCTGGGAAGAAACCTTCTGCTAAAAAGAAATCAGCGGTAAAGAAGCGTTCGAGAATCAATAAACTTCGAAATGATAAACCGAGAGGACTGGAAGCTATCCAGCAATTCCCTCAAGAGGAAGTAGCGGATCAGATCGTAAAACCTGTTAAAAAGAGAACTAAAAGGATCCAGGCAGCGGATTCAATAGCTGTAGCATAAACAACATTTCAAATCGGGGATTTAATCCCCGTCTTTATTGGGAACCATAGGAGAACCAAATGCAAGAAGTCGTGATCATCGAAGGAGTGGAATACATTCACTCAGTAAAATACAGAATCTTGGAACGAAAACTTCAGGAGAAAGGTTTGGAAATTAAAAGACTTAATGAGATCGTTTCAATGCACACTCCATCTATTTTCGAAAGTTTCCCGATCTGTACGCCGAGTTAGCAATATGAAAGAAGTTATCTTAATCTACAAGAGTCAATTGCTTATAAATTATTTGTTAGTGGGGAGCCTTTCAGCTTTAGTTTTTTTTGTCATTGGTGCTTGGGTTGGAAAGCCAACCATACTTGATTCTTCAAAAAATTCGGTCACAAAATTATGATTCTTGGATTCTCAACAGTTTTTCCATGGGGAGGGAAGGAGCCTAAATTCACTCACTTCCCGCAAAAGATTCTCGATGGCAGAAAGATCCATACTGCTCGCATTGATGAACACGATCGATGGAGGCCAGGAAGAATCATTCAGTTTTCAATTGGTGTTCGAACTCGAAACTACAAACAGTTTGCACTTGGAAGATGTAATAGAGCGTCTCAATTGATAATCGATCCAAATAAGGAAAGAGTATCCATTAGTTTTGGTGAAACCGTTTATCGTGGTGCAGGTGTCTTAGAATTTGCTAAGAATGATGGCTTTGATTCATTGGAAGATTTCTGGAGATGGTTCAACAAGCCGTTTGAGGGGAAGTTGATATACTGGACTTTATTTGAGAATGGGAGTGTGAAGGATGAATAGTCCAAATCTAAATGAAATTTATAAAGAAGTTTTATCAGCCAACTATCATGAACTTTGGGGTTTTATTAAGGAAGGTAAAACTGCAATTGTTCTGCTAGAAACTGAAGAACCATTTTTTGGTGATGAAAAGAAAAAATACGAACGAGTTGCAATACTAGGAATTTCTTCTCAAGGTTACTGTCGATTTGGAACTCCAGGAATTGGCTATGGTCCAATAAAATTTGAAGACTATAATGACTTTGAACGGCATATGATTTACTACAATTTGAAATGGGTGAAGGCATGAGTGAACTAACACCTAATCAAAGATTGATTAAAACCGCTGAAAAAATTACCGAAAGATGCTATTCCCCAGGCCACTATTTAGCATTGGTTCAAGAGTATGAAAAAAGCGAGAACCTATATCCTGCTTTGCTCTATTACGGAGATTACGAACATGAAATACCTTGGGATATTTCAGAGGAAGAAGCCAAAGCAAATCTAGAATCAAATCAGGTTATAAGTGGTACTACAATATTCGGAGTTGGATTTCACCAAGAAATTGAACAGATCTCTGGAGAACACGATTTCATGGTTAAGGTGTTTCATTTCGACAAATTTCCTAAGATAATTGAACTGTCGCCATTACCTGCTGAATTTCATGCAAGGAAGATATAGCTAGAGATGCACCGGCGTACGATAGAAATTAAAACTGCGATGCGAGAATTCATGCAATCTGAAAAGGCACAATTTTGTATCACATGCAAGAGCGTATTGTATTTAACTCCGAGCCATTTATTCAAAAAATATGCTTTGTATAAACAAAATAACCCATGTGATAAAAACTTAATCGTTTGCCAATGCTGGAAATGCCATTCCGAGTATGAGCTCTTATGTTCGGAGGATAGAGTGAGTTATTGGATCGAAAAGGGTTTTAACGAAATAGCTGATAGAATGCAGAAGGTAATCGATGGACAATACGTGGCAAAATAAAAAAGAAATGGATTCGTTACTTGGGATAGAAGGTTCTCGAGAGGTATATTTACAATTGGAAAAGGTATTCGAAAGAATGAGACTAACCCTTGAAGATGGTAAATTGCATTCCTCCATTGACCAGAGTATGCCACTTATTGGACTCAAAATGCAGCTCTACTTTAAAGATCCAAACGCTAACGGTCTAGTTTATCAATATTTAGTAGAAGCAAGTTTTCAGGATTTACCAAATGACAATAAGTGAATTCAATAAAGTGGTACCTGTCGCAGGTATGGTATTCCGAACTTATGATGGAATTGACCGCGAATTGATAAAAATATCTGTCGATAAGGAAACCAATTCTGTAATTATCTTTTCATGGTTTTTTACAGCAACTCTTCCGGAGATAGAGGGATTCTATCCTCCGAAAGAGCTAAATCCCATTTGAGACTTAGGTAAGTTTAATTTGATATTCCGATCCCTGTAACTATTCCAACTAAGAATCCAAATCCAAATTTTATTCCAAATGAATAAATTTTCCCAAGTGTAGTCGGATCATATTTTGCGACTTGTGTTTCGAAGCATAAATATTTTTCTCCACTCTCCTGGGAGGTGAAACAATAAGTTTCCTTTGTATTTACATATTCAGAATCAATCCTTTCCAAATTCTCTACTTCTACAGAGATCACTGCATTACGAATACCTTCTAGTTGTTTAACTAGTCGGCCTATACAGGCAAGTCTTGCTTTTACTTCTTGAATATTCATGCATCCAACCTGAGAAGAAGGGGAGTATTCTATTTTTTTGGGCGGTGTTGAGCAGGCGCAAAGTAAAAATAAAAAGATTAGGAATGGTTTCATTTTCGTTTCCTGTTTTTGTAAGTAGATATTTCTAATGTGCAAAAGTTTTCATCTTCGCAATTTTCTATGATAAACTTTTCAGTTCCGGAACGAATATTATCATAAATACAAGAGTGTTGGATCCCTAGACACTCTAGAAAAGTGATATCGGGTCCATAGTTAGCCTTTTTACCTGAGTTTTGAATTACGACAGGGATCCGCGGTGAATGGAACAGGTCTTTTAATGATTCCCTAAAAAACAAAATAGCAAAAATCCCAATCACACAGAAAATAAGACCAGGTACATTTGCTTGAATTAAAAGTCGCAATCGTTCGATTAGTTTCATTGGATTTCCTCATCGATTTGTTTAGGGACAAAACCAACTTTCTCAAACATTTTTCTAGCGAGTTTGTCATATAGAAATTGAGAAAGAAGATAACTCAAAAATAAGAATGCACTTTGATATAGAGACAAAGTCCAACCCGGTAGTTCATTGCAGATAGGTTCCTGTACGAATGAAAATTCAACACAGTATTGGAAGTTTTCTGGAGCTGTAATCCAATAAAGAATATTCGGAGGAATCGCAATCAAAGTTGCGATGATAAATACCATTCTCTTCTTGTGCAAGAGGACTGCCTTGATTGGAATAAATCGAAAGACAGCCTGAGATACAATAATGACTGCTCCGATGTAGATTGTCGATGTGACTGCTTGAGGGATTGCCGAAGATAAAAATTCAACCATTGTTTTTTCCTTTTTTGAGTTCTAAAATTTCTTTTTCTAATTTGAAGTTTGTTCTAATCAGAGTTTCCATGAGATCCTTCGCTTCCTGCGGAAGATTTTTGTGCAAACACAAGATCCTATATCCTTCCGCAATTGCTTCGACAGAATTCATTTTACGAGTTCCAAAGATTTTAAAAAATTCACTGGATCGACTGTCTTTGAGTTCTTCCAAACTTCAAAGTGTAAATGAGCTCCCATTGAATATCCAAAATTCCCACTTCTACCGACTTCAGTACCAGCCGTTACCTCAGCGCCTACTTCGACCGATGGATCTACGTGTTTGTATTTGTACTCATTCCCTGTATGAATCCCTTTCAAGATGACATATGGAGTCCATGCGCGATCGGATGGGATTTCCTTTGCTTTGATAAGATCTACCCAGGTTCCCCCGCGTTTCGCAAATCTAACTGGATGCTTTTTGTCGGCAGCCAAAGCCTTCACAACAATCGAATCTTCCACAGCATATACCGGCCCAGAACCTCCGAAATCAGTTCCTATGTGAAACTGCCTGATTGCTTTCCCATCGATGTTCAAAGTTCGATATCCATACGGTGATGTAACTCTTTCAGAAACAATCCGAACTGGATGGAAAAATTTAGGTTCCTCGCTGGTTTCTGGAATTGGGATCTCAGATCGTAAGGTCTCAGTTTTCTTTGAGGCGATAGGGGAGTCGTTCCAGTTATTTGATTTCTTCTGTAATTTTTCGTGATTAAGAATTAATCTTAAAATTGGTAGAAGTAAATTTAGAATTTTGTTCATAAGTTATCCATTCCTGTTTTGAGTATTGATGAAATTCGGTCAGAGTATTCGATTAGCTTTTTTGAATCAAAAGTGGACTTATCAATTATGTTATCCCTGAAGAATAACCCAACAATAAGTTCCTGTGCATCATTTGTTTGTACGAGTTTAAATACACATGAAACAATTGAATTGCGTACAAATTCCCTGCGCCAGGCAGATGTTTCTCGCATTGTCGAAATATCTAAAAAATATAAATCTTCAATAATCGCATTGGCTACCCAATCAGTTTGTGAGATTAGTTGGTCTCTATACTTTAAGCTTTTATCGTAAAACGGAAAAGATCCATCTGCGCAGCAATCATGAGTTAGTGACCATTTTTGAACTGAAATACCGTTATTGAATTTTCCACCATTATGGAGTGAAAATACTGCTGCAATTTCAGCATTCGAATATTCTCTGAGTGTGCTTAACTGTCCAAATACAAGTGTATCTCTAGATACGTATTCCGAAAGAGGAATCTTTTCTGATTTTAAGTTTAACCATTTTGATGTGAGATTCAAAGAATACTTATTAATCAAAAATACAAGAAACCAGAAAATCATTGCAAAAATGAAAGTTATAGAGAGTAACAGAAAAAATAATTCAAAGAAATGCAAGTGAGCAAAATCCCAAAAGGTCATTTTAGTTTACTTCCTTATGAGAACTTGTATTGAACTTGATATTCTTTATTGGCTTGTTAGTTGATTGCATCCCAAGCCGCCTGAATATTGTAATTTGCTAGTTGAGTTTTATTTTTCGAAGGTAATTCATCGATCAATGTACGTGATTTACGAAAACAGGTTTCCCAAAAATTTCCAGCAGTGAGAGCGAGTTCATTCAATTGCTCTGATGTTAGTTCTCTCCATTGATTTACGCTATCTCTCCAAAAACCTGACCATGATCCTCCGAGTTCTATTTTCTTTATTGCGAGAGACATTCGAATTAAGTCCTCTTCTCGCGCTTGAAAATTGAAACCATGAAATTGAACTCCTTGTTCAAGTTTCATAGAAAGGAAATTGAGGATTTCTGTTTTTAAAATCAATCTTCGATTTTCGAGGGAGATCTCACCATCTTCAGTCTTTTCCGAAATGGTTTTTTCTCTCCAATTACCATTCTCAAATTTTTTGCCAGTCGGAGGCCAAGAATCTGTGATAAACATTCCGTTTTCTGAAATTAGAAGTAAATCAGATTCAATCTCCGATTGATCAACTAGCGTGTCGTTTTTGATTAAATAATACATTTTGTCCTCTAAGTTAAATAAATTACGCCATTCCCATAGAGGTATTCTACAGATTCCCTACCTCTAGCTCCTGGACCTGTTCTAGGTGTTCCATCCGTTGGACTTGCAATTGGTCCTAGAATTGACATTTGACCAGATGGATTCCCAGCACCTCCACCACCAGTTGCCAGAGATCCACCACCTTCTAACCAAAAGCCTGTGGCACCCGCTGATAATTGATAGGTATGATAATGCAATTGTCCTCTATCTCTTACACGTGAATTTGCAGGGACTTCAACTAAATCTGTTCCAGAATAGAAAGTCGATCCTGGAGTCATGAGTCCTGCTTCCCCAGTCTTTCTCCACCTAGCTTGTGTTGTATTTGGTGTTCCTCCAGAAGCCATTCGGAATGGGTAAATTTCAATAGTCCCAGTTCCAGTTGATGCCAATGAAGATGTGTCTTTATCTATACAAATATATCTATTCGTAACAGATAAGGTATTCGCCAATGAAGATAGATATCGAATTCTAAACTCCTGACCTGATTTTGGAGCGTTGGTTCCTGCTCCGATATCAGAAGTAATTCTTACAATAAATGACCAAGCTGAAATTTCAGAGTCACTATCAGCACCGTCGGCATTTGTAGAAGGAGTATAAGACTTGGAAAAATGGTAATCTTCCAAAAGTGCACGGATTAAATTTCTGGCAATAAGAGTATCCTCTAATTGTAATCGTGTTACAGTTCCAGTAGTAAATCCAATAACATTGAAAACAGAAACAGAGCCAATTTCCCACTTGGTATTTCTTAATTCAGGAACAAGTAGAGGCCAGTTAGATATATTAAAGGTTTGATCTAAATCTTTTCGAAACCAAGGTTCCGATGGGGAAGGACTGAATTTTCTAGAACTCCACTTTGAATCTAATAATCCAAATTGCTGTTGAAAAATAATCCCATTTTCTGCTTGGTTTACAACTGGCACTCGACCTTTTTGCCCGCTATATGATGACGGAGTATCATTTAGTCCTATAAAAGTTTGCTCTTCTAGTAATGCTAAAGTGCCAGATTTATCTTTTGGCAAAACTACCGAATTGAGTAGCTTTTTGACTTCGATTATATTTCCGAATGCAGCATCTTTCTTGAATTCAATCCATTTTATTCTACCAGGCGTGAGAGTAGGGAAGGATGCAGTGGTATTATAGTTTTCGTAGACTTTAATATTGTAAGACTTCCTTGTCTTAACAACTTGCTGACTAACTGTGTTTGTTGATACATCAAAGAATTGTAAACTTGCAGGGTCTGAATCAACAGCTTCTAGCTCAATTTCGAAAAACCCCCAAAAGCCTGCTGCAGTTGGTACGAGCGTTAATGCTTCAAGGTAATAGATGTCATCTCCAACTAGGTATGCACCTTCTTTAGTTACGATTTCTGTTGTATCAAAACTTTCTACGTTCCCATTGAAAAATTGTTTATCAGTTGGTAAAACATCAAAGAGTTCACGAATAATCATCGCAATAGACTTTGGGTAGAGCACTAAATCATCCTCTAATCCTGGAATATTGCCAATTGTTTTTGCATTTACCCTTTGATTAGAATTGTAAATTGTTTTCTTTCTGGTGCTTGTCGTGACTGGAACCGATACTATTGGCATTTTTATTCTCCGAGATAATCTCTATCTATGAATCCATAATTTAAATACATTTGCGTCAATGTTGGGAGTTCAACTATTGTTCCCGCAAAGACTCCAATTCCAGCCGATTTCAATTCGTAAATCGATCGAAGCAAAGGAAGGTTAATATCGTATAAAGTTCGAAATAATATATATAGCGCGTTATGTTGAAATGCAAAAACAGCTCCAACCATTTTGTCAGGATAGGCAGGAGTATCCAAATAGCAGACATCTAAAAACCAGCCCATTTGGTTGCCTTCTCTTAAGTAAACATCTGAGGATTCAGGAATTAGTCCTTTGATGATGTTTTTAGTACCTACGATTGATAATAACCTAGCGATGATTTTTGCTCTGTAATCGTCGTCTCCCAAACCTTCATCATTTACAATTCCAAGAAATCTACCCCAATCTCTAAGCAAGAAACCTTTCGCCCGAGTTAATGGGAATTCATCTAACAGTCTATAAATGACTCGCATATGCCATTCAATAGCGTTATGAATTCCTCCTTTATTGATATCATTGATATTGGAGATAGTTTGCTTTTCTGTTTTATCTGAATCGTAAAGAATTGCTTTGAAAACTTTACCAAATCGGCCAAAAAGCGATAAATAATCGAAAATCATGGCCTTGGAATCCTATTGATAGCTGAGTTGGTAATGGTGCCACCACCAGTTCCTCCGATCTTTGGGAGAGCCCCGGAAGGTACGGAAACATCGGAGGAAGGAGTAAGGAAACGGATCCTTAAAATATCAGGGTGCGAATTTAGTGCAGCTGCTCTCATTAAATCGAGCAACACATCGGATCCATTCGAAAGTCGGTTCACAGCATTCGAGATCGATGTCTCGACAAGTGACTTAAAAGTTGCGTTAGATACTGAACTTGTGAGTAAAACATCTAGTTCATAGTCTACGTTTATTGCTTGAGTTAAGATATTGCCTACATAGAGGGTTGTCCCGCCTGCTCGGTATCCAAGTTCATCGGTCCCTTCAATTCCATCGATCTTGTTTCTAACAGCTGCAACAATCAATGGATCCACACTTCCTGTACCGTCAGAAATATAAACATTGATCCACCCAGTTTCTGGATCGCCTGTATACGGATTTATATTTTCTGTTACGAAAGAATCGACTACACCAGGGACAGACCTTACAGCTGATCGAATACCAGATAGAGTTGAACGTGCAAGATTTGTGATGAATTCTTGCCATCTTGCCTGTCTTGATTCTTCTGTTTCTTGGTCTGTGCCACCAGTTATGTTTACTGGATTGAAAATTCTATCATAAGTAAGGATTTCATTCGGATCATTTGGATTATAGATTTCACCTTTTCCTTGATCCGTGTCTATTTCTAGAGGTACTAAATTTCCCTTTGTCCCTAACTCATCTGCGATTATATCAATATCAACTGAAGTATCTCCAACGAGGAGAGTGGTTGGTTGAATTGTTTTGTAGGTAATTCCAAAAAGTGAAATCGCAAATATGGGGATATCTATATTGGAAGTGTGGCCTGTATGATTATACCTAATGTAACCTGTTGCTTTGTTACCAGGTAACAATCCGAAATTGAAAGAGTCATAACAAGCGTTGTCTCTTGCATATTGGTATCCGGCAAAAAATTCAGCATCACCTCTCGATAATTGTAACGCGATTGCTTCTACCAATGTTCTGATTCTAGAACCTGGTTTCCAATTTGTAAGACGGACTCCTGCACCCACAATATAAGCCATAATATTGGAAAAGTAGGCTAGAAATGTTCGAGGTGCATACGCCGTAGACATGGGAAGTGACAAGGGAACTAATGGACTCATTTTGCAAGCATTTTTGATGTAAATGAGTTGATTTTCTAAGGGAATAGATGCTTTGTCCATTCCCCAATGGGATCTCTTGCGACGAGCGTAACAAATAACACTGGTGGCTATTCTGCCACAGGTGCATATTCAGTAGAATTTCTATCTCGTGTCAAATATGGACCTAATATCACTTTGGGAGAGTATTTCTTTCTACTTGGACTCTCCCGGATGGATCATACATTCACTTATAATGTTTCTGTGACACCAACTTACAATGGTGCGCAGGTAGTTGATAATGGAAATGGAATTTCTCAAATAAGTTTATCTGGAGAAATATACGCGCATTATACGGGGAAACCCGTTAGGAAACCAATGCCAGGATTGGCAGGCGTAGGGAATGCACTTCTTGGAGAATTGGAAGATTTAAATCCCATTAAGAAGGCAGGTTATTTAGACTTCTTTGATTTAGTATACCTTATGCAGGAAGCTCGTGATAAAGAAAAATTCAAATCTCGAGTTCCGACTTTCAGTTCATTTTATCCAAATGCTTTTGATATATATAGTGTCGCATCTGCATTTGGTACGGAATCTTTTAACTCGGAAGATATCCAGATGGTTTTTCATGATTATGATCGTGATTCGCATTGGGAAGTCGCATTCGATAAAAATGGATTCAAAATATCACAATCAAAAGAAGATCCCCATACTTGGTATTGGAATTTAAATTTCATCGGAATCAAAGACGAGTCTGCCCGTGGGAAGAATCGGCGTGCGCCACTCCCAGATCTTAAACAAATGGTTTCAGGTGTATTGGTTACTTTTGAAGAATTTCTTTCTGATTTATCTGGGCCACTTAGTTACCTGAAAGGGATTACTGAACTATATACCGATATTGCCAATTTAGCGGAAGGAATGAAAGATGCTCTAAAATCTTTCGAAGCAACAAACAAAGAATCTCTTCGTGCAATTTCCAAAGCAGGTGGGCCACTCAAGAAAAAGACCAATCAGTTTCAAGAATTACTATTGCAATCTCTTTTCCCAAATCAAACAGTACCTTCCATCGGAGCTCTGGATATACCTATCGTTCCAGTTAGTACAACTAGTTCCCAATCTGAGATTGATGCTCAAGAAATCCCAAATTCAGTTTTAGACAATGTTCTTACATCTGGAGCAGTAAGCGATTTCGAAATCGAAGCAGCTGTGGATCCCGCTGTTTTATCAATTCTAAACGTTCAGATAGCTCTTGGAACTATTTCAACCGTCTTGATGCTCGCAAATAATGAAAATTTGGCGCAAAATTCCTCTTACATTAAAGTAAAACCCGGGGAAACGTTAGAAATCCTTGCGAGGAAATACTTTGGTTCTCCTGATAGAATTGATTTACTCATTCAAAATGATCCGAGACTTATTGGAAAATCAAATGAAGAAATCATTGGAATGTCGATCAAAGTTCCAACGAGCGTTACATATAATCAAAGGGATACTGGAGTTTATCTTGAAAGATATC